>JBOGGT010000115.1:0-3840 GCA_050744225.1 Acidimicrobiales bacterium | reverse complement strand
ACGGCCTTGTCGTCCCCCACCAGTACCTTGAACGCTGCGTCGGGGATGCCGGCCTCCAGCAGGGCCGGCGTCGTACCCAGCAGGGAGTTGCCGCACACGATGCGGTGGTCCAAGAAGCCCAGCGGCTTGCCTGGCTCCAGGGACTCCATCCAAAAGGCCACCTTGCACAGCTCGACCGCCATCGGGTTGACGTCGACGCCGTAGAGGCAGTGCCCGATGACGTCGCGCAGGGCGGTACGGATCGGCCCGGGGGCGGGGGCCTCCTCGCCGGTGCGCACCCCGGCCAGGCGCCGGGCGATGCGGTGCGCCGCGGCGATGAGGAAGTGCCCGCTGCCGCACGCCGGGTCGAGCACAGCCAGAGCCAAGATGGCGGCCTCGGGGTCATGAGCGGCCGCTGCTTCATCGAGCACCGGGTCGAGGGCGCTGTCCAGCAGAGCCAGAATCAGGGACGTTGGGGTGTAGTAGCTACCGGTGGTCTTGCGCTCGTTGCCCGCTGCGGTTGCCAGGGCAAAGCGCCGCGCAGCCAGGTTGACCTCGGGGTGCTGTTCGAGCAGGGCCTCATAGACCGAGCCCAGCTCCTCGGCTCCGAGGTTGCGATAGTCCACCTGGCGGGAGGCGCCCTGCGAGGCGGTGAAGGCCAGTGCCCGGATGACCGTCAGCAGGTCCCGATTGGCCAGGGCGGCACTATCAAGGGTGGGCGTGGCTTCGGGCGAGAACAACGCGCCGCCCAGCGCCGGCAAGCCAAGCGCTGATTCGCCGCCGGGGTTCCCGAGAGCACGCAGCACCACCGACAGGCCCTGCCAGAGATCACCGTGCCCTGTCCCCCTCGTGATTTCGGCTATTCGCCTCAGCCGGCCCAGCGAGTAGTGATTCTCGTAGCGCCGCCGGGCGACCTCGGGGGCGTCAGGGCTGGCCAACAGGTCACGGTCCTCGGCCACGAAGACAAAGATCAGCCGGTAGACGAGCCGCAACAGCTGGCGGTAGTAGTCCAGAGCGCCCAGGGTGCCGTCTTCGAGGCCATCGCGCAGTACGTGGTTGGCGGGGTGGGCGATGAACCCGGTGCCGAGGGCCTCGATGGCCTTTTCGACCCCACCGCGCAAGGTGTCCAGGGCTCGGGTCCCCGCGACGGCTGCTTCAGCCCACCACCGCTCGGCCCAACAGGTGGTCGGGTCACCTTCGAAGCGGCTTTGGTGGCAGGCGAGCCAGAAGATGACGAAGTCGTCGAAGGCCTCGTCGCCCATCATGGCGGCCAGGTCGAACTCGACATACGCCGCCCGGGTGAGGCTCACGCTGTCGCGCAGCAGGCGCAGGTGGGTGCCGTTGGAGGCCATCGCCCACAGGTGTTCCTCAGAACGGTTCAGGCACTCCTGGACCAGGGAGTGCGGGCTCGCTCCGGCGGCACCCCGCACGCCGGGTCGTCGATGGTCGAGGTCGACCCGGGCCCCGACCAGGTGGATGGGGACCGGGCCCCAGCCATGACTGATCGGGTAGGCCTTGGTCGCCAAACCCGGGCCGCCGGCCTCGATGGGCTTGGCGCCCTGGAGGCGCCCGTAGCCGAGCTCGGAGAACACGATCAGGGACCAGCGCTCCCGGGTGAGGCTGGTCGCGGTTGAATCGGAGGCGGGCGCGGCGGCCAGGGCGAGCTCGAAGGACTTCCAGGCTCCGGTGAGGCGGTTCCACGAGCGGGTGATGCACTCGTTAGGGCGCTCGCCAGGGGCCAGGTGGTAATCCTCGGCGCGCAGACCCGGAGGTGCTGTTTGAGCGTCGCCCCGGTCCACCAGGCGGGCGAGCAGCTCGGAGGAAAGCAGCCCGCCCACGCTGGCGATCGTGGCGAAGGCGCGCTGGCGAGTGGTCATGGACGGGCGGGTAGCTGGGGCGCTCCGGGGCGAGCGGGGCTCTCGGGGCCGGCGGGGCTGGGGGGGCCGGGTAGCAGGACATAGGTGCCGAGCACGTCCGGGGGCAGGCGGGCATCGACCCGGTAAGCACCGACGGGCTGGCGCAGCGACGCGCGGACGCGGCGGTGTAGCGCGAGCAGAGCCCCAGCTCGACGCTCTGCTTCCTGTTCCAGCCCCGGACGCCAGGACGGCGCTGCGTCGAGCACCCCTCCCACGAACTCTGTTGCCTGGGCAGCGTTGACGTTCGCGGACGGCTCGGCGTGGAGGAGGCCTTCGGCCTCGGCCTGGCTGAGCCACTCGGGCCGGTGAGGGTCACCAACGAAGGCGAGGACGCCGGAATCCTCGGCCAACAGCGCAGTGCTCGCTGCCCCGGAGGAGTGATGCAGGTCAAAGCGAAATCGCACGAGGATCAGGGTCGTCACCCGTTCCACTGCCCAGGTCCGCATGGCACCGGCACGCCGGGCAGGGCCGTCGGCGAGGTCGTCGAGCGCCAGGTCGAGGGTGTGTGCGGCGAGCGCGGCCACAAATGGGTGGCCCCTGGTGAGCAGGGTCTCGCCCTCAACTGCGGTCCCGGAGAATCGGGCGATCAGCTCGGCCTTGTTGCCAAGCGCCTCAGCCGCGACGTCACGTAGAGCTGGTTCGTTGCCGAGCTGGATGCGCACCGGGGCGTCGGGTCGCTGTGAACTGGGACGGCATTTACCACCGAGGGCACCGACTTTGCCGCCAAGGGCACCGACCGCGTCGGTGACGAATCGGGCGACGTCAGCAGCCGTGCCGATGGCGGCTCGGACCTCGGCGAGCTCCTCCGCCACCGCCTCAGTGTGGATGGCCTCCTGAGCGAACATGGTGCGGCTTCGGCGCTCGCGGTCCGCCGCCACATCCCAGTCGGTCAGCACCTTTTCCTCTTCCGGGGTGAAGATGTCGAGGGTCCCCTGTCCGGCGAGTGACCCCCCTTGTGCCAGGAGGCCACCCACGAGCGCCTCGATGAGGGTGTTCGGGTCGCCCGGGACCGGGACGGAGACGCCAAGGGAACGGCGAATGGCGCGGTGCTTGCGCAACAACACGTCCAACACCAAGGCGTCGACGCGGTTGTCCGAGCCGTAGAAGGTGACGATGCGGACCTGTTTTCGGGGCTGGCCGAACCGGTCCACCCGTCCCTCGCGCTGCTCGTGGCGGGTCGGGTTCCAGCTCAGGTCGTAGTGGACCACCGCGTCAAAGTGCTCCTGCAGGTTGATCCCCTCGGAGAGACAGTCGGTAGCCACCAGCACCCGTCTGTCATGGGTTGCCAGCTGCGCGATCCGCTCGGCGCGGTGCGCTGCAGGGATCCGACCGCTCACCGCTACGACCTCGACGCCGGGACCGAGACGTCGGCGCAGCTCGGCCTCCAAGTAGTCCGCGGTGGCAATGAAGCGGGCGAAGATGATTGGACGCGCACCCTGGGCGAGGAGCTCGGTGATGATGCGGACCATGCGGATGAGTTTGGTGTCGGCGTCTCCCTTGCAGGCCTCGGCCAGGCGGGCCAGCTCCGCTAGCCGCCGAGGGGCGCGCGGAGCGGTGGGCGCCGCCGCAAGATGGGAGTGGGCACCGGGCTGCGGCGCACCGGGCAGATTACTCAGAGGAGGCTCCACCGGATCGGTACCGGCGCCGGCCGCAACGTCGGCAGGCTCGGCGTCGTCCTCGTCGCCCAGGTCCAAGATGGTCAGGCGGCCCACCACGTCTGCTTCCTCGGCGCTGTTCGTGTCGGCGGCCTCGGCTCGGCGCGCCAGCGTGGCGGCAGCGGCCGCCGGGCTGGAGGCAATCGAGCGCAGCAGGGCGAGAGCGGCCCACCAGCGCATCCGCTGGCGGTGGCGGCCTCCGGTGTCGTCCCGGACAACCTCGCTCGCCCAGGCCAATGACCGTTCAAACAGGGCCCGATACTCCGGCCCGAGTGTCCAGGTCTCCTCGG
>JBOGGT010000114.1:0-2311 GCA_050744225.1 Acidimicrobiales bacterium | reverse complement strand
CGGTCTGGTTCTCCAACTTCGCCGACCAGCGGCTGTGGCGCATCGCGCCGGGGGGCGAGCCGGAGCCGCTGACGCCGCCTCCGGAAAAGGGGGTGCAACCGGTTCGCTATGCCGATGCCGTGGCGAGACCCGACGGTCAGTGGTTGGACTGCTTGAGAGAGACCCACCTCGGCCAGAGCGCCACTGAAGTGGTCAATGAGATCGTCGCCCTGCCGGCGAACAGGACCGGTTCGGGCGGGTCCGTACTGGCGACGGGCAGGGACTTCTACTCGTTTCCCCGGATCAGCCCGGATGGCCGGTGGCTCGTGTGGACCTGCTGGGACCACCCTCTCATGCCCTGGGACGGGACCGAGTGCTGGTTAGCCGAGCTGGGCTGGAGTAGCTCCGGACCCACCCTGGCCGAGCCCAAGCTGGTCGCCGGTGGACAAACCGAATCCGTCTTCCAACCCGCTTGGGCGCCGGGCGGGACACTGTATTACGTGTCGGATGCTCCGAACGGCTGGTGGAACCTGCACCGATACGACCTGGCCACCGGGACTAGCCAGGCGGTCACCGACACCGAGGGCGAGTGGGGACGGGCGCAGTGGGTCTTCGGCCTCTCGACCTATGCCTTCCTGGCCGACGGCACCGTGGTGGGGACCTGGACCGCTGGAGGCGTCGACCACCTGGGCCTGGTGAGTGCCTCCGGTTCGGTCACCAAGATCGAGCTGGCCTATACCTCGATCTCCCACGTCCAGGTTGCCACCACCGAGCAAGGGCAGTCGGTGGTGTTCATCGGCGGAGAACCGCGCACCCCCTCTGCCGTGGTGGACCTGCTCATCGGTAGCGACGGAGTGCCGGGGGCGCCCAAGGTGCTCGTCGCCAGCCGGGTCTTGGAGTTGGATCCCGCCGACCTTTCCGCGCCCGAGCCCATCAAGTTCTTGACCGGTGATGGGCAAGCCGCCCACGCCTTGTTCTATCCCCCCACCAGCTCCCGCTTTGAGGGTCCCGAGGATCAGCGCCCCCCGCTGCTGGTAATGAGCCACGGCGGACCCACCAGCGCGACCTCCTCGGCGCTCAACCTGAGCGTGCAGTTCTGGACCAGCCGGGGCATCGCAGTAGTAGACGTCAACTACCGGGGCAGCACCGGGTACGGGCGGACCTACCGGGACGCTCTCAGAGACAGCTGGGGCCTAACCGATGTCGACGACTGCGTCTACGCCGCGTTCTACCTTGTCGAGCAGGGGCACGCAGACGTGGATCGCCTTTGTATCCGGGGCGCCAGCGCAGGTGGTTACACCACCCTGTGCGCACTTACCTTCCGTGACACTTTCGCCGCCGGGGCCAGCTACTACGGCGTGGGCGATGTAGCCGCCCTGGCCGCCGACACCCACAAGTTCGAGGCCCGATACCTTGATGGGCTCATCGGAGCGTGGCCTGAAGCTTTGGAGATCTACCGGGCACGCTCACCGCTGTACCACACCGAACTCCTGGATTGCCCGGTGATCCTGTTCCAGGGCGCAGAAGACCCGGTGGTGCCGCCCAGCCAGGCGGAGGCCATGGCCGCCGCGCTTGGCGAGCGCGGGATCCGCCACGCCGTCTTGTGCTTCGAGGGGGAGCAGCACGGGTTTCGCCAAGCCGGCACCCTCCGGCGTTGCTTGGAGGCGGAACTCGCCTTCTACGGCGAGGCACTGGGCTTCGACCCTCCAGGAGGCTGACCCGGTGCAGTTCACCGGTGCGGGCTGACCCGGTGCGGGCTGACCCGGTGCAGTTCACCGGTGCGGGCTGACCCGGTGCGGGCTGACCCGCGGCGTGTGGACCCGGCGGACGCCGAGCTGAAGCCCCGAGCTTGGCGCCATCAGGATCCCCGAGAGGCCTCCCGCTTGGCCTCCCGCTTGGCCGCCCGCCGGCCCGCCAGACCGCCCAACCGCCGGGCGCCGCGGCCCAACAGCTCGTCGGCCACCGGAGCAACCTCCGCCACCTTGTGCTTCGCCTTCCCGCGGACCCGACCCGCAGATCGCGCGCCAGCGCCGAGCAACGACCCTGCCCGGCCGGAACCGCCTCCGGCTTGGCCGACCGCTCCGCCATGACCACCCGCCGTATCGGAATTGGGCGATCCGGGGGCTGGCCCAGCGGGCTCGGGCTGGGTCATTGCGCTGGTCCCCCTTGCGCCCACCGCGCCGACGGACCCTGCGCCGGCGGGTACTGCGCCGGCCCGAGCGACTGACCTGGGCTTGACTGGGCGCGGGGGGCTGACCCCGGAGTAGGCCAGGCGCAAGAGCACCAGGCCTGCCAGCTCCAGCAGGCCGATTGCCACCGGGCTGGGGTGCCG
>JBOGGT010000113.1:0-13010 GCA_050744225.1 Acidimicrobiales bacterium | reverse complement strand
CAAGAAGCCCGCCGCCCCCAAGAAGCCCGCCGCCCCCAAGAAGCCCGCCGCCCCCAAGAAGCCCCGGTCCGGGCCTTCCGGGGAATGACCACCGGCCGGGGCCGCCTCATTGCCCTCGAGGGGCCGGACGGTTGTGGCAAGAGCACCCAAGCTCGCCTGCTGGCCGAGCGTCTGGGGGCGCTGCTCGTCCGGGAGCCAGGGGGGACCCCGCTCGGAGAGCTGTTGCGCGAAGTTCTCCTGAGCACGGACGCGCCGAGGGTGGACGAACGTGCCGAAGCTCTGTTGATGCTGGCCAGCCGCGCCCAGCACGTGTCCGAGGTGATCGAGCCGGCGCTGGGGGCAGGTCGATGGGTCATCACCGATCGCTTCTCTGGCTCGACCCTCGCTTACCAGGGGTTTGGCCGGGGACTGGATGTGGACGAGCTGCGCAGGTCTTCCATCTGGGCCAGCGCGGGACTGGAGCCCGACCTGACTATCCTGCTGGAACGCGACGGGTGCTGCCACGTGACCTTCCCGGACCGGTTGGAACCGGACCGCCTGGAATCAGAGGGCAAGGCTTTTCGATCCCGGGTGGCGGCTGGTTTCGCCACTCTCGCTGCGGCTGACCCGGCCGGTTGGGTGGTGGTGGACCGCGCCGGCACCATCGCTGAGGTAAGTGAGGCAGTTTGGGCCGCGGTATCGGCTCGATTCGGCGACTTGCTGCCTGAGCGACGCGGTGCTGGCCGGGAGGGGGCGGTCGGCAGATGACTGAGCCCTTCGCAGGGGTGATGGGACAGCCAAGGGCGGTGGCAGACCTGCGTGCTGCGGCCCGGGCGCCGGTTCACGCCTACCTCCTGGTGGGCCCGGCCGGGGTGGGCAAGAGGCTTGCGGCCCGATCCTTCGCCGCCTGTCTGGTCTGCGCGCTCGGTGGCTGTGGTGCTTGCCGTGACTGCAACCTCGCACTGGCCGGGACGCACCCCGACGTCCTGACCGTCGAGCGCACTGGTGCCTACATCAGCGTGGACGAAGCCAGGGAGGTTACCCGTCTCGCCGGGCTCACCCCAGTGGAGGGCAGGCGACGGGTGCTGATCCTCACGGACTTCCACCTGGTACACCAGGCCGCGCCCGCGCTGCTCAAGACAATCGAGGAGCCACCCGCCGCCACGGTGTTTGTGATACTTGCCGATCAGCTGGTCTCGGAGCTGACCACCATCGCCAGCCGTTGCGTAACCGTCGAGTTCCGGGCGCTCGGCCCCGCCCGCTTGACGGAGATCTTGGAGGCGGAGGGCGTACCACCCGAGGCGGCTTCACGGGCAGCCCGGGTAGCGAGGGGAAGCCTGGATCGCGCCCGCTCACTGGTCACAGATCCCGGCTTGGATGCTCGCCAGGCGGCGTGGGGGGCGGTTCCCCGGCGTCTGGATGGTACCGGGGCCACCGTTGCGATCATGGTGGCAGAGTTGCTTTCCTTGGTGGATGCGGTGGTGGGACCGCTGCAAGAACGACAGGCCGCCGAGCTCCAGGCCTTGGCCGCATCCGCCAAGGCTCGGGGCGAGCGCAGTGTCCCGGCTCGGGCTGCGCTGGAGAGCCGCCACCGCCGAGAACAGCGCAGGCTGCGCGTGGACGAGCTCCGTGCTGGTCTGGCGGCGCTGGGGCGGGCTTACGCGGATCGACTTGAACCAGCTTCACCCTCGGCGGAGGTCGTTGCGGCCCTCGGGGTCATAGACCAAGCTGGGCGGGACCTCGATCGCAACCCAACAGAAGACCTCTTGCTTGCGGCGCTGTTCCTGCGCCTTTCTGCGCTGGCCAGCTTCTCCCGAGCCTGATTCCGGCTCGCCACGAAAGCACTCACCACTACCCGACCACTACCCTCGGCCCGTGAGTGAGATGATCCCCGAGCGGGTTCGGCCGCTGGTCGCCAAGACAGCTGGGCTAGCCGAGCGCTTCGAGGCCGCCGGAAGGCGCCTCTACCTGGTTGGGGGGGTGGTGCGTGACGCCATCGTGAGTGACGCTTCGTCGGCTCAGGCGCCTGGCTACGACCTTGACCTGACCACGGACGCCCGGCCTGACGAGACCGAAGGGCTATTAGACGGGTGGGCGGATGCGATCTGGCTGCAAGGCAAACGCTTCGGGACGATCGCTGCCATCCGCCACGGGACGACCTTTGAGATCACCACGCACAGAGCTGAGGTATACGATCCGGATTCGCGCAAGCCCGAGGTGGTCTATGCCGACGCGGTCGAGGCAGACCTCTCCCGGCGGGACTTCACGATCAACGCCATGGCGCTGCGCCTTCCCGACCTCGTCCTTATCGACCCCTTTGGGGGACTGGGCGACCTGGCTGCCGGGCGCCTGCGCACCCCGCTCGAACCGGAGGTTTCCTTTGCCGACGACCCACTGAGGATGCTCCGCGCGGCGCGCTTCATAGCTCGCTTCAGCTTCAAGCCTGACGCGGAGCTCACCGAGGCCGTCCGAACCCTCCACGGCCGCCTGGCCATCGTCTCCGCGGAGCGGATCCGAGACGAGCTGGACAAGCTGATGGTGGTGCCCCGGCCATCACCTGGGCTCTACTTCTTGGTGGACACCGGGCTGGCGGGGGAGTTCCTGCCGGAGCTACCGGCCATGGCCCTGGAGCAGGATCCGATCCACCGACACAAGGACGTCCTGGCCCACACCATCGCGGTGGTGGAAAAGACCCACCCGGAGCGGATCCTGCGCCTGGCCGCACTGTTCCACGACATCGGCAAGCCCCGGACGCGGGCCATCGGGTCCGAGGGAGTCTCCTTCCATCATCACGAGGTGGTGGGTGCCCGGATGACTCGCCAGCGGATGCGAGCCCTGCGCTACTCCACCGAGGACGTGGAGCAGGTCGCCGAGCTGGTGGCCCTGCACCTGCGCTTCCATACCTACCAGCTGGGCTGGACTGACAGTGCGGTACGCCGATACGTGCGCGATGCCGGTCTGCTGCTGGGGAGGCTGAACGAGCTGACCCGGTGTGACTGCACCACCCGGAATGCAGCCCGGGCCAAGGCGCTCGGGGCGCGCATGGACGAGCTGGAGCTTCGCATCGCCGAGCTTGAGGCACAGGAGGAGCTGGCCGCTATCCGACCCGACCTGGACGGGCTTGCGGTGATGGAGATCCTCGGCATCGAGCCCGGCCCCACCGTCGGACGGGCGCTGGACTTCCTCCTGGAGCTGCGTCTCGACGAGGGGCCTTTGGGCGAGGAGGAGGCCACCCGCCGTCTGCTGGCCTGGTGGGAGGCGAATCGGCCCTCCTGACCCCGCCCGTAGGTCCCCCCAGCGCTCAGGACGCTCCGGCCGGTTCGAGGCCGGCCAAGCGGCACTGTGCCTGGACCAGGTGGGCGAAGCTGTTTTGGAGCGCGTACTCCGAGCGGCACCAGGTTCGCGCAGCGGAGCCGCACTCGTGGATCAGGCTGCCACCCGTGGAGACTGCGGCCACTAGGTTGACGCACCCGTTCGCTGAGCGCGCGTAGGCATTGGGGCTGATCAGCGCCCACACCCCGGCCCCAGCCAGGGCGACGAGCGCCACCAGCGCCACTATCGCGATCGTGTGTCTGGGGCTGGGTGCCAGCGGTTCCGCTGGCCAGGGTAGGCTTCCGGCCACGAGCTTGGTCCAATCGTCTCAGGATCTGTTTCAGCAATAGGGGTGGGACAAGGGGCGACCGGCACCCGCTTAGTAGCGGGTGCCGGCCTGCCGAGAAAGATCGAGGGGGCGGTCTAAAGGGCCTCCTCGCCCCGTTCGCTCGTGCGGATGCGAACCACCTCGTCCAGCTCCGTCACCCAGACCTTGCCGTCACCGATCTTTCCGGTGTGGGCGGCGGCCACCAGGGCCTCGACCAGTGCCTTGACCTCGGCGTCTCCCACCACGACCTCCAAGCGGAGCTTGGGTACCAGGTCCACCTGGTACTCGGCCCCGCGGTATACCTCCGTGTGTCCGCGCTGGCGGCCGTAGCCCTGGACTTCGGTAACCGTGAGGCCGTTGATGCCGACCTTCTGGAGAGCATCTTTGACCTCGTCGAACTTGAATGGCTTGATGACCGCGACCACGAGCTTCATGACCCACCTCCGCCCAGGTCGCGGGTTGGGTCGGGTTTGAGCTCCAGCGACAGGCTCGGGTTGCCGAAGCCGGTTGGGTTGCCGAGTCCAGTGGTCCCTGGGAGCGGCCCTGAGAACCCGGTACCAATCGATCCGACCCCACCCAGGGTCCCGAGGGGGCCGGCATCGGTTGCCGAACTGGCCAGGGCGGGTATGGGTGAGTCCACGCGTTCGATGCCGGTCGAGGACGGGTAGGCCTCCTCGCCGTGGATGGCGATGTCTCCGGCTTCTAGCATCTCGTCGGGCATCCGCAGGGGCAGGAACAGCCCGATCAGCTTGAGCAGGGCGAAGGTCACAAAGGCGTCCCACACGATGACGGTGAGTGCCGCCCCTGCCTGGGCGATCAGGAGCTTCGGATGCCCGTAGAGAGCACCGGTTACCGAGGAGCCGGCGGTCCCCCCGCTGCCGGGATACTCGATTATGTTCGGGTCGGCGAAGACCCCGACGAGCAGCCCACCCATCAGTCCCGCGATTCCATGGGTGTGGACCACCCCCATGGCGTCATCCACCTTCTGGAAGAACCGCGTACGGCTCAGCTTGTTGAAGGAGAACCAGACCACCACGCAGCCTATGAACGACTCGGTGAGCGCTCCCACGCCGTTTACGAACCCGGCGCCTGGGGTGATGACCACCAGCCCGACGATCAGGCCGTTGACCGCCCCGAGGAAGGTAGGCTTGCGCTCCTTGCCTACGAAGGTGTCCATGAGGATCCAGGTGAGGCAGGCCCCTGCGGCGCAGAGGTTGGTGTTGAGCACCGCGGAGGCGGCGTCGGCCCCCGCGTAGTAGGGGTCACCTCCGTTGAACCCGTTCCAGCCGAGCCACAGGATCCCTGCGCCGATCGCAACCATCATCAAGTTGTGGGGCACAAAGCGTTGTCGATCTCGGGCCAGTCGGGGACCGATGACCCAGGCGGCCACGAAACCCGATGTCCCGGCGGCCAGGTGGATCACGAACCCACCGGAGAAGTCAACCGCGCCACGCTGCGCCCACCAGCCGCCGCCCCAGACCAAGAAGGCGTTCACTGTGTAGGCGCAGGTGGTCCATGCCGGGACGAATATCGCCCAGACCTTGAAGTTGATCCGGCCAAGGACGCTGCCCAGGAACAGCAAGGGCGTGATCGCAGCGAAGACGAACTGGAAGTAGATCAGGCTGGACTGGGGGAAGTTGAACTGGGGCTGGACCCCGGTGCCCGAAAGCAAGGGGATATGCGCCCGGCCCTGCTCGCTTATGCTGCTGAGCACATTACCGGGGATGCCGATCACGTTGGCGAGGAACCCGGAGCCCGTTATGTGCAACGGGGACCCGAATCCCATATCGAAGCCCCAGAGAACCCAGACAATGAGAACGGCGGCGAACCCAGTGAACGCCATGAGCATAGTATTCACCGCCCATTTACGTGGCACTAGCCCGCCGTAGAGCACAGCAATGCCGGGCAGGCTCATCAGCCCGACCAGGGTTCCCGCCGTCAGTTGCCAGGCGTTGTCCCCTGATTGCAGGTATGGTTGGTATGGAATCAGTGCGCCAATCAACTCGAAGGTGCTCCTCTCAGGTCTGCGGTGCCCTGTGTGTCAGGCGATCACCTACCTTGGATCATCCGAGTTTCGCCCCGATTGCCTATTTGTTACTGCTACGTGAACTGTCTTGGGCGTCCAGGCGTAACACAGAGTTCACAATGCGGAAACGCCGCCGATACAGCCCTGACCTATGACATGACTCCATGAATGTTCTCTCCCTCAAGCTCGACCAGTCGGCGCGAGGCATCGGTTTCTCCGCCGCCACCATTGCCATGTTCTCCTTTCTGGTACTGTGGGTGCCCAACCTCAATCACGCCGAAGGCCACGTCACCGGCGCAACCTACTTGGCCGTCGGCTTAGTCCTGTCGGGGGCAATCCTGCTGGCCACCCTCAGCCGTCGCCTGGTTCCTCTGACCTTGGCGACGCTGTTTACCACCGTCGGACCCTGGGGGCCGGAGCGCTGGTTCCAGATCCTTTACCTTCTGGCAACCGTGTGGTTGGTGGTCAAGTTGGTGCTCGCGGTGAGGGCGCAGCGGATGGAGGACTTGGGATAGGGCGCTAGTGCGCGTCGGTGGGCGCGGCGGGTGAGGGCAGCCCGGCTCAGTTAAACGCCCTCTTTGCGCGCTCGAATGATGAGTGTGTGGGGTACCAGGCGGAATGCGTCGCGCCAATGGGGGCTTCGAGGGCCTGAGGGCAGTGGCTCGGGCTCGACGATGGCGTCCACCCGGTAGCCGGAGCGCAGCAGGTCCCCGTACAGCTCGGGGATCGAATGGCGGTACTCGGTGAAGGCGGAGCCGTCACGCTCGTAGTCGATGGGTGAGTGGTCGAACCAGGAGCGGCGCACTCCCAGCGTGCTGTCATCGATCATCGCGTAGGCAGGGTGTGGCAGGCTGAACACCAATGGTGCTCCGACCCGCAGAACCCGGTGCGTCTGGCGAAAGACGCGGCGCAGGTCTTCCACAAAGCCGAAGGTGTGGGCGGAGAACACCAGGTCAATGGTGTCTGCTCGCAAGAAGGCCAAGTCGGCGACATCCCCCTGGTGAAACTCGACCTTTGCCTTCTCTCGTTCCGCCAGTCGGCGGGCGTAGGTGATCTGAGCGGAGGAGAAGTCGATGCCGATGGCGGTGGCGCCCTGCTTGGCGAACGCGATCGAACACTGCGCCCCGCCACAGCCCAGTTCGAGGACGCGCTTGCCCCGCACGTCCCCCAGCAGGTGCAGGTCCGCCTCCGTTCCGATGTCAGGTCCGTAGTGGGCGACATCGGTCGACAGTCGCGAGTAACTCTGGTACTGGGTCGCGTGGTGATCCCAGGCGGCGAGGTTGTCGTTGGGCACAGCTGCCATCATGCCCGATCCGAGCGGGGCGTGCTTGCGCTGGCCTTGCCGTGGCCTACGTCCCCGCCGCGAAATCCTCGACCATCTGACGTGCGACGTCGTCGTGGTACTGGACCGGTGGGGACTTCATGAAGTAAGCCGATGGACCCAGCAGCGGGCCGCCGATGCCGCGGTCCAGGGCGATCCTCGCACAGCGGACGGCGTCGATGATCACCCCGGCAGAGTTGGGCGAGTCCCAGACCTCCAGCTTCAGCTCCAGGTTGAGGGGGACGTCCCCGAAGTTGCGGCCCTCGAGGCGGATATAGGCCCACTTGCGGTCGTCCAGCCAGGGCACGTGGTCCGAGGGTCCGATGTGGACGTCGTGGGCGGAGATTCCGTTTTCGATCTGGCTGGTCACCGACTGGGTCTTGGAGACCTTCTTGGACTCCAGGCGGGAGCGCTCCAGCATGTTCTTGAAGTCCATGTTCCCGCCCACGTTCAGCTGGTAGGTGCGATCGAGCGCCATCCCACGGTCCTCGAACAGCCTGGCCAGGATGCGGTGTACGATGGTGGCCCCCACCTGGCTCTTGATGTCGTCGCCCACTATGGGGAGCCCGGCGGCCCGGAACCGCTCGGCCCAGGCGGGGTCGCTGGCGATGAACACCGGGATGGCGTTGACGAAGGCGACCCCGGCAGTCAGGCAGGCCTCGGCGTAGTACCTCTGGGCCTCCTCGGAGCCCACCGGTAGGTACGCCACCAGTACCTCGGCTCCTGAATCAGCCAGAGCGGCCGCGACATCCACCGGCTCGGCCGGCGATTCTTGGATCGTCTCACGGTAGTACAGCCCGAGACCATCGAGTGTCGGGGCGCGTTGGACGGTCACGCCCAGATCCGCGATTGCGGAGAAGCGGACTGTGTTGTTCGGTGGGACGAACAACGCCTTTCCCAGGTCCAGGCCGACCTTGGCAGCATCGACGTCAAAGGCAGCCACCACCTCGACGTCGCCAACGTGGTAGCCCCCCAGCACCACGTGCATCAGGCCGGGTACCGCGTCTTGGGGATCCGCCCCGCGGTAGTACTCAAGGCCCTGTACAAGGGCACTGGCACAGTTGCCGACGCCCGCAATGGCCACACGGATCTTGCTCATGAACTTGGTACCTTTCTAGGGGTGGGTATGCCAGCTTCGGGCACGGCGCCCGCTTCGATCTGGTCTGCGGGATCTGCACGCGCCCGCTCTGCCGCTATCAAGCGGTCCAGCCAGGCGATGTCGCCACCAAGGGCTTCGGAGCCGCGTTCGGCAAGCGCTTTTCGCCATGTGTCAGTGACCTGGGCTGCGCTCCGGCTGGTTGTGCTGCGAACAAGGCGCTCGGTTACGACGACGCGGCGGTGTTCGAGTAGCCGAAGCCTGGCCTCAGGGGACAGGTGTCGGGCAAACGCCAGCCGTAGCGCAAAGCCCCGATCATCCTCCGCCTCGCCGGGTTCACCCTCGCCGGCCAGGAGCCGGTTGAACATCTCTTTGCCGGAGCCGGTGATCGAGTAGACCCGGCGCTGACGGGTGCTCTTGGCTCCGGTGGCGTGCGCGCCGGACGACCGGCCGGCGGCCTTGGTTCCAGGGGACCTTGCGCCTCGGAAGGCCGCCCGCTCTCCGGTGAGCGACCCGGTCATCGGTATGCGACCAGCACCCTCGAGGTCATCATTGGCCCGGGAGTCCGGCCTCTCGTGGGCTTCGGGGCTGAGGGCAGTCACCGCTCCAGCGGCCTCGAGACGCGCCAAGGCAGGGTAGAGGGACCCGAAGGACACACTCACCAAGAATCCAAGCGTCTCGCCCAGCCGCCGTCGCAGCTCGTAGCCGTGCAGGTCCTGTTCCTCGAGCAGCCCCAGGATGGCCAGCTCCAGCAATTCCTACTGCACCCCATTCTCTAATCGATGTATCGAAACGATATATCGAAGACTACCACCTCTGCGTCCGCTCCCGGCCCGCGCTCCCGGCCCCCCTCCGCGTGCAGTGTCACTTCGCTCTCGCAGGTCCGCCCGGATACGCTGAGCACCAATGAGCTTTGGCCCGGCATCTGTGGAGGGGGGCACCATTGGGTCCCTGCCGGGCCAAATCGACTACCGACTGGCCCGCAACTCGGTGGTCCGCGAGTTCCGCCAAGGCCGATTGTCTCGGAACGATGTGTGCGACGCCCACCCAGAGCTCCTTCGCGTGGCCCGCCACTTGGGGGACCAGACCCCCGAAGACTGCCCGATCTGTGGCGAGGTCCGACTCGTGCATGTCTCGTTCGTCTTCGGCCCCCGTCTGCCTGCCGGAGGGCGATGCGTGACCTCACCCGCCGAGGTCGCCAGGTTCTCCCGCGGCGTAGCGCAGATTGCCTGTTACGTGGTGGAGGTGTGCCCGGCCTGTGCCTGGAACCATCTATCGCGGATGCAGGTCCTCGGCGGCCGGCAGCGCTCGTCGGCTGAGGGCTCGTAGGCTGACGGCTCGTAGGCTGAGAGCTTGATGTCCTTGTCACCGTCGGGGCTGAGCATCCCGAAAATCAGCACTCACAAGCGCAGCAACCTTCACCAAGCCCTGGTAATGGTCACTGCTTACGACGCTCCAGGAGCAGCCATGGCTGACCGAGCAGGTGTGGATATCATCCTGGTGGGCGACACGCTGGCGATGGTCGTATTGGGTCGACCCGATACCCTTAGCCTGACACTGGAGGAGATGGCCCACCACGTCGCTGCGGTCCACCAGGCCACGCCGCGCTGTCCGGTGGTGGCGGACATGCCCTGGATCACCTACCACCTGAGCCCGGCCGACACTGTGGTGAACGCAGCGGTCCTGGTTCGGGCCGGGGCACGGGCGGTCAAGCTGGAAGGCGGGCGGCACCGGCTTCCCATGATCGAAGCCTTGATCAATGCCGAGATCCCGGTGATGGGGCACCTGGGCCTGACACCGCAGTCGCTGCACACCATGGGTGGGTACCGGGTCCAGGCGCGCGGCGCTCCGGAGGCGGATGCGCTGGTGTGCGACGCCATAGCCCTGGCGGAAGCGGGCTGCTTCGCTCTGGTGCTCGAAGGGGTGCCCTCGGTGGTGGCCGAGGTGGTAACACGGTCCGTTCGGTGCCCGACCATCGGTATCGGAGCCGGCCCGCACTGCGACGGTCAGGTTCTGGTGCTTCACGATGTGCTGGGTCTGGGCCTGCCAGGTGGTGTGGGGGACCGGAGCGCGCCCGCCGCTGCGGAGAGCGGGGCCAGCACAACCAGCTTTGCTGGCCAGAGTCCTCGCTTCATCCGGCGGTACGCCGAGCTGTCTCGTCTGGGGTCCGAGGCCCTGGTCGCCTGGGCCGCAGACGTGCGTTCGGGCGAGTTCCCCTCCAGCGCGGAGAGCTATGGGAGCCCGGAGCTGGCCGAATGGTCCGGCAACCAACGCAGGTCCCCTGGCTCCGCGCCCACCGCGGCGAGCTGATTCGCGGGACAATCTCGCCATGGCTCCGGCAACGCCCTCCGCCGTCCCCCTCAGGGTCGATCAGCCGACGCCGACCAGTGACGTCACGCCCGACCGGCCCTGGGTGGTGATCGTGTGGAATGACCCGATCAACCTGATGTCCTACGTGACCTTCGTCTTCCAGAAGCTCTTCGGCTACAGCCGGGCGCACGCCACCAAGCTCATGCTCGATGTGCACCAGCGCGGTCGCGCCGTGGTCTCAGCGGGACCGCGTGAGCGGGCGGAAGCCGACGTCATGCGTCTACACGAGCACGGTCTGTGGGCGACGATGGAGCACGACGTATGATCCGTGCCCGCCTGCGGCGCACCCGAGATGGGGGCTGGCAGCTACGCCTCCCGGCGGCTGAGCGGGAGCTGTTGCGCACGCTTCCCTCGCAGGTCCGCCAGCTCATCGCGGCGCGTGACGAGAGCACGCGCCGGCTTTTCCCCCCTGCCTACGCCGACGATCCGGCCGGCGAGGCCGAGTACCGCCAGATGGTCGGGGACTCGCTCATCGAGTCGCACCGGGCTTCTTTGCGCATCCTTGAGTCGACGGTCGACGCGGAGATGCTGGACGACGAACAGCTCAACTCCTGGCTGGGGGCGCTCAACGACCTCCGGCTGGTGCTCGGGACCCGCCTTGACGTGGGGGAGGACTTCGAAGCCCTGGCCCCGGGCGACGCCAACGCCCCGGCAATGGCCACCTACGCCTACCTGAGCATGCTCCAGGAGCAGGTAGTCCAGGCCCTGACCGCAGCTCTTGAGCAACCTTTTAAGAAATAGTGCCCAGTGGTGCCGGCAGTTCGTGTCCACCCACTCCTTGCCGGCTACCTCGCGGGCGTGGCGAGCGGCGCGTCAGCCAAGCGGGTACCAGTACGCCCCTACGGTTCCCGATCCGGTGTGGGCACCCACGCTCGGCCCGATGCGGTAGCGGATGAGGTCCGCCACCCCCCGAGCTGGTCGCAGCCTTAGCTCCAGGGCCGAGGCCAGAGCTTCGGTGGCGGGGTCAGCGGTTCCTACCGCGACCCTCTTGGTGGACCCTGGGGAGTCCAGGATGTAGTCGGCCATCGCGCCGCAGGCGCTTTCGAGGTCATTGGCCCGCCCGACCTCGACCATCTTCCCGCCGATGATGGACCAGATGGGCAGGGTACCGCCGGGAAAGCTCTCCACGCCCGGCGCCAGCCGCCCACCTCGCCGAGCGACCTCCAGTGTTCGGAGCACGAATACATTACCGGTGCGCCCCCCGACCTGCTCTGCGATTAGCGCGGCGTGCTGGAGGTCCGCCCCGGCCCGGATTGCCTCCGCGGCCTCCCACACTGCGCACGAGACGCCGAATGACGCCGCCCCCGAGTCCACCACCCTTACCTCCAGCGTGGTCGCGCCCGCGGCCAGCCTGGCCGCGTCATAGGTCGACGAGACTTCTCGGCTCACGTGGATGGAGCAGACTGAGGTGGCTCCCCGCACTGCCAGGGCTTGGTATGCCAGCCCAAACTGGCCTGGGGAGGGGGCCGCGGTGGCTACCTCGGTGACCCCGGTCTCAATGCGCTCCCAGAATTGGTCTGCGTCGAGGTCCACCCCCTCCAAGAAGGCCTCTCCGTCGAGGGTAACCGTCAGCGGGACCACCTCCACTCCGTAGCGAGCGGCTAGCTCGGGCGGGATCTGGGAGTTGGAGTCGGTGCAGACCCCGATCATCGCCCGCGGCCCCCGCCCGCCTGGCCCCCGCCCGCCTGGCCCCCGCCCGCCTGGTCGCGTCGCCAGGCGTCTCCGGGGGTGGTGCGGCGGGCGGCCCAGAAACGGTACCAGATCACCGCGCTGGTGGCTGCCGAGCTGATCGGCAGCCCGGGGCCTGGCTTGGGCCCCCAAAGGTTGGGCCATCCCCGCCGCCACCAGACGGTACCGCTGGCGACCCAGATCATCGACGAGATGGCGGTGCCGGTAAAGGCCCGGCGGCGCCAGCGGGGTTTTGCGGCGGCGAGGGCCACCATCAGATCCAAGGGAAAATACGCGGGGAACGTTGCCAGGCACTGCCCGGCACTGGCAGCCACACCCTTGCCGCCCTTGAAGCCGTTGGCCGCTGGGAAGCAGTGCCCCACGACCGCGGCGGTGCCACCCAGGTAGGCGCCGTTAGCCCCCCCCAGGCCTTGCCCGACGAAGCAGGCCAAGGCACCCTTGGCGATGTCGGCCAGCAATATGGCCCAGCCCCATCCCTTGCCCAGCACATCCATCGCGTTGACTGCCCCGGGGTTGCCTGAGCCCGCGCTGCGCAGGTCAGTCGCGCCTTCCCGCTTGGCCGCGCGGGTTGCCAGGTCCGCGGAGGGAAAGCCCCCGAGCACGTAACCGACGGCGCCCGCCCCTAGGAGCCCTGCCGTTCGCACCCCAACACCGTATCAGCCCGGTCGACCAGTCGATCCTGCTGATACGGTGCGATGCAGCTGGCCGAGCGACCAGACCCACGGGCCGCTAAGGCTGCCGAGCCCAGGGTAGCTCGCTCATCTGACTGCGGTTGGGACCGGTGGCGGGGAGATCTCGATCACCATGCCCTCCTCCTTGCACATGTCGTGGCATGACTTTTCCAGGGTGCAGCACAGAGAGCAGATCGTGCCCCCGTAGAACGGGCATT
>JBOGGT010000112.1:0-17639 GCA_050744225.1 Acidimicrobiales bacterium | reverse complement strand
GGCCCGGGAGTGCTGGGTGCCCGCGTCGGTCCGGCCGGTCCTGGCCCTGCGCCGACTTCCCTCGGTGCTCGGCCAGGCCGACCTCCCCGGCGCGCTGGCGGGTGGGGATCGTCGCCGCGACTTGCCGGGGCTGGTGCTGGTGGTGATCGGGGTGCTGGGCGCCGGATTCGCCCTGGCCGCCCCGCAGGCCCTGGCCACCAACGTCAACCTGGGCCGCCTGTACGCTCCGCTGGTGGGCGGCCCCACTTGGGGCGTGCTGACCACCCCGCTGGCGGTGGGCAGCGCGGCCGTGCTGGTGGCCTTCGTGGCCCGGGAGTGCTGGGTGCCCGCGTCGGTCCGGCCTGTCCTGGCGCTGCGCCGACTTCCCTCGGTGCTCGCCCAGGCGGACCTCCCCGGCGCCCTGCTGCTGGCCGGGTTCCTGGCCTGTGTGGTGGTGCTGTTCTCGACCGCGGACCCGAGCAGGCAGGTCGTATCGGGCGGTGCTCCCGAGTTGATCCCCATCGGCGTGGTCTGCGCAGGCCTGCTGGCTTGGCGCCAGCGACGTTCGCGCAGCCCGCTGATCGAGCGGGGCGCCCTCGCCGACCGGGCCGCGTGGGGGTCCATGCTGGTAAACCTGGCCATCGGGGCCGCGCTG
This sequence comes from Acidimicrobiales bacterium, assembly GCA_050744225.1. Taxonomy (GTDB): domain Bacteria; phylum Actinomycetota; class Acidimicrobiia; order Acidimicrobiales; family JAJPHD01; genus JAVKSL01. Next base: position 17,005 of record JBOGGT010000112.1, on the reverse strand, counting down.
ATGGCTGCGCTGGTGGACGTGCCATTTTTTGCCCGGGCAACCCGGTATCCCGACTCGCAGCTCGGGGCCGCGCTGGAGCTACTGCGATTCTTGGCTGCGGTCCCGGTGGGTGCGGTCCTGGGGGGCCTGGCCTGCCGGCGTCGGGCGGCGGGGCCGTGGGTGGCGGCGGGGGGCATGGTCGCGTCGGTAGTCGCCTTTGTGGCCATGTCGCGCTGGTCGCAGGGGGCGATGGCCCATGCGCTGGTGATCGGCGGGCTGCGCCTCCCATTCGCCTGGGCCGACGTGGAGCTGGCGGTGTGCGGGCTGGGCTTTGGTCTGGCCATCGCCCCGGTGAACGCCGCCATCCTCGGCTCGGTCCCCGACCGCCTGCACGGCCTGGCCAGCTCGCTGGTGGTGGTGGCCCGCACCGTCGGGATGCTGGTCGGGGTCTCCGGGCTGACCGCGCTGGGCCTGCACAGCTTCTACGTCGCCCAGGCCCGGATCGGCTCCCCGTTCGTCCTCTGCCCGTCTGACCCCACCTCGTGCCCCGCCTACAACCGGGCCACCGAGCACGCCCTGCTCGGCGAGCTGCACACCATCTTCACCGGTGCCGCGGTGTGCGCCCTGCTCGCCGCCGCCCTGGCCCTTCTGCTGCTCCGCACCCGCCGCACCTGACCGAGCGCCCGAAGTCCTAGTATGTGCGTACGAGTAGGCCGCAACAGATCGAAGGAGGTGCGTGTGCCGTGGGAGATGGCGAGGTTAGTGCAGGTCGCGGAGGCCCGACCCAGCCGCCGCCGGGCATGGGCCCGCTGGAAGCCGAGGTGCTGGCGTGCGTCCGCGAGAAGGGCTCAGCCAGCGTGGCGGAGGTGGCGGAGGTGGTCAACCAGGCCAGGCCGGACAGGCCCCTCGCCTACCGGACGGTGCTGGCCGTCCTCAGCCACCTGGAGGCCAAGGCGCTGCTGAGCCACAACAAGCAGGGGCGAGCCTACCGTTACCAGCCGATATTGAGCGACGAGGAGTTCGTGGCCCGGAAGGCGGCCGAGGCGTCGGCTGCGCTGCTCCGGCGCTTCGGAACCGCCGCGGTGGCCGGTTTCGTGAGCAGCGTGTCCGCCGAGCCCCGGCTCCATGAGATGCTCAAGGCGATGCTGGCGGAAGATGGCGATTGATGGGACTGCGACGGCGGATCTTCCCACTCATCCTCCTGGCCTCGGCCAGCGAGACGCTGCTGGTTCTCGGGGCCCTCTGGTCGTTTGCGGACCTGCTCCCTTGCCGGTGGCCGGTCATGGGCGCAAGCTTCGTGCCTGGTCGCGCCTGTTTCGCTCCCCTGCCCGGCCTGGGCTATCGCGGAGGGTCGGGGTTGCGTGCCTGGTTGCCGGGCGTGCCACTCGTGATCGTCGCAGTGACCTCAGTCGCCATGATCGTCGCAGTCGGGCTCGCTCAGCTCGTTCGCACGCTGGCGCTGGGGCGCCGGCTCGGACCGCGCACCGAGATTTCGGTGACCCTAGCCGAGCTGGCCCAGCGGGCGTCGGTCCCGTGCCTGGCACTGCGTGAGGACCGAAGGGCCTTCGCCTTCTGCCAGGGCTTGGTCCGGCCACAGGTGGTCATTTCCACCGGACTGGTCGCGCAGCTGGGCTCCGAGGAGCTTCTGGCGATCCTGGCGCACGAGGCGGACCATGCCCGGCACCGCGACCCGTTGGGCTTTGTTCTGGCCCGGCTGGCAGGGGCGGCGATGGCCTGGGTCCCCATGGCGCGCCGGCTGGCCCAAGGATTCGAGTTGCGGGCGGAGCTGTCTGCGGACGCGTTCGCCGTCGAGGTCAGCGGCCGCCGGGCCATCGCTTCTGCCCTGTTGGCCCTGGGCGGATCAGCCGAGGCGACGGCGGCAACTGCGCCAGCCAGCTCCCGAGCGGACTGGCTCGGCCTCCGGGTGGAGACCTTGTGGTCGCACAGGATGCCTGCAGCGGCCCGGTTCGCGGGTCGTTTGGCTGTTGCCTTCTTGAGCCTGGGACTCCTAGCAGCCGGGGTGGTGGCATGGGCGATCCCGCGTGGTGCCGTCGGGCCGGCCAACCAGGCGAGTTCCTTGCGCCAGACGGTCCACGAGATCGACCACCAGGCTGGAGACCAGTCCGCCAGTGGGGGAGTGACATTTGGGACAAACTCTTATATAGTGCATAAGAGGATCGCTGGTCGGCGGTCCCTCGCACACTCTCTTGGGAGGTAGACTCATGTTGCACAAGCGCCCATCGAAGCTGATCGCCACTGTGGTCCTAGTCGGGGCGGCCGGCAGCGTTGCGCCCCTCGTAGCGACCACTACCGCGGCGACGGGTCAGGTCGGCGCTGGAGTTAGCGGGACGACGACCCCTCCGACCATCTCCGGACCCGGACTCATCGCGCACGGTGCCAGCGTGGCAGGACCCTCTGCCGTTCAAGCTGCGAGGGAGGACGCCGGAATTGGGGCGAGCATGGCCAGCACGGAGAGATCTCTTGCCTCGATCAGCGCCGGCATCGCTGCTGTGGAGACCCGCCTGGGTGCAACCACAGCGGGGACTACGGGCTCACCAACGGCGACCACGATCTCCGGAACGGGGCTCATCGGCCACACCGGCAAGGTAGCGTCACCGTCCTCTGGCACGACGCCGACCACGACGGGCGCCAAGCTCATCGGCCACGCCGCTAGGCCGACCTCGGCGTCAGGCGCCTGACTCGGACTGTCGAGCGGTATCGGCACGCACCGTACCGCTCGATTCTCACTCCTCCAGATGATTCCTCCACGGGTGCTCCGCGGGTCAGACCTCGCAGCACCCCGATCCGGTCGGTGCGCCCAGTACTGAGCCTGCTCGCGCTCTATGTGGGGGTACGGGGTTTGCTGGTGTTGGCGGCAGTGGTCTCGGCGCACATTGCCTACGGCGGCGACTTCACCGCCCCGCTCCAGATCTGGGACTCCGGCTGGTATCTCAGGGTCGCCGCGCACTTCTATCCCGCGGTGCCGCCCATGGCCTATGGCCACCTTACCTACGGGGCGGGCGCCTTTGAACCTGTGTTCCCGGTGCTCATCCGGGCACTCGAAGAGCTGTCGCTCCCCGGCCTGTGGGCTGCGTTCACGGTCTCGGTCGTCTCCGGGGCGGCTGCGGTCGTGCTGGTCTGGTACCTCGCCCGCGAGCTGTGCGACGACACCACCGCAAGACGTGCGACGGTCCTGTTCATGGTGTTCCCCGGCATGGCAATTGTCTGGGGCCTGCTCTACAGCGAGTGCGTTGGCCTGGCCTTGGCGGCAGGGTGCCTGCTGCTCCTGGTCCGGCGGCGCTGGCTTTGGGCCGGCCTGGTAGGCGCCGCTGCCACCGCCACGAGCGCCCTCGCGCTCCCCCTGGCCCTGGCTGCCCTGGTCGCGGCCCTTGGCGCCCTGCGGCGGGGCGCCCCACCTTGGCGAGCGCTCCTGGCTGTCGTCCTGATCCCGGCGGGGTTTGTCGCGTTCGCCGTGGGGATCGGGCTGTACTACCACGACTTGTTCTTCTGGTGGCACCTCCAGCATCAGGCGTGGGGTGCCTCGGTGGACTTCGGTCGATCCCTGGTCGTTGGCCTCGCGCATCCAGCGAGGATCACCTCGGAGGGGTTGGGCTGGCTGGAGTGGATCGGTGTCTTGGCGGTCGCGGGGGCGGTGGTGGCGCTGGTCAGGGCGAAGCTGGCGGCACCCATCACGATCTACTGTCTGGGGGTGTTCGCGCTCTTGGCGTTCAGCGCCTCGCTGGGCTTCAAGCCGCGCCTGCTGACCTGGGCGTTCCCGTGCGTCATCGCGGTCGCTGCGACGAGCAGGCGGAGGTATTGCTACGCGCTGGCAGTCCTGTTCGGCTGTCTCCTGCCGGTTGTGTTCGTCGTGTACACCGCGTTCGGGAACTCCGTCGCCCAGCCATAACCTGCAATGTATTCTCTGCCTTCCAAAGCTGCACCGCGTCCCCGGCGAACTCGTGTACGTACCCGCACGAGGCGCAGATCAGCCCGGGTCGCCGACTGGTTGGCCCAGCCGACATCGAGCAACTCGGCACCGGTCGAGTTCAGCTTCACCTCCCGGTCCCAGAAGCGGTCGTTGCCGCAAACCAGGCAGGCGAACGCTTTGTCGTTGATGGTCGCTGCGACTGGCTGGCGCTTCTTGAATAGGCTCACGGTTGGCTCCTTGCCCGGTCACTTAGGGCAATGATGCCACCTGATGAGCCAACGCGGAGATCGCCTTATTGGCTGGTTGGCCGACGCCCCTGCCGGCGACGCTTCGTTCAGCTCGACGGGGGAACCGCCGTAGCGGAGTCGACGATGCCGGTGCTCTCGTAGAGCGTGTAGCTCATCACCGTGCCGGGGGTAATCTTCGGGGTTGGAATCGTCTGGATCGACACTGTCGTGCCACTCTGCATTGGGAACGGGATAAGAGATACTGGCGGATCGACTGCCACCTGCTGGGCTTGGAGGACCGCGGAGGTTTGCGGGTTGAAGATGAGCTCGTAGCGGATACCGCCGGAAAGAAGGGCGACCCCCACCCCGCGGCGCCTAAGCCGGTCGGTGACGTAACCGAGAGGGGTGACTCCAGGCAAGTCGGCGACCACACGGTAGAGCGCGGCGCGAAGCGCCGGTGATGCGGTTTCCTGGAGGAATCCTCCGGCTAGTTGAAATGTCATCGCTTCTTCGGCCCGCCCGTTCTCGTAGCGACTCACGATGGTCTGGTTGAGATCTTCGGAGTTGGTGGGAAGGTTGGCGTCCGGGTACAGGAGGGTGCCCGGGCCAGCGTTGTCTTTGAGAATCGGAGTCTGTCCGCTCCCAATTTTTCCCACTGGCATCGGTCCTTGCGTAACTGGCGCGTTACCTCTTATCAGTCTCGTCACCTCGCGCCCTTTGCCGTCCGGGGCGATCCACTGCTGGATTTCGGCTGTCCCGAACTCCGATGTAACTTTCGGGGCCTTCCCGGGCGCAGACTGAACGGCGAAGGAGTGAGTTCCAATGATCGTCTCGACGTACAGGTACTGGCCGGGGCCTGGCTGAGGGGTGTCAAGGGCGGCGGCGCGCTGGGCGGCCTGGTCGAGCACCGCGGCGGCTGCTGGGGTCGGACCGGCTGGGTTCCCGGTGGGTAACGCCACCGTGGCGACCACGGTGGCCACTGCTGCAACTACGGCGACAGCTCCGACGGCGAGCGGCCAGCGGCGGTGCCCTGCGGGCAGTCGATCCCACCTGGCGTGCCGCCACCCGGAGCGGGGTGTTCCGATAGCGGCGGCATCTGCGACGACCGCAGGGGTGAGCATCGCCGCGCCAAGGTCCTGGCGCGCCCGCAGGCGAGCCTCAGTGGAGGGCGGGAGGTCGTCGCGGATCACAAGGTGTTTCAACAGTTCGAGTTCGTCGATCATCTGGGTCCCTCCCGTGGGGTGTGGTTCGTGGCTTCAGGATCGAGGTGTGTCTGCAGGCGTTCCCGCAGGATCGCGCGGGCTCGGGACAAACGGGAGCGCACGGTGCCGACGGGCAGGTCCAGTGCGGCAGCGATCTGCTCGTAGGTGAGTTCGGCCCACACAAGGAGCAGCAGCGGGTCTCTGTGCTCGGGCCTCAGGCTTGTGAGAGCTGCGGCGAGGGCGGGCATCGCTCCGGCCGCGGCGGCTGAGTCGGTGGCGGTCTCGGGGTCGCCCAGCGGGTTCCCCACGGGGGGACCCTCGGCGCGGTGTCTGGCTAACTCCGCTATGCGGCGTTGCTCGGATCGCCAGTGGCTGCGCACCAGGTTGGTAGCGATCTGGTACAACCAGGGACTGGCGTTGCGGATCGTGGTGTCATAGCTTGTCCTGGCCCGGAAGGCGCAGACGAAGGTCTCCGAGGCCAGGTCGTCAGCCAGGTCGGAGCCGACCCTCCTGGCAAGGTAGCGGTGGATGCCGTCGAAGTGCCGGTCGAACACCGCCGCAAAGCGCTCCGGGTCTTCCCGGGAAGCCGCGATGTCAGATCCGTCGTCGGTGGCCCTCTCGCCTGGTTCCTCGTAGGGGTTCCCGTTGGGGGACCCCACCGCAGGTTGCTCGGCGGCCGCCGGTGCTCTCGTCATCACTGAATTACTACGCCAGTCGCTGGCCACGGTTCCACCTGGACACGAGCTAACAGGTCATGCTCACGCTGCGTTGAGGTGGCCGTTGATCTGCAGCCAGCCCTCCACGGCCATGGAGTAGTCCATGCGCTCGCCCCAGCCGAGCGAGGCACAGGTCTGTGGCCCGGGCCGCACGCCAGCGGCTGCGTTCGAGGCCTCGATGTCGCCGTCGGGCCTGGACGGGGCTGGGACGACGGGTACAAGCTCCAGATCGGGACGCCTCACGCTCACGGTGTCGGTAGCTGGCTCATAGGCCAGGGTCCATCCGCCCTCATGCACCAAGCTGTGGTGTCGGCGGCAGACCAAGACCAGGTTGGCCAGGTTGGTCGGGCCACCCCTGGTCCAGTGCCAAACGTGATGGGCGTCCACGATCCGGTTCGAACACCCCGGGAATCTACAGCGCTCTGCGTCTCGCAGCCCGAGTGCCCGCCTCAGGCGCACCGGGATGGCCCTGGAGCGCCGCCCGATGTCCATCGGGGTGCCATTGGCCCCGAGCGTAGCCACCCGGATGTCTGCGTCACAAGCAAAGCGCCGGACCTCGGCTGGGACCAGGACCCCAGCGCCTTGGGCATGGCACAAACCACCAGCGTCGTCGTTGGCCAGCACCGCTGCGTCCACGTGTATCACCACCTCGTGTCGTGGGCGCCCGGTGTCCGGACCGGTCTCGCTTCCGGTCTCGGGCTTTGCCGCAGCGCTGGCAAGCCAGGTCTGGGCCAACTCCACCAGGGCATCGGCCCTGCGCTGGGTGGCGGTCGGGCGCGCATCGGGTGCATCGGGCGCAGGATCGGGTGCACACGCTTGGGCCTCCGACGTTCCCGCGGGAACGTCCCGAGCGGAGTTGGGCTTTGTCCCGGGGCCTCCCAACAGGTCGGCCTGGACTGCGGCGTCTAGCGCGGCGAGGACCACCGCGGCGGACGAAGCGCTGATGCGTGCGCGAACCACCAAGGACCCGTCGTCGTCGAAGTAGGTATCCAAGTAGCGCCGATCAAACGCCTCCCTGCCAGCCTCGGCGGCATCGGCAGCTGGTATCGCCCGGCGGTAGCAGCGCACCAGGCGCTCGCACTGCGAGGCGGTGGTGTAGCGGGCGAGCTCGACCATTTCTGCCTCGGTCTCGGGCAGTGCCACCCGACTGAGGGCGCGCACCTTGGCATAGGACAACTCGCCGGTTGCTGCTCCGGCGGCGATTACCGGCAGGCTCCTAAGCGCCCGGGCCACCCGGACCTTCTCACGAGCGGCTCCCAGGCTGAGCCCGCAGCGCCACGACAGCCAGTGCGCACACGACACGATGCCATATATCGCCCAGCCCTCCCTGGCGTCGAAGCTGGCCAGCATCTCCAAGAACCGGCCCGTCGCTGCGTCGATGTGCGCGGCCAGCTCGCATATCTGGTCCTCCAACTCGCCGATGGGCACCTCTGCCTCCACTGGCTCTTGTCCGACCGGCACTTGTCCGACCGGCACTTGTCCGACCGGCACGGCCTCGTTCACTCCGGCCTGTTCTGTCATCGCCACCCTCCCTGTGCAAACGTGTGTTCTATTATAGCCGCTGCCACACGAGTTGAGCGCCCTTTTGGCGGAGCATGCAATGTAGGTGTAATCCGCCCATTGTGGGTGTAGGCTGGTCGAGTGACCAAGACGATCCAGATTCGCAATGTACCGGATGAAGTCCACAGAACCCTGAGGGTCCGTGCGGCGTCAGCGGGGGAGTCGCTCTCGGCGTACGTGCTGGCCGAGATCGAGCGGGTGGCTGAGCGCCCACCGGTGGCGGATGTGCTTGCCCGGTCTGGCGAGCGTCGAGAAGGCGTGCCCACGCGCACCATCGTGGGCGCAGTCAGGGCGGGTCGTGACCGGTAGCTCGGCTTGCTGGTTGTAGACAGCTCGGCTTGCGTCTCTGCGCTGATTGGGAGGCCGCCGGACGAGTTGCTGGTGGTACGCCTCGGCGACGATGGTGATCTTCACGCACCTCATTTGGTCGATATCGAGGTGCTCCACGCCATTCGACGCCTGTGGCTGGGGGGCGAACTCGCCGAGGGTCGAGCAGCAGAGGCTCTGCGGGACTGGGACGATCTAAGGCTTACGCGCTATCCCCATCAGGGTCTGGCTGCCCGCATCTGGTCGCTGCGCCACAACCTCAGCGCCTACGACGCGGCCTTTGTGGCCTTAGCCGAAAAGCTGGAGGTGCCGCTGGTTACCTGCGACGCCAAACTGGGCGGCGCACCGCTGGATGGACTCACCGTGGAGGTCTACGGCCTGGGGTAGGCCAGGCACCGGTCGGCCGGTGATTGCATTCTCTGCAAGAGTGCATATACTGCAAGATATGGCCGAGACTCACCACTACGACACCACCCAGCGGCGGTCGCTCCGTGAGCGCAAGAAGGCCGCTACTCGCAAGACCCTACGCGGGGCCGCCACCCGGCTGATTGCCGAACGCGGGCTTGCAGCGGTGACGGTCGAGGATATCGCAGCGGCCGCCGACGTCTCGACCAGGACCTTTTTCAACTACTTCGCCTCCAAGGAGGACGCGGTGGTTGGCTGGGACCCAGACGTCATCTCTGAGCTCCTCGACGCACTTAGGGCTCGGCCCGCCGGGGAGGCCCCCTTCCGGTCCCTCAGCGCCGTTCTGCTGGAGACACTTGGGGGATTTGACGCCCAGCCCGGCGACTACTTCGATCGGCTCTGCGTGATGAGGGCCGAGCCGCACCTGCTGGCATCCCAGGTGGCTCGGTGGGCGGACGTGGAACGCCAGTTGGTGGCGGTCCTTGCCAGCCGCCAGCCCACCGGCACTGCCCCGCCCACCGGCACTGCCCAGCCCACCGGCACTGCCCAGCCCACCAGGCATGTTGCCCTGGTGGTTGCCGCCGTCCTCGCGGCCTGCAGGGTCGCGGTGATGACCTGGTCCGAGCGCAACGGAACCGATCAGATCACCGACCTCGTATCTGCCAACCTCCAACACCTTGCGGGCGGTCTCGACGACTCTGCCCCGAGAAAGGCCCACACCGATGACTGATGCCATCATCCCCACCACGGACGTCCCCCGGTCCCCCGACGCCGCTCCCATCGCCGGGCTCACCCGCCGCCGGGTGCTGATCATCATCGGGTCCCTGCTGCTCGGGATGCTGCTCGCAGCACTGGACCAGACAGTGGTGTCCACTGCCCTTCCCACCATCGTTGGCGACCTCGGCGGGGCCTCCCACCTGTCCTGGGTGGTGACCGCCTACCTGCTTGCCATGACGGTGTCCACCCCGTTGTGGGGCAAGCTGGGGGACCTGTACGGGCGCAAGGCGTTCTTTCAGGCCTCTATCGTGTTGTTCCTCGTCGGGTCGGTGCTCTCGGGGATCAGCCAGTCGATGCTGGAGATGATTGCCTTCCGGGCAATCCAGGGCCTTGGTGGTGGTGGCTTGATGGTGGGCGCCCAGTCCATCGTGGGCGATGTCGTGCCTCCCCGTGAGCGGGGCAAGTACCAGGGGATGTTCGGCGCGGTGTTTGCGGTCACCACGGTCGTCGGCCCGCTAGTCGGCGGCGTGTTGACCCAGGACGCCAGCTGGCGTTGGATCTTCTACATCAACCTCCCCGTCGGGGTGGTCGCCCTGGTGGCGACCGGCCTGTTCCTACCTGGCGCTCTGAGCAAGATCCACCAGATCGTGGACTACGCCGGGACCATCGCCCTGACTCTGGCCGTCACGGCCCTGGTTCTGTTCACCAGCCTCGGTGGTACCACCTACGCGTGGGGGTCGACGCCGATGATCGTCCTGGCGGTCGGAGGAGCAGCACTGATCGTCGTCTGGGCGATCGTCGAGCGCCGGGCCGTCGAGCCTGTCCTCCCACTGGCTCTATTTAAAAACAAGGTCTTCTCCGCCGCAAGCGTGATTGGCTTCGTGGTCGGCTTCGCCCTGTTTGGCGCCCTTACCTTCCTGCCCCTGTACTTCCAGGTGGTCCGGGGGCTGAGCCCGACCGTCTCGGGGCTCCAGCTGGTGCCGCTGATGGGGGGACTGCTGGTGACCTCTATCGGTTCGGGATTCCTGATCAGCCGCTGGGGCCGCTACAAGGTCTTCCCGGTGGTCGGCTCGGCGGTCATGACCGTGGGCCTGTACCTCATGTCCAGGATCGGAGTGGGCACGTCCACCCTGGTCACCGACACATACCTGGTGATCTTCGGTGCCGGGCTGGGCGGGGTGATGCAGGTGCTGGTGATCGCGGTCCAGAACGCAGTTCGTCAGCGGGACCTGGGGACCGCCACTGCAGGGGCGACATTTTTTCGCTCCATTGGAGGGTCCTTCGGGACCGCAGTCTTCGGTGCGATCTTCGCCAACCTGCTCACCGGCCGCCTGGCCAGCGACCTCAAGGGCCTGACCGTGCCCAAGGGCCTGTCGGCCAGTGTCAGCCCCGCAGCGCTCGCCCACCTGGCCCCCGCTGTCCGCAATGGCGTGGTGGCCGCCTACACCTCCACCATCCAGACCGTGTTTGTCATCGCGGTGCCCATCGCCGCGGTGGCGTTCCTGCTCACCTTCCTGCTTCCGGAGATCCGGCTGCGCAGGACCATGGCTGACGAGGGGGAGGGTCCCCAGGGTGAAGCGACCGAGGCCGGTGTCCTGGTTTCGGTTGTCGATCCCGCGCCAGAGCACGAGGTTGCCACGACCATTCCCACTCCAGTATGATTGGGGCATGGCAGTGCGCAAATGGTCGGTGAGCATTGACGAGGACCTAGCCAGTCGGGTCGAAGGACATGTGGGCGGCAGGGGGCTCAAACGGGTCCAGGAAGCGCGCCGGCTCAGCTGAAGCGTCTGGCGATGGCTTCGGCCTGGGCGCGGTATCCCCCGCCGAACGCCACCGCGTGGACCAGTAGCGGGTACAGCTGGAACAGCGCGATTCGCCGGCGCCACCCTTCGGCCAGGGGGCGGGCCTCGTCGTAGGCCCGGAACAGGCCCTCGGGGACCGAGCCGAACAGGCCCAGCATGGCCAGGTCCTCCTCGGGGTGGCCTCCGTGGGTTGACGGGTCGATCAGCCAGGCCCGCCCGTCGGACCCCCACAACACGTTTCCCCACCACAGATCGCCGTGAACCAGGGCGGGCGGTCCGGGGGGGATGAGCTCGCCAAGCCGGTCGACCACGCCTGCGACCGGCGCGACCAGGCCACAGCGACCGGCCAGCTCGCCGAGGCGGTGGCCGTAGAAGGCGGCAGCGTCGGGAGTCGGGCGGGGGTCGACCCGGCAGGGGCCGATCCACCCCGAGCCCCCTCCCCAGGTATCCCAATCCGCAGCGTGCAAACCCGCGAGCGCCCGGCCGAGTCCCTCCTCTTGAGCGTGGGTGCGCGGGCCCTGGGTGACCCAGGCCTCCACCAGCAGGTCGTCGGTGGCCACCAGCACCTCGGGCACCGGCGGGGCACCGCTCACCGCCCCCAGCTGGCGCAGGCCCTGGGCTTCGTCGGGCGCCGCCGGCCCGGACTTGACCACCAGCTCCCGGCCCCGGCTGGTCACCCGCCAGATGCCCCCGCCCAGGGCGGTCAACTGGTCGGGAGCGCCGAGCGCGCTAGTGAACGCTGGCAGCCAGGTGTGCGACGAGTCCGGCACAAGCCCCTTCGATCAGATCGAGCGCTTGGTCGAAGTCACGGGCGTTGCCGCCCCAGGGATCGGGCACCTCCAGGTCGCTGGCCGCACCCGCCGAGCCGTGGGCCGAACCCGCCGAGCCGTGGGCCGCACCCGCCGAGCCGTGGGCCGCACCCGCCGACGGGTCGCAGGCGGGGTCGAAGGAGCGCAAGAGCCGGACCTTGGCCCGGTCCTGGTCGTTGCGGGCGAGCCGGCGGACATCGGCCAGGTTGGAGTGGTCGGCCACCAGCAACAGATCGGCGGTCTGGACGTCAGCAGGGGTGATGCGCCGCGCTCGGTGCCCCTCGCTCGGCCAGCCGCGGCGCTGCAGGGCCGCGGCCGCGCGGGGGTTGATCCCCTCACCCCGGTGGTACCCCGCGGTGCCGAAGGATTCGACCGAGATCCGATCAGCCAGCCCGGCCCGGGCGACCATCTCGGTGGCCACCGCGGCCGCCATCGGCGAGCGGCAGATGTTCCCCAGGCACACCATCGCGATCTTCATAAGGCGATCTTCATGGTCCAAGTCTTGCACGGGCCACGACGATCCGGGAACCTGGGGGGGATGAGCGTAAGAAAAGCCGTCCTGGTGGCCACTACTACCACAGTGGACGCACGAACTCTCAAGATGATCCCAGAAAGCCCCCTGCGCGCGCAGTTCGCGGGCCTATACCGGTCACACTACGACGCAGTTCTGGGTTACACGCTGGCTCACGCCACGCTCGAGGTAGCCAAGGAGGCCACGTCGGACACCTTTCTGGTCGCCTGGCGCCGGTTCGAGGACATCCCGGAGGTTCCCCTGCCCTGGCTGATCGGCATCGCCCGACGCTGCCTGTCAGGGCTTCGCAGGTCGGAACGCCGCCGTGGCGCCCTGATGGTTCGCCTGGAGCTGGTGCACTCAGACGTCTGCGCTGACGTGGGCGTCGCCGTGGTGGAACGGGACCTGGTGCTGAGGGCGCTGGCGCGCCTTCGGGGCAACGAGCGGGACGTGCTGTTGCTCATCGCCATGGCCAACCTGTCCCCCGAGGAGGCCGCCATCGCCCTGGGTTGCTCTCGCGGAACATTCGATGTCCGCCTGCACCGGGCACGGGTTCGGTTCGCTGCGGCCCTGTGCGAGGAGGACCACCCGGCCGTTGGAGCAGCGGTGACCCCACTGCGGGCGGCGCGCAAATCAGGTCGTCCGGGCGACGGAGGCAGGCAGTGAGCCCGGTTCGCCCTGACGCGGTCTCCGTGGCGCAGGACAGGCTTGCAGCCGTTGGCCGTCAACTGGTCCCAGAGTCTGAGCGGGAGGAGGGGCTCGACCTCATCCTCGCCGGCAACCCCAAGCGGGTCCCGCGGCTGGCCCACCGGCGAACTCTGTCCCGCAGGGCGCGCAGTGCCGGGGCAGCGGCGGCCGCTGTGGCCGTGGCGGCGTCGGCCCTGGCCGGCTTCGGAGTAATCGGTGGAGGCGTCGGCCCAGCCCCAGCAGGAGGAGGTCCGGCCCCAGCAGGAGGGGGTCCATCCGCCGGAGGAGGGGGCCGAACCGCCCCGGCACCTGTGGTTGCGGTGCTCTATCGCCTGGCGGATGTGGCCAAACAACAGCCTTCGGTAACGATCCCCGCTGGGGAGTACTCATACCAGGAGGTTCACCAGGACGGGCTCGCTCCGGGACCTGCCAACCTACCCGACCAGTTCAACCTGCACAACGTCAAGTTCTGGACTTGGGATCCCTCGACGTATGAGTCCTGGACGTCCTCGACCGGGGAGGCCCAGATTCACCTCACCTATGGCGCACCCGTGCTCGCCTCCGCCAAGTATCGTGCCGCCTGGGAGGCAGCGGGCAGGCCGGCTCTCAACACGGCAAACCCCCCCCTGGACTCGCCCCTTGGGGCAAGCGGGTTCAAGCCATCCGAGATGAACAGCTTGCCCACCAACCCGGCTGCCCTGCTGAAGCTATTGCAAACCCGCAAGATTGAAGGCGGGCCGCCGGGCAACTTCGAGACCTTTTCGATAATTTACGACTTGCTCAACCTGACCTATGTCGGACCCGCAATACGGGCCGCACTCTTTCAGGTTGCGGCTTCGCTTCCCGGGGTACGGCTGCTGGGCACCAAGGCCGACCACGAGGGCCAGTCCGGGACCGCCATCGGTTATGTCGATAACGGCTCCCTCGACGAGATCATCTTCGACCCGTCCACTTCGGTCCTCTTGGCGGAGAACATCTTTGTAGGAAAGGGCGCAATGGAGCAGACAGGCCTGTCGATGGGGACCGAGACCTTTTGGTCGGTCTACTTGCCCGCCGTACTGACTACCTCGCTCAGTTCCCCGAGGGGCAGCGAGGCCTCGGGCCTGAAGCCCGCATCCGCAGGCTCCCCAACAGAAAGGAAATAAATCATGACGTGGTTGAGAAGGACTACCCTGGCCACTGCCGCCCTGGCGACACTTGCCACGTTCGGAACCGCTGGCGCCGCCCTGGCTGCGACGACGCCTGGCACTGTTTCGACCGGCGCCACACCTGGGGCGGTCCTGGTGGAGCCCGTACCGGCTTCACCCCAAGCCCAGTTGGAGGTTCCATTGGGGCCGAATCAATGCGGACCGGGGGACCTTTGCGTTTGGGATGAACCAAACACAAGTGGCTCATTCTGGGGTTTCGAGTATGCCAACACTGACTGGGCCGACACGGTCAACTACGCGATCACGGACCGTGATGAGAGCTGGGCAAACGATACGTCCACTAACAGCTACGCATGCGTCTACCACGGCAACTACGCCGACGGGGGCTACCGAACGATCGAACTCGGGGTGTACAAGGAGATCCGATCGGACATTTCGGCCAGCAATCTGGGTGAGTCCAACGACTGGGGTCACGGCGGTTGCTAGTCTCCCGATCTTGTCTTGCCACGGCTGTGGTAATAGCGGCTGGCCTGGCTCTTGTCGGCTGTTCGACTGGGGGGTCCCCGAAAGGGGTTTCCCCAGCCTTTAGCCCCAAGCTTCAAGAGTTGGGAACTGGGCAAGCATCCATCGCGGACGCGAGCACCGTTCTTGTCAACAGGTGTCTGGTCCAGCAGGGGATCACCTACCTCAGCATCCCCAGAGATACGGGAGGGGCGCCGCCGCCGCCGCCTTTGGGCTCAGTATCCTTCGGAACTATAGACACCGAGACCGCCGAGACGACAGGTTTTGGCCTATGGGAGGCGTATGTCCCAGGGGAGGGCCTGGTCAATCAGGTCACTTCAGCGCCGGGAGAGCAACCGGCGGCTCAGCAGGCGATCAACCAAGAGATCAAAGTCCAGAACGCCAAGTACGCAGCCCTGACGCCAGCCCAGCAGCAGCGCTGGAATACCGCTCTCAATGGTACGGGTGCCAGGGTGACGGTCCACACCCGAGGGGAAACAAGTAGCTCGCCGAGCAACGGCTGCAACGCTGATGCGACGAAGGCGCTCTACGGCAGCGTTCGGGCGTCACTCGTGGCGTCCGCAACTGTGCAAAACCTTTCGGATCAGCTGGACAAAGACGTGCTCTCGGCGTCTGGGGTGGTCTCACTCGAGCAGGCCTGGAGTTCTTGCATGGCCACCAAGGGCTACGGCGGGATCGCCCAGCGAAGCGATGTGCTGGACCGGGTAGAGGCGCTCTACACCGGGGCCACCCAGTCGGTCGCAGTGCTGAAGGCCGAGGAGATCGCTCTGGCCACGGCTGACGCCAAGTGTGCCCAGCAGACCGACTTCGTCTCCAAGGGAGACTCGATCGAGGCCACGGTCACCGCAAAGTTCTTGAAGGCGCAGCAGGGCACGCTCACCGGCTATCTGGAGGTGATGCACAAGGCGGAGGCAAAGGCCTCAGCCGTGCTGGCCAGCGTGGGCAACGGCGGGGGTTCCGGAAGCGCCAGCTCCACCAAGGGATGACGATGATGAGCCAGGATCGGGCACAGGCCGCGGCCGGGTCCTTGCAGGGTGCCAGGGTCGGGCACCCGCGCCGCCGGGGGCTCGGGTGGCTTATTGCGCTGGTCGTGTTGCTCGCTCTCACCGGTGGTGCGTGGTGGGCGGGTTCGCACTCCGAGTCGACTGCTCGCCAGGAGGCCCTCGCGGCACCGCCGCCGACGGCGCTGCTCAGCGCTCCGGTAGTCCGGCGGGTGCTGAGCAACACGGTGGTGGCCACCGGCATTGTGTCACCAAGTCAGACGTACGCAGTGGGCGCCGACACAACTGAGGTACCTAGCGCCGAGCCCACGGTCACTGGGGTTCCTGCCAAGGTGGGCGCAGTTATCCGCAACGGGGCGCAGGTCCTGGAGGTCGCCGGCCGACCTTTGTTCGTGTTCAAGGGCCCGGTGCCGATGTACCGGGACCTTGTCTCTGGGGACTCTGGCAAGGACGTGGCAGAACTCCAGGCGGCCTTGGCGTCTCTCGGCTACAAGGTCCCGAGGTCGGTCAAGCTGGGTCCTGGGACCCTCGCCGCTGCAGCTGCGTTCTACTCCAGGGCCGGGTACTCAATGATGAAGGCGGCGATCATCCCTATTACCGAGGTGGCGTTCGTACCCGACCTGCCGGCGACGGTCACCGCCCTCAACGTCAGCCTCGGTTCAACGGTGACCACAGATTCCCTGACTCTGGCGGCAGGTCCGGCGGTGCTGGACGTCACTCTCCCCTCGGGAGACATTGGCGAGGTCTCCTCCGGGGACCCAGCAAGCGTGGCCTTGGGTAGCGGTTCGGTGAGCGGGCGGTTGACCAGCGTGGGCAACTCTGCACCGGTCGACTCGCAGTCGCGGAGCGCGCCAACCGGGACCAGTGGATCCGGATCAGCCGCCGGACTCCAGGCGGTTGTGGCGCTGGGTGCTCACGCCAGCCTCAAGGACCTGGGGGAGGTCGCGGCAGTTACCATCACGCCGAGCAAGAGCCAGGGTCCGGTGCTGGCAGTTCCCGCGGCGGCGGTGTTCTCCAAGGCAGACGGCCAGACCTATGTGACCACTGTGCCCGCTGGGAGGGTGCCCGCTGACGGGGTGCGCGCTGGGAAGGCGGAGACCGACGTGGAGGTGACCACCGGGTTCTCTGCGTCCGGATACATCGCTGTTACCCCCCGAGGAGCCAGCCTCACTCCAGGGCAATCAGTGGTCATCGGCATCCAGCAGTCGGGCGGCTGAGGGCGAGTATGCCAGGTCCCGTTCTGAAATCCGTCTCATCTGTCACTTTGGACGAAAACGGGTTTCGGAGCCACCCGTTGCCGGGTGGCGGTGACGGTCCTATCCGGCCGGGATCGGCTGGTGCCGTCTTGACGGTTCGTCGAGGAGCACCTGGGCGAGCCCATGGACCTCTCCTCTCCCCGTCCGTTCGCACAGCTGCCCCTGCGGAGCAGTGTGCTGGTTCCCGCCCCACTGGCGGTACCGTTTG
>JBOGGT010000111.1:0-8485 GCA_050744225.1 Acidimicrobiales bacterium | reverse complement strand
TTGTTGTAAAGATCGGCTGTCGAAGCTTGGCCGGAGATAAAGCCACCGGGTACGGGGTTCACGGGCCAACCTGGAAGAATCTGGCCGTCCGGACCTAAAGCGTACATTAGGCCACTTCCAGGCCCGTACACCTCATCGTTGGCTCCTTTGACCGTGCCTTCTAGGATATCCAGGGCCCCGTTGCCAGTGAGGTCGGCCAGGGCGGGAGAATGTTATCGTGAAGCTGCTCGTAGAGATTTCCTCCCGTGGCGCTGGTACCTACTATCGCGTCGACTCCGCCACCGTTGGGGACCACAGCGAGCGCAGGCGAAGAGAAGGAGCTGTCAGTTTTGGTATAGGGCCAACCGTTCAAGACTGCACCTGAGTCGATATGGACCGAGAAGAATCCCTGAAGGGTGGTTCCCACCGTAGCAACAATGGGGCCGCCCAGTCCGAGTCTCCCGATAGCAGTGCTCGCCCGGACCCGACTGGTCGCCACCGCATTGCTGGGAGGTGGAGTCAGACGTTGCCATAGGAGCTTCCCAGTTGGCCCGTACGCGTAAATACCACCCTTATTCAAAGGCGACACACTGGTACCTATACCTATAATCACCTCGTCCCCTGAAGTTCCGTTGGGTGTTGGAGTGACCGCGGGAGACGCTCCTATTGCCGAGGGCGTGCTTACCGGCCACCCGGGGACCGGCGAGCCGTCAGAGAGGTGATAGGCATACAGGTTCCCGTTTTCGGATCCTACCACAACTGACGACCCGCCAGACAGGTTGGCGATGTTGGGGGACGAACTTGGTATAGTTGTCCCGGCAGGTAATACCTGTTGCCACACCAGCGTCGGGCCTGAAGCAGAAGCAGGGACGGGTGCCTCCACGGCCGTTAGCAATTTGTCGGTGCCTTGAGAGGCGCTGGCCGCGGTAAGCCGGATCAGGCCAGCTCCGGCGAGAACGACGATCGCCCAGATCGCAGTCGTGATCCTCGCCCTCACCAGCGTGGTTCCCGATGGGAACCGTACGCTGGATGAGGGCTGAGGTGCCACCTGGTTCCGGCGCCAATTGGGATCTGGTTCATCGGGGCGCTCGTTCTCCTGCTTCCGGGAAGGGCGTTGGGCCTTGAACCTGGGCGGTGTGCCGGCTCCGGCTGGATGCTACTGCAGCGGGCCGCGCGTTTTGCAGGGGGTTGATCGCGCATCCCTCGGACTGGCGTAATTGCCGGTCATGGGGCTCAACCGCAGGCGGCATGGTACCGCTAACACCATTAGCTATCGACCAATTGCGCGGTGAACTACGCGGTGGAAATCCAACCGCGACTCAACCTCGTCAGCCCTCGGGGATCAGAGGTAGGCGTCGGACTCGAATCCTGCCATCACCGAGAACCACGACAGCACCGGCGGCGAAGTCCTGGCTCAGGCGCTCCAAGTTGGCGAGCAGCACTGTGGCTTGGTTGGTTACCCGACGACCGATGTCGCCTCGGAGCAAGATCACACTCGGGCGATGCAATCGGTCACGGGCCAACAGCTCGCCGAAGTCGGTGTCCATGGTCAGGAGCACTCGGGAATCGCTGGCGGCGTGACGAAGAACGACTGGATCACCCGCATTGATCAGACCGACATCACGGACATGGAGGCGTCGTGGCCCGCTTGTGACGGTGCCGACGCCAAACGCGGGGAGAGGCACTCATCGACCAGGAACCTCAAGCGCCTCGCAGCAGCGGCAGTTCTTGTCTACCTCGATTGTGATCCGTTCGAAGGCCATCGCTCCTCCGGTTTCGCAGCTTAGCCTCGGGAGAATACTGAGGAGGTCCGCGCCTTTTGAAGGGAGGTTGGTCGAGCGGCAGTCAACCTGGCATACTTGCGCACGATGGGGTCCGATCCGGCGGGCGGAGAGGTGGGAAAGGACGTGTTCCTGGCCAACCGGGTCCGGTTTCACCTGGTATACCGGCTCGCGGGGCGGCTCTACCAACTCGGAGCCGCGCGTTCGAACCCGGAGGCACCCCGATGGCGGTCATGGGCTGCACTCGGCTGCGCGGCGGTAGACGTCGCAGGAGCGGCGTGGCTGAAGCGTTCACCAGGACCCACGTGGGTGCTCCGCCTGGTCGTGGACGCGGCAGACGCCGCCTTGTGGAGTTCAGGCGCCGACCTGCACCCTGACATGGCCACGCTGCCGGGCGTGCCGTTTGCCACCGAGGCTGGCGTGAGGGCAGGGGTCAAAGGCTTGGCGGTGCCTATCGCCGGGGCGGCGGCGGCGAGCTTGACCCGGCGTTTGCGCGGGCTGCCAGCCAGGCCAGGTGCCTTCGGCTGGCAGGCGGTGGGGGTGGGTTTCGGTGCGGGACTGGCTGCATACGAAGCCAGGCACCGGCGGGCCTTGACTGCCCGCCATGCTCAGGGATTGCAAGCGGAACTCGGACGGGCGCATCACGACGGTCAGCACGCGGTGGCGATGACCGCGGATTCGGTGGTCGACCTCGTTATCCGGACCACTCCCCTCCTCGGGTCGCGAGCCCAGGGAATGAGTGCTGGCCTCATGGCCGAATGGAAGGCCGCTCTCGCCGAGGCCGCCGGGACGCGGGCGACCTACCTTGGGACGGCTCTGGCTGCCTGGGAATCGGCTTACAATCGAGCGCGCCCGGAGCTGGCTGCCAATGCCGCCCTGAACCTTGCTGAGGGTGAGGGTACGGTCCTTTTGACCGCGGAGCAGAGTACTCGCCTATCCGCGGCCTTGGATGCGCTCAGGCCTCGGGGGAAGATGGAGGTGGGGATGGCGGACTCGGTCCAGGCGCGCCTGCCAGGTCGGCCGCGGGACCTGGTAGCGGGTGGCTATCGGATCTCGCTTCCCGCTGACAGGAGAGACAGCGTGGCTCCGGTAGATGTCGGGCCGGTCGTGCTGGCCTTTGGAGCTGTCTGGTGGGCCGACCTGGCCCGACCGGTGAGCGGCGGGGCGTCTCGGCTTGCTGCGGGCTTGGCGGTTGCAGACACCCTGGCGCTGGCGGCATGGACGCACCGGCGGCTGCATCAGAGAGGGACAGCGGCACACGGCGAGGTGCTGCTCGTAGGGCTCTTGGCTTCGGCGATCAACACCGTCATCGTCAGTCCCTCGATGAGGGTGTGCTATGCCCCCGACGGTGTCCAGAATTTTCCGTTTTTGTCCGGGTTCACCATGGCCAGCGTCTTGACACCCCTGTACTGGCGCGACCTGGAACCCAGGCAAAAGGCGACGACGGTTGGTTTGGTGGCCTTGATTGGCTCAATCGGGATTGCGATGCTGAAGGCCCCTCTCGACTGGCCGAGCCTGGTTCTGGAGCTGCTGTGGCCGACGGCGGGCCTTTTGTCGATGTGGCCGCTGCCGCAAGGCTTGACACTCCAGGCTGAGGCCCTTGCCGCTTCCCTGGCCCGGAACGACGGGGGCAGGGTAAGCGAGGCCTACGAGCGGGGACGATCGGAGGTCACCTCGCTGGTAAGCAGGGCGCGCCAGGAGTTGGGGCACGCGTTGGAGGAGTGCCGGCCAGATATCCACCCTGAGCTGGCGGCAGAAGCTGACCGCAGGCTGGCCGAGATCGACCACCGGCTGGGGGTGCTGGCTTGCCAAAGCACGTAGTCGTCGTCGACGATGACGACATCAGCCGGAGGGGGATCGCAACGCTCCTTGCCGAAGACTCCGGAATAGAAGTTTTGGGCGAGCTGACCCACGCCCAAGCTCTCGGAGCGAACCACCAGTGGAGTCTTGCCGATGTGGTCATCGTCGACGCTGCGGACGCGCGCCGGGAGGACGACCACTTCCCCGGTGTCGCAGTGGTCCAGGCAATCCGTTCGCGCCGGAGCCCGGCCGAGACCATGGTCATCGTGATCACCGGGCACTACTTTGACGACGCTATCCGCCGGCGCATGCGCGAGGCCCGTGCTGACTTCTTCTATCATCGCACCGAGCTGCAGGACGGGCAGGCTCTACGGGACGCGGTGCTCCGCCCGGATGAGGCGAGGGCCGGTGTCCCCCCGATCAGCGACCAGGAGGCGTTGATCCGGATCGGCGTGACCAGCACCAGCCGGGTGAACGAAGGAGTCGGTTTTGCGCTGCGTGGCGGGCTGGAGTCCACCCTTCAGGCCAACACCGGCCGGCTGGGTCGCGCCTGGGTGCGCCAACGACGGGACTTCAACGCGTGCACCAAGCTCCGGACCGTGACCGCCGATGGAGTCGAGCCAGCCCGCGAGCAGACCGACCCGTCGGTTCCCCAGATCCAGCGCTTTCTCCGCTGGGCCACCAAGGTAAAATAGAACCTGGCGCACGTGCCGCGGCCCAAGTCTTCGCCCGCCGGCCATCTGCTGTTGGTTTGTCATTCGCACTGCGTTGGGTTGGATTGCGTAGCCTCTCGCTTCGTCAGCGCGGCGCGTTCTTCGCAATGGCCACCCCAACCCGCGGCACCGTACCAGCTTAGGACGCGCCCCTGGTGACATCGGAGAGCTTGGTGCGTAGCTGCGCCACTGCCTTGGTGTGGATCTGGCAGACACGACTCTCGGTCACACCCAGGACTTGCCCTATCTCGGCCAGGGTGAGACCCTCGTAGTAGTAAAGGGTGAGCACAAGCTTGTCCCGATCCCCCATCAGGTTGATCGCCTTGGCCAGCACCTGCTTGGAGTCCTCCACCTCCACCACCTCCACCGGCCCGGCGTCGCCGTCGGCGATGGTGTCGCCCAGCGTGGCGGAGTCGTTACGGCCCGAGGAGACTCCCATTGGCTCGTCCAGCGGCACCATGGCCGACACAGAAACCTGGGTGAAGACCTCGTGAAGCTCGGCCTCTGAGATGCCCAGCTCGCGCGCCAGCTCGGCATCGGTTGGGACCCGACCCAAGCTGGCCTCTAGCTTGGCGAAAGCCACCTCCACCGCCCTGGCCTTGGTTCTCACCGAGCGGGGAACCCAGTCGATAGCTCGCAGCTCGTCGATCATGGCCCCCTTGATCCGGGCCACGGCGTAGGTCTCGAACTTGATGGCCCGAGAAGGCTCGAACTTCTCTATGGCGTCGATCAGCCCGAAGACGCCGTAGCTGACCAGGTCGGAGTACTCCACGGTATTGGGCATGCCCGCCGACACCCGGGACGCAACCTGGCGCACCAGGGGGGTGTAACGCATGATCAGCGCGTCCCTGGCAAGCTTGGAACCGGACTGCTTGTATTCAGCCCAAGCCCTATTTGTGTATGTGAGCTCTTCGGTGTCGATAATCGGTCTAACCCCGGGGGTGAGTACGCTCGTGCACTGACATCAGGCGTTCCTTGCTGACATGAGTGTAGACCTGTGTCGTTCGCAAACTTGCGTGTCCGAGCAGCTCCTGTACCACCCGCAGGTCAGCCCCACCGTCGAGCAGGTGGGTGGCGAAGCTGTGGCGCAGAGCATGGGGGTGGGTGGGCGCTTGCGCTCTGCGGTCCAGGATGCGGCGCACGTCGCGCACCCCCAGCCGTCGATGGACCTGGTTGAGAAACACCGCCTCGGGCGGCGAGTCGTCACCGGTGAGCAGGTCCCGGCCACCAGATAGCCAGGCTCCCAGCGCCTGCACGCAGCGCTCGTGCATAGGGACGCTTCGCTGGCGGGACCCCTTGCCCCAGACCGTGACCATGCCCCCCACCAGGTCGAGGTTGGCCCGGTCGAGCCCGCACAGCTCCGCCACCCGGAGACCGCTCCCGTAGAGCAACTCCAGGACCGCGTCGTCCCGCAGGCGCACGGCATCCGCCAGGCGCTCGGCTGGGCGCTCGGCTGGGCGCTCGGCTGGGCGCACGGCCTCCCCCAGGCGCTCGGCTGGGCGCTCGGCCGGGCGCTCGGCTGGGCGCTCGGCGCGCGTAGCGCCGACCGCGGTAACACCACCGTCGAGCAGGTGATCGAGCTGCTCGTGGGTCAGGACGTGTGGCAGCCGTCCGCCGCCGCTGGGAGCCGACAGGCGCACGGCAGGATCCACCGGGATCACCCCCGTCCGGCGCAGCCAGGAAAAATAGCGGCGCAGAGAGGCCGCTTTGCGCGCGATGGTCTGGCGGGCGTAGCGCCGGGTGGACAGGTAAGCGAGGTAGCGCCGCAGCAGGATGCGCTCTACTTGTTCCGGGCCGGTGACGCCGCCCCGCTCGGACCAGGTGACGAAGGCGGTCAGGTCACTGCGGTACGCGGTGACAGTAGCCGCCGACACCTCGCTGAGCGAGCGGGTGAACTCCTCCAAGGCCCAGGCCACGTCCCGACGGTAGCCGCCGGGACTCACCTGCGCACAGCACCAACCTGAACCACCTGAGTCACGCCAGGGCCTTGACCCGCTGGGTGACGTCGGAGAGACTGGAGTCGTGGGTGGCTACACGAACGAAAAGTTCGCGGGCACGGGCAAGGTCGCCGGATCGCTCGTAGAGGTCGGCGAGCGCGTACCACTGGCGGAGGTGGTAGTCCCTGGTCACCCGGTTGGGGCGCAGGGAGCGAGCCAGCAGTGCGATTGCCTGCTCCATGTTGTGCTGATCGGCCAGAGACTCGGCCATCACGATTCGGCCCTCTGCCACCAGCGCCGGATTCGGGGACGCCTCCCGCAGCTCGTCCCACAGCTCCACCACCGCGGCACGGTGACCGAGGGCCCGGTGGCAGTCCGCAAGCACAGGGTGCTGGTCCAGGGATCCGGACAGCCGCCTGAACTGGTCCAACTGGCGGATGGCGTCGCCCCAGTGACCCTCCCGGTAGTGACACAGCCCGCTCAGCTCTCGCAGCGCCGGCGCGTCCGGAGCCTGGCGAATCAGGGGCACGACCATCCGCTGAGCGTCCGCATACCGGTCCCTCTCGTAGGCCCCCACCGCGTCAGCCAGCCGAGCCACAACCCGAGGAGCCATGGCCCTGTCGACCCGAGTGCCGATCTCCTCGACCACCTCCGCTGGGAGCCGCTTGGGTCGTCTCACCGGGTCTACCCGCGCGGCACCCGACCCCCCTGGCCCAATGCCAGCTTGCCGGTCGCGCCGAACCTCCGGCCATTCCTGCCGGGACCCAGGCTCGGCCCCGGCTGTCCTACGATCCGCCCTTGGGTCCGGCTCCCCGGAACGCTTACGGGCGTGTTCCCGATCCTCCCCCAACACCGCCGCCCCCCGCCGGGCCACCGACCCCCAGTCCTTCCGAACCACCCGAACTGCCCTGTCTCCCCGGTCCGCCAGACCAGGCTGATCACCCCGACCAGGCTGATCACCCCGACCAGGCCGATCACCCCGACCCGTACCGGGCCTCCCCGCCTCCCGCCGACGCTCCGAACCACCTTTCCCCGCCCCCGTGTCCCCCGCCCAACCAGGACGTCGCCCCTGCCGACCATAACCTGGCCCCCGCTCGCCCCCCACACCCATAAGCCCGAGCTTAGTGGCCAGAGGACCCTCCGACGAGTACACCGCAGTCGGCCGTTACTTTTGGCCGGCTGCGGTGTACTGCGGCCGGAGGGGCACCACCATCCCGCGACCGCGAGAGCCCCCCACCGACAAGCGAAGGGGGGCTCCTCAAACGTAAAAATTCGGCGGCGACCTACTCTCCCAGGGGGACTCCCCCAAGTACCATCGGCGCGGGCGGGCTTAACTTCCGTGTTCGGGATGGGAACGGGTGTGACTCCGCCGCCATAGCCACCGAAAACCTGTCAACACTGCGAGCAACACGGCCAGACAGCCGCTGCCCCGTGAGACTTCCATAGCGAGCACGAGTAATCTTGTTCTTTAAGCCCTCGGCCGATTAGTACCGGTCGGCTACACACGTTGCCGTGCTTACACCTCCGGCCTATCAACGTGGTCGTCTACCACGGGCCTTACCAGGTTTTCCTGTGGGAGACCTCATCTTGGAACGAGCTTCGCACTTAGATGCCTTCAGCGCTTATCCCTTCCGCAGGTCGCCAACCAGCCATGCCCTTGGCAGGACAACTGGCACACGAGAGCTGCGTCCGTCCCGGTCCTCTCGTACTAGGGACAGCCTTCCTCAGATTTCCTACGGCTACACCGGATAGGGACCGAACTGTCTCACGACGTTCTAAACCCAGCTCGCGTACCGCTTTAATGGGCGAACAGCCCAACCCTTGGGACCTACTTCAGCCCCAGGATGCGACGAGCCGACATCGAGGTGCCAAACCTTCCCGTCGATATGGACTCTTGGGGAAGATGAGCCTGTTATCCCCGGCGTACCTTTTATCCGTTGAGCGACGGCGCTTCCACAAGCAACCGCCGGATCACTATGCCCTACTTTCGTACCTGCTCGACTTGTAGGTCTCGCAGTCAAGCTCCCTTGTGCCTTTGCACTCAACGCACGATGTCCATCCGTGCTGAGGGAACCATTGGGCGCCTCCGTTACATTTTGGGAGGCGACCGCCCCAGTCAAACTGCCCGCCTGGCACGGTCCTCGACTTCTCGCCGAGTTAGACACAGCGCTACGGAAAAGTGGTATTTCACCGTTGCCTCCACCTCCCCCGCGAGGGCGGCTTCCCTGGCTCCCACCTATCCTACGTATCCGTAGCCCCGTACCAATGCCAAGCT
>JBOGGT010000110.1:0-16168 GCA_050744225.1 Acidimicrobiales bacterium | reverse complement strand
CAGCGCCGTTCGTGCGGGCAGCGCCGTTCGTGCGGGCAGCGCCGTTCGTGCGGGCAGCGCCGTTCGTGCGGGCAGCCACCAGATCCTCTCGCGCCGACCTCAGCGCGGCCAGGATCCCGCCGGACGGCTTGGCTCCCCCGGACGATATGTCCGCCGGGCCGCTGCGAACCTCCGAAGGTTGGGTCGTCTGTTTGCCCTCCTTCACCGCGGCTGCATGACTCTTTACGCGTGGGTCGTAGCGGTACATCAGCTCCTGCTGAACCACCCGGAAGAGGCTGGACACCAAGAAGTACACGTTCACTCCCGCTGGTATCTCCAGGTAGATCACTCCGAAGAAAAGCGGCAGATATTTCATAATCTTCTGCGTCTGGGCGGCTGTGCCGGTCTGTTGCGGGGAACGAGAGCTCAGCTGGCGCATCTGAAGGAACTGGAGCCCCAGGCAGAGCACAAGCAGCAGGTAGAAGGGGAGGGCGGCCAACAAGCTGCCATGAGAGGAGGTTGCCGACTTGGCCAGGTTCATACCAAACGAATTCATGGACCCGTTCGCCGCAAGCAGATGCTGGTACAGCAGGCTCGTATGGGAGATGTACTGAGGATGGACGTGGGGGACACCGGCGATCTTGACCGTCTTGGTCAGACCCTGGATGATGCGATACAGGACCCAGAACACCGGGAGTTGGATCAGCATCGGCAGGCACCCGCCCGCCGGATTGATGCCCTCCGACTTGAACAGGTCCATCTGTGCCTGTTGAAGGGCCATCTTGTCGTTCTTGTGCTTTTCCTTCAATCGATTCACTTCTGGCTGAAGCTGCTGCATCGCAAGCATCGAACGTGTGCTCTTAACTGTCAGCGGGGCTAGCACCACCATGACGGTCACGGTGAAAAGGGTGATCGCCACGGCGTAGTTGGGCACCAGGCCGTACCAAAAGGCCAGCAGGTAGGCCATCGCCGCATAGAGCGGGTGGAACAGCTTGCCAATGGCGTTCAGCACAGATGGGCCTCCCGGGTGAGTTGAGCGGTCGGTGCAGGCGGGACCGGGTCCCAGCCAGACCCGCCCCAGGGGTGGCACCGGGCCAACCGGCGCACG
Source organism: Acidimicrobiales bacterium (assembly GCA_050744225.1). Taxonomy (GTDB): domain Bacteria; phylum Actinomycetota; class Acidimicrobiia; order Acidimicrobiales; family JAJPHD01; genus JAVKSL01. Next base: position 15,081 of record JBOGGT010000110.1, on the reverse strand, counting down.
GCGAACCAGGACCCTCGCAGCGCTCCGTGGCTTTCCACGGCTTCGAGCGCGTAAGCCGAGCAGGTGGGGAGGTATCTGCAATTCGGGAGCCTGCCGCGATGGGCAAGCTGGTAGAACCGAACAATCGACGCCAGCGCCGTGGCGGCGACCGAAGCTCCCCTCATCGGGGGCTCAGCTTGTTCAGAGTTCTCAGAGCTTCACACACGTATGTCCTCAGATCCATGAAGGACGATCTCGCGGCCGAAGGGGCCACGCTCACGAGGTAGCTGCCCAGCCCAAGCCGTGGTCCCACCTCGCGAAAGATGGCCCGGAGACGCCGTCGAGCCAGATTGCGCTCTACCGCTCCTCCGAACCTGCGCCCGATGGCGTAACCAACCCGCGGCAAGGTACCTCCGTCTCCCGTCACCCAGGCTACCGTCAGAGGACCGCGCCGCGCCCGATCGGGGCTGTGACGCAAGGCCTTGAAGGCCGCCTGGTCCGATATCCGACCGACGTCAGCACTGGGAGAGCACACCGCCGTCATGCCGAGAGGCGCTGGCGTCCCTTGAGCCGCCGCGACCTGAGGATTGCCCGGCCAGCCCGGGTTGACATCCGATGCCGGAACCCGTGGTTCTTGGCTCGCTTGCGGTTGTTCGGCTGGTAAGTACGCTTCACGACCCTCCCTCTTGCCCGACTCGCTGATGCGATCTATGGTGGCTCGCCATCTTGGACCTCCGCCAGCCTGGATAGCTCGTCAGGCCCGGCCGGCCACACAGACCTTGCCCAAGGGATGATACCCTTCGACGGCCTGCACCCTGTCCACAGTCTGTGGATAATGTTGTGGACAAGATGTTGTGGACAAGATGTTGTGGAGGAGGTGACGTGGTGGTGGAGGATGTCCAAGCACTGTGGTCGCGCTGTTCGGCCGCGCTCCGGCCTCAGCTGTCCGAGGCAACCTGGCGGGCCTGGTTCGATCTCATCGAGCCACTTGAGCTCGATGGGGGCATCCTGGTTCTCGCAGTACCCAGCCACCTGGCCAAGGAGCGAATCGAGGCGCGCCACCTGGACGTCCTTCGCTCTGCCGTGGTTGCCGCATCCCTGCTGGCGCCCACCTCGAGCTCCCAGAACGCCCCGCTGAATCCCATCTCCGCGGACCCGGGCTGCACAGGAGTCAGCGACCTTCGAATAATCGTACATACGCGCGCCCTGTCGATGTCAGAGGAACTCCCGACCACCGATGCGGAGTTCGGCAGCCCTGGCGACAGAGCCCTTTCTAACGAAGCCCCGAGCCGGGCAAACCAAGGTGCTCGGTTGGCCAGAGGCACCGCCAGAGACTCCGACAGGGGCGAGGAAGAGACCCTCAACTCTCGCTACACCTTCGACGAGTTTGTGACTGGCTCCTCGAACCGCTTCGCCCAAGCCGCAGCGCAGTCGGTTGCCGAGACGCCGGCAAGGTCGTACAACCCTCTGTTCATCTATGGAGGCGCTGGCCTGGGAAAGACTCACCTCATCCAGGCAATTGGCAACTACGTCCGGGAGAACTTCCCCGCTCGGCATGTCAGGTATGTGTCCACAGAGACGTTCCTCAACGAGTTTGTCGATGCGATCAGGGCCAACACCACCATGGCATTCAAGCGCCGGTACCGGGAATGTGATGTCTTGTTGATCGACGACATCCAGTTCATCCAGGGGCGTGAGGGCCTACAAGAGGAGTTCTTTCACACCTTCAACTCGTTGTACGGGGCTTCCAAGCAGATAGTGATCACGTCAGACCGCCCGCCAAAGTCCATTGCCACCCTCGAGGACCGACTCCGCAGCCGATTTCTGTCTGGGTTGATCACCGACGTACAGCCCCCCGACCTCGAAACCCGCCTGGCCATCCTGAGAAAGAAGGCAGAGAGCGATGCCCTGGCGGTACCGCACGAGGTGCTGGAGCTCATCGCCACCCACGTCAGGGAGAATATTAGAGAGCTGGAAGGGGCTCTGATCAGGGTCACCGCATACGCTAACCTCAGCGGCCAGTCGCTTACCCGATCTCTCGCAGAGAAGATTCTCGCCGACATCCTGTCTGCCGATCAACCCCGCAGGATCACCCCCCAAGTCATCCTCCAAGCGACCTCGGACACGTTTGGGTTCAGCATAGAAGAGCTCTGCGGCACCAGCAGGCGAAGACCCTTGGTGATCGCCCGACAGATCAGCATGTACGTCTTCCGCGACCTGACAGACTTCAGCTACCCCGCCATCGCACGTGAGTTCGGCGGGCGTGACCACACCACCGTCATCCACGCAGTGGAGAAGATCTCGACCCTGATGCGCGAACGACAGCAGATCTATGACCAGGTCACCGAATTGATCCTCCTGATCAAAGGTGCTCGCTGAAATGCCACCGGCGCACGATTCGGGGTCGGGTCTCGCTTCCGCTGGCCATATCCTGTGGATTACCCTGTTCAAAATAGCTTCTTCCTGTGGATATCCAAGGTGCTCATCCCCAGGGGCGCGTCCCCCGAACCCAGCCTCTGTGAGCCCTGTGGATCACCTCTGCACGGGAGGACACACGCCTGGCTGGCTTTTTGCCCTGTTATCCACACCTCACAGCACTATTACAACTACGAGAGAGGTACCTCCTAAAATGGCTATAACCGTGAACCGCCGATGAGACTGCGCTGCGAACGTGATGCTCTGGTGGATGCGGTGTCGGCCACCACCCGAGCCGCTGGGTCCGCCGGCCGCTCGAGCGCGGCGGGCGGGGTCCACTTCCGCCTGGTCGGGGACCAACTGTGCCTTACGAGTAACGACGGGGACATGACCATCCGGGTGGACGTGGTAGTCAACGGCGGGGAGGACGGGACCTGCCTGCTTCCAGCGCGCCTGACGGCAGACATCGTGAGATCTGTGGAGCCGGGTGTGGTGCTGGTCGAGGCGGACGACGACGAGGCGCGGATCAGCGCCGGGCGGTCAAACTTTGGCGTGAGGGTCCTTCCGGAGCACGAGTTTGCGCGCGTCCCGGCGGCGGAGGGGACAGCAGTCGAGATTGCAGCCGACGACCTCGCCGCCGCACTTCGCCAGGTTGTTCGGGCGGCGTCCACCGACGAGACCCGTTCCACGCTCAACGGAGTGCTGCTCGCCGCCCAGCCACAGGGCCTTCGATTGGTGGCGACCGATTCTTACCGCCTGGCGGAGCGGACCTTGCTGGGTCGCACTCTCTTGGAGGAGGGTCAGGAGGTGCTGGTTCCCGCCCGCGCACTGGCCGAGCTTCAACGCCTGCTCTCGGCGAGCAGCGGTCCGGCGGCGAGAGCGGCGGGGCCCGAGCGCCAGCTGTTGTTTCGAGTCGGTGACTTCTACGCCAGCTTTGAAGTCGGTGACGTGACACTCACCACCACCTTGCTCCGTGACTTCCCCAACGTCGCTCGCCTATTCGAGCAGAAGTTCTCCAACCGTCTGGTTGTCGGGAAAGAGCCCCTGCTGGATGCGATCCGCCGTGTCCGGCTCCTGGTGCGTGACTCGGTTTCGTGGTTGCACCTCTCTTTGGAGGCGGATAATGTGGCGCTCACCGCCACGGATCAGGAACGTGGACATGCCAGCGAGGACGTCGACGCGAAATACGACGGGGAAGAGTTGACACTGCAATTCAATCCAGCTTATTTGATCGACGGGCTCGACGGGGTCGTCGGAGACGAGGTGCTCATCGAGATAGAAGGAGCCAGTCGACCGGTTATGATACGAGCAGGGGAGGGGGACCCCTACCGCTACCTGCTTGCTCCCCGTTCCATCTGACCTTTGACGCCCCTCCGGACGGCTGTCGGATGCAGATAAAGCAGCTCTGGCTCGGAGACTACCGAAATTATGTGGCAGCCGAGGTCGAGTTTGTCTCGGAGGGCCTTACCATCATAAGAGGAAACAACGGCGCGGGAAAGACCAACCTGTTAGAAGCCATCGGTTATTGCGCGACACTGAAGTCCCTGCGCGGAGCTCCGGCTGATGCTTTGGTCAGGTACGGGTGCGCCAGCGCCATCGTGCGGGCACAGGTTTGCCAGGCAGGCCGTGAGGTCCTCATAGAAGCGCAGATCAGCCCGGGTGCCAGAGATCGGGTGCAGGTGAACCGCCAGGTACTCCGCCGGGCGAGGGACCTGGTGGGCACCTTCGGGGTAAGTGTATTTTCCCCCGAGGACCTGAGCTTGGTCAAGTCCGGTCCGAGTGAACGGAGACGTTACCTGGACGACACGCTTGTAAGTCTTCAACCAGGGGTCGATCGGCTGTGCAGTGACCTGGATCGCGTGCTCCGTCAGCGGAACGCCCTGTTGAAACAGGCCGGCGGGAGGGCGACGCCGGAGGTCACGGCCACTTTGGACGTGTGGGACGCCCAGCTGTCGCAATACGGTACTTTGTTGGCCAAAAAGCGTTTTCAGCTGGTCGAGCGCCTGAACCAACCGGTAGCCGAAGCCTACGCTGGTCTGGCTATGGGGCGGGGGGACCGAAAGTGGCTCGGCGAGCTAAAGCTCACCTATCGATATTCCTGGGAAGGACTTCTCGCCACGGCGCTTGCCTCTAAGCGAAAGGAGGATCTCCGGCGCGGGGTGACAACCGTGGGACCGCAGCGCGACGAGTTGGATATCGTTCTGGGTTCACCTGCTTTACCCGCTCGAACGCACGCCTCTCAGGGTGAGCAACGCTGCCTTGCGCTGGCCCTGCGCCTGGCCGCCCATTGTCTGGTGATTGCCGAGACGGGTGAGACGCCGGTACTCTTGTTGGACGACGTGTTTTCCGAACTGGATCCTGATCGCTCGGCGGCACTGCTGAACCTCCTCCCAGCGGGTCAGTCCCTGCTGAGCACCGCCGGGCCCCTCCCGGTTGGGATCGAGCCAACGGCCGTCCTGGCGGTCCGTTCGGGTTCTATCTGCCGAGAAAGCCTTGAAAAGTAATGTACTCAGCTATCCCCACACCCCGTGCCCACCCACGCCCCGAGCGCCCCTGTGGGAGCCCATCTTGACTTGGAAGTCGTTGCCCACCCAACCCGACGGGGAAGAGCCCGCTGGCCTGGGCGCTTCCCTCGACCGGCTCAGCCGGTCCCTGGGCGCCCCCTCCGCCCGGGTGATCCAGACCGTGTTCAGCCGTTGGGACGAGGTGGTCGGGGAGGCACTGGCTGCCAACGCCAAGCCGTGCGCTCTGCGCAACGGGGTCCTGACGGTGGAGGTCAGCGATCCTGTCTGGGCCAGTGAAGTGCGTTGGATGGCTACAGAGCTTCTGGATCGCCTGGCGGCGGTAGCGGGGGAGGCGGTGGCTGGTGAGCTCCAGGTCCGGGTGGCCGGGGTCAAACGGGGCTGATACAGCCATCTGGTAGGATGAGGTCCTCGCCTGGAGCGCCTGCCAGGCGCCGTCGGAGCCGGCCCGCGCGCCCGCACTTAGAGAGGGGTAGTCACTTTGGTCCTGCCCGAGAATCGCCCTACCGGGGCTGCCTCGGAGTCCTACACTGGCCAGGACATCGTGGTCTTGGAGGGCCTTGATCCCGTCCGCAAGCGGCCCGGCATGTACATCGGCTCCACTGGGCCGAGCGGGCTGCACCACCTGATCTGGGAGGTGGTGGACAATTCAGTCGACGAGGCCATGGCGGGCTGGTGCACGCGGATCGACGTCACCCTGCTCGCAGACGGGGGCTGTCGGGTGGTGGATGACGGGCGCGGGATCCCGGTCGACCATCACCACCAGTACAAGACCAAATCCACCGCTGAGGTGGTGCTCACCATGCTGCACGCCGGGGGCAAGTTCGGCGGGCGCGCCTACAAGGTGTCCGGGGGCCTGCACGGGGTGGGTGTCTCGGTGGTCAACGCCCTGTCGGTTCGCCTGGTGCTGGAGATTGACTGGGACCACAACCGCCACCGGATGGAGTTCGCCAAGGGTGGCCGTCCTCAGGGCAAGCTGGAGCTGGTCGGGCCATCGCCGGCTTCGCACCCCCGCGGCACCAGCGTCAGCTTCTGGCCGGACCCGACCATCTTCGAGGAGATCGACTTCCGTGCCCAAACGGTGGTCGAGCGTCTTCAGGTGATGGCTTTTTTGAATCGTGGCCTCGACATCCGCTTCGCGGACGAGCGCCCCGGTCGTCTCCAGCAGGTTCGCCATCAGTACAAGGGCGGAATTGTCGACTACGTGCGGCACCTGAACGCCTCCAAGGAGGCACTGTTCAGGACCGTCGGCTCCTTCAACCAGGTGGATAGTTCTACCGAGGCGACGCAGGAGATGGAGGTCGCTTTCCAGTGGAATACCGGGTACTACGAGAGCCTCCACTCTTTTGCCAACGGCATTGCCACGGTGGAGGGGGGTATGCACGAGGAGGGCTTCAAGAAGGCGCTCACGAATGTGGTCAACAAATACGCACGAGGCAAGGGCCTGCTCAAGGAGAAGGAGGATAACTTCCTGGGCGAAGACATCCGGGAGGGCCTGACCGCGATCCTCTCCGTGCGCCTGACCGACGCCCAGTTCGAGGGCCAGACCAAGGCCAAGCTGGGCAATGTCGCGATGCGCTCGCTGGTCGAGCGGGCCACCAACGAAAAGCTCGCCGAGTGGCTGGAGGAGCACCCTTCCGAGGGTCGTCAGATGGTGCAAAAGGCGGCGCTGGCCGCCCGGGCGCGCACCGCGGCGCGCCAGGCGCGTGACCTGACACGGCGCAAGACCGCTCTGGAGGGAGCCGGCCTGCCCGGCAAGCTGACCGATTGCTCGTCGCGCGACCCGCGCGAATCGGAGCTGTTCATTGTGGAGGGGAACTCGGCGGGAGGGAGCGCGGTGAAGGCACGCGATCCACGCACCCAGGCGGTGTTGCCAATCCGGGGGAAGATCCTCAACGTCGAGCGCTCCCGGACAGACAGGATGCTCAAGAACGTCGAGATCCGTGCCCTTATCGCAGCAATTGGTGCTGGGCTGGCTGAGGATTTCGACCTGGCCAAGCTGCGCTATCACAAGGTCATCATCATGGCCGATGCCGATGTCGACGGGTCTCATATCCGCACCCTCCTGCTCACATTCTTTTTCCGCCAGATGGAAGCGCTGGTAGAAGGGGGCTACGTGTATGCAGCTCAACCCCCTCTGTATTCCGCCCTGGTCGGCAAGGAGAAGGTCTACCTGAAGGACGAGGCCGCTAGGGCGCGTCACCAAGCGCAGCATCCGAGGGCGGAGTTCCAGCGCCTGAAGGGTCTGGGAGAGATGGACTTCGCCGAGTTGCGCGACACCACCACAGATCCGTCCAAGCGGTCCCTACTGCAGATAAGCCTGGAGCAGGCCGCGGTGGCCGACGAGGTCTGCTCGGTACTCATGGGCGACAACGTGGAGTCCAGGCGTCACTTCATACAGTCCAACGCCAAGGACGTCAGGTTCTTGGATATCTGATTGGAGCCCGATGACCGACCTGCCTCCTGAACCTCCTGAACCTTTTCAGCCTCCCAATGACGACTATCCAGGCGACGCCCTGGGCGCCGGGGACTCCGATGCGCCGTCCATAATGCCGGTGGAGCTCCAAGAGGAGATGGAGCGTTCCTTCTTGGAGTACTCGATGTCGGTCATTGTCTCCCGAGCCCTGCCCGATGCCCGCGATGGGCTCAAGCCAGTGCACCGCAGGATCCTCTACAGCATGTACGACCAGGGGCTGCGTCCGGACCGGGCGTACGTGAAGTGCGCGAAGGTGGTGGGTGAGGTCATGGGCTCCTACCACCCGCACGGCGATATGGCCATATACGACGCGTTGGTCCGCATGGTCCAGGAGTTCAGCCTGCGTCAGCCCCTGATCGACGGCCACGGTGAGTTCGGCACGCCGCACCCAGAGACCGGTGGGCCCGCCGCGGCCCGCTATACCGAGTGCCGACTGGAGCGCCTCGCGCTGCAGATGCTGGCCGGAATCGACGAGGGCACCGTGGGCTTCACCCCGAACTACGACGGCAGCCGTACCGAACCGATAGTGCTCCCCGCGCGCTTCCCCAACCTGTTGGTAAATGGTTCCCAAGGCATCGCGGTGGGCATGGCCACCAATATCGCCCCCCACAACCTGGTTGAGGCGGTCGACGCAACGCTGCACCTGTTGAACCATCCCGACGCCACCCCCGACGAGCTGATGGCGTTTGTGAAAGGTCCCGACTTTCCGACCGGGGGTATGATCCTCGGCCGCTCCGGCATCCAGGATGCCTACCGGACCGGCCGCGGGTCGATAAAGATCCGGGGGTTGGCCACCATCGAGGAGACCCGAACCGGGGGGACCCGGATCGTGGTCACCGAGGTTCCCTACCAGAGCTCGGCCAAAGCCATCGAGATAGCAATCGCAGCCCTGGTAAACGCCAAGGAGCTGGACGGTATACGCGAGGTGCGCGACGAGTCGGCGGGTACATCCACCAAGCTGGTGGTCGAGCTGAAGCGCGACGCCAACGCCAACGTGGTACTCAACAACCTGTACAAGCACACCCCGTTGCAGACCTCGTTCGGGGTCAACACCGTGGCACTGGTGGACGGGGTGCCGCGTACACTCAACCTGGCCCAGCTCCTCAGCGCCTACGTCGAGCACCAGATCGAGGTGGTGACCCGCCGTACTCAATTCCGCCTCCGCAAGGCGGCCGAGCGGGCGCACATCGTCGATGGGCTGCTTCGGGCTATCGACATGCTCGACGCGGTGATCGCGCTGATTCGCGCCTCGGACGACCGGGCAGCGGCGCGTCTGGGGCTCATGGACGTGCCGTTTGCGTTCTCCGAGATCCAGGCCAACCACATCTTGGACATGACCTTGGCGCGCCTCACCCGGCTCGGCCGGACCGAGCTGGAGGCTGAGATCGCGGCCCTGCGTGAGGCCATCGCCGAGCTGGAGGCGATCCTGGCCGATCCCGTCCGGCTCCGCCAGGTGATCAGCGACGAGCTGATCGAGGTCAGGGGGCTTTACAACGAGCCGCGCCGCTCACGGATCACCCTCGACCCAGGTGACCTCGACGTGTTGGACTTGATCGAGGACGAGGAACTGGTGGTGACCATGAGCCGCGCCGGGTACGTGAAGTCGATGCTGGGGGGGACCTTCAGGACCCAAGGCCGGGGGGGCCGGGGGGTGCAGGGGGCGAACCTCAAGGAGGAGGACCTGGTTGCTCACATCATCCATACCACCGCCCACACTTACTTGCTCTTCTTCTCCAACCGGGGGCGGGTGTACCGGCTCAAGGCGCACGAGATCCCGGTCAAGGAGCGCACCGCGCGGGGCACCGCGATCGTGAACCTTTTACCCTTGGAGGCTGGCGAGGTCATCCAGGCGGTGATCGAGACCAAGGACTACGAGACCATGAGGTACCTGACCTTCTCTACCCGGATGGGCCAGGTCAAGCGGACCTCGCTTGGCGAGTACGACAAATCCCGGCGCGAGGGCTTCATCGCCATCAGCCTCCGTGACGGCGACGAGCTGGTATCGGTGGTCCCCACCAACGGGGGAGAGGACCTGTTCCTGATGAGCCGGGACGGCATGACCATCCGGATCCCCGAAGACGAGGTGCGCCCGATGGGCCGGGACGCGGCCGGCGTACGGGGGATGCGCTTGCGCGAGGGCGATAAAGTAGTGTCATGCGACGTGGCTAGAGACGAGGCCGACATACTGGTTGTGACAGACGCTGGCTACGGCAAGCGAACCAAGCTCGAACGCTTCACCCGCCAGGCCCGCGGAGGCCAGGGGGTCCGAGGGATCCGCCTGACCGCCCGGCGCGGGTATGTGGTCGCGGCATTCCTGGTGTCCCTGGACGACGAGGTGCTGATGATCTCTTCTGCGGGTGTGGCCATACGCACCCAGGTCCGCGAGATACCCTCTCAGGGCCGTGATGCCACTGGAGTGAGGGTGATGAGCCTGGGGTCGGCCGAGCAGGTCACCTCTGCCGCCCTGGTGCTGGCTGCTCCTGAGGAGGCAGCGTGAGCGTGCGACAGCCCTCCGCGGGCCGGCCGAGCGCTCGGGCCAGCAGTTTCGGATCGGTTCGAGGAGGGACGGGAGTTTCGAGACGCCAGACCGGGCCGTCCAGCGGCCAGACCAGGACGGTCCGGATGAGGCTCCGCCGGATCGAGACGGGCACCGTGCTGCTGTTCTCGTTCCTGTCCTACTTGGGACTCTTCGTGGTATTCCAGATAGCGGTCCTGGTCATCTACCTGGTTGCCGACGCTGCCGGTGCCCTGCACGGGTTACAGGTCGCCGCGGTCAAGAGCGGCTTCTCTCCCCTCAAGCACCTCGGCACCACCGTCTTCGAGATCAGCTTCCTCGGCGGCCTGGTCATGGTGGTGATCGGTACCCTGGTCAATGTGATTGTGTCGGTGGTCTACAACTTGGTGAGCGATATCGTGGGGGGCATCGGGGTCATGGTGGACGAACGGGGTCCGGGCCGCCGGTAGCCTGAGTCGTCCGGGCCGCCCGAGCGCATCTCCCGGGGCTATAGCTCAGCTGGTTAGAGCGCAGCACTGATAATGCTGAGGTCGCTGGTTCGAGTCCAGCTAGCCCCACCACGTTTGTCCTGGTCAGGGGTGGTGTCTTCGTCGACCAGGGTCAGTCGCCGGTCGTTCATCGCACATCCATCGCGCATGCCGCTGTGCGATGGTCTCCCCACGGGGGGTCGGAAGAGGTCTCCAAGACGCTGAGCTGCGTCTTTGTCGGCACTCGGAGTGGCCTGGGCATAGATGCGCAGGGTCGTGATGGGGTTGGCGTGACCCAAGCGCACCTGGGCGGTCTTCACGTCGATGCCGCTGGTCACCATGGCTGTCCCCGCAGTGTGCTTCAAATCGTGAAAATGCAAGCCGGGGAGTCCGGCAGCCTCCGTGGCGGGCAGCCACACCCGCGTGCGCCAGTTGGAATAGTGCAGTCGCTTGCCGTCGGGAGTGGTGAAGACCGGGACATCTGAGTCGGCTCCGGTTAAGGCCCGCGCCGCCAAGTGGTCGCTCACTATGGTCACCAGCCAATCCGGAACGCTGAGGGTTCGGCGACCAGCCCGAGATTTGGGGTCCTGACTGACCGCTCAGACGCTTCGAACGCCCTGGCTTCGCCGAGCGTCTCGAAGGTGGGGTATAGGTACGGCCCTCGGGGTCGCGCAGGCGCACGTCGTATACCTTTCGCTTGTCGCTCTTTGTACCCGGCTGGCGATCACGACTTGGCCTCCGGGTCAGCGGGGGAGCGGGGAGGCCGGCCGGGCCGGCGGTCGGGGTGAGCAGCCAACCATGTGCGGCGGCGACCTCATCCCACAAGCGGCCGGATCGAGCTGCGCGATGGGATCGGGGAAGTCGGAGTTCTGTGCCGCCCGTTGGCGGCTCACCCCCAGGATGATACCCACCTCTCCCGCTCCTCTCCCGCGTCGTCGGCCAGGGCCTCTCGGGCAGCACGACGCCTCTCGGCCTCGGCTACAGCGGCGCTCACCACCAACAGCCGGTCCCCAGGCCCAGCATGGCCATACCCGCTGAAATGCCACTCAAGGTCGTGCCCACTGGCCGCGGGATCGTCTCCGCCAGCTCGCCAGGCTCGGCGTGCCTCGCGCAGGGCGCCCATGGTGGTGGAGTACCTCCGTGTCTTGGAGGTGATATGTCCCCGGTAGCCAAGCGTGTGCAGCCACCCCAGCATGGGGCGGTACTCAGGCTCGGTGGCAAGCTCCACGATGGTTTCGAGGATGCGCCGCACGTGGTTGGTCACGTCCAGCTCGGGGATGGCCCTGGGGCTGATCGGGCGGGTACCCAGACCACATTCGGCCACCGACTTCGTTACGTACTTCGCCAGGTAAGCGGCCAGCTTTCGCTGCACGGCCAGGGACTCCCCGCTGGCCAAGGGGCCGTGCATGGGCTGGGAGTCGGTTTGTGAGCCGAAGCCCAGCACCAGCTCCCTGGCATCGGGTCCCGATACCCTCAGGCGACATCCGGAGGCGGTCCTCAAAGCCAGAGCGGCCAGATCGACGGCCCCTAACACGCTGGGTGGCGGCTGCTCAGGCTCGGATGTCGTCCCAGCGCCGTCCAGGCGGAGCACGGCATGGATGTGAGGGATTCCCCGCCGCTGCATCTCCACGACCTTGACGTAGGCGAGACGGGTTGCTTTTGGATCGTCTCCCGATTGGCGGAGCTGTCGGGCGATGCTCCGCCGTAGGCCGATGGCGAAGCGGTGCCACAGCTCCGGCAGGTGCCAGCTGAACAAGACGTGGCCGACGTAGTCATAACAGTGCACACAGATTGCCTGGCCCACCAGCGGGTCGGTTGGCTCGTGGACGACGCCGCAGTGCGTGCGCCGGTGATCACAGCATCGCTTGGAGCCACCTGGCTGACATACCCGTCGCTCACCAGGTGAATGGCCCATCGAATGTACTGGCCCGAAGCTCGGAGCAGTCAGGGTGACGAACGCCATCGGGTGCACAGCGATGCTGGCTGGCATCCCGTGGTGGCCTCCGGCAATGCCCGCATGAACCAGTTGCCAGGTGTCGCCGGCATAGATCGCCGAACAGGACGGACAGACACTGGCCCGGCGGTTCTTGCAGCGGGTCAGCACCTCGGTTCGCCCCAGTCCTGACGGGCTGGTTGCCAGGTGGACCGGGTTGGCACAGAATCCGGTGGTGCTGGCCGCGACCCACCAGGCCTCGAAGCCGGGTGATCCGGCTCGATGGACGATCTCGGCCACCACCTCGGGGTCGAAGCCGCCGAATGGCTCGTCAGGGTCGCCCTGGTGTGTGGGTTCCATGTCGCTGGGTTGCATGCGGCTATGCCTCCGAATCCGGCGGCTGAGCGGGCTCTGTGTCCGGGCTCGGGGGGCACGGCGGGGCGAAGCTGGCGCACAGCTCGTCGATGTCGGCGTCGGTGACGTGATACGCCCGCACCCGGACCAGCTCGCGTCCGCCCTCCTCACAGACGTAGCCCACACCGGGCAGGGTGTCGGGGATCAGGTCACAAGCAGCTCCCCGGTCCCTGGCTCCGTCTCCGAGCACCATGGTGGCCTGGGTTGCTTCGACCAGGCGCAGGGCGATCCGGGTCGGGAACAGCTGGCGTAGGGCGATCACCTCCTTGGAGGGGTCTTGGACCGCGGCGATGACGCTGACTCCCACGGCCCGGCCCTGGGAGAGCACCAGGCCCAAGAGTTGGTCCAACTCGGTACGGGTCTTGCGATCCCCCCTATACGCAGTCAGGGTGGCCATCTCGTCGATTACCACCAAGATCAGGGGCTCTGTCGGCGTCGGTACGTGCAGCCGGGTAAATCCCCGCAGGCGTTTGGCCCGAGCAACGAGCACCTCAGCTGCCTCAGCCAGTACGTTGGCCGCGGACTCCCCGGCGTCGTGGGCGAAGCGGGCGAACAGTGCCTGGCCCCGGCCGAACTCCATCCCGCCCTTGGGGTCGATCACCCAAACCTGGACCACACCCGAAGCGATTGCTGGTGCCAGGCCCCCCAGGATCGACCAGACCACGGATCCCTTGCCGGAGCCGGTTGCTCCGCCGATGAGCACGTGGCGACCGAGCACCCGAATGTTCCAGGGCTCTCCGGCCTCGGTCATGCCTACCGCCACCCGCTCCAGATCGACGGGGGCGCCTTCTGCGGGCATGGGCAGGGCCAGGGGAGTGGCGAGGGTGTCGTGGTGGTACACCTCGATGCTGATCCAACCGGGCTTGGCTCCCCGGACCCGTACGCCCATGGCCCCGAACCCATGGGCCAGCGCGTCGGAACACCCCTGCCAGTCAGCCAAGGTCTGGCCGTAGAGCATCCGAACGGTAACCAGGTCACTCACGTAACCAACCTGCACCCGGTGAAGACGTGGGACGACCACCGACTCATTGAGCATCGCGGTGAGCCCGTGCAGCGCGCACAGATGGGGCCAGGGTCGGCGGTAGACCCGCCACGCCCGCCGACGCTTCCAAATGCGACCCGACACGCAGCGGTGAAACGAGGATGGGGCCGCCAGCCTCCAGGTCGCCAGGCCCAGGACGAACACAACAGCCGCTGCGATCCCTGCGCCCTCGCCACCGATACTCGTCATCCACACGCATAGCCCCAGCGGGACGCTGAGCATTGGAAAGGCGACCGCCCAGCACACCAGGGCGATCACTGCGTGAATCCATCCGAACACGAACTTGGCCAACTCGCCAATGAGCACCACGGCGATGTCGTCGTTGGTAGTTGGCTTGTTCTGACTTCTGACCATTGCTCACCTCCAAGTGATTGGGCCGGGCCCACCCAGGCTTCCCATTGGGGGGATGGGTGGACCCGGCCCGCTTTGGCTCAGGCGGTGTGGCGCCCGGCAGGGTGGGCGGCCTCGGACTTGGCCGGGGCCGAGGCCTGGCCGGTGATGGGGGTCCCGCCCTGGCGGATGGAGGCTGCCCGGTAGGCGACACCCGAGCGATCTCCCTGACTCCAGGGGATGGCCACCAAGCCCTCGACGGCCACGGGTGCCCCCACGGCCACCTCGAGTGCTCCGGCGACGGTGACGTTGAGCACCTCACCGCCGGTCTCGTCCAGCGCAGCGAGTTGGCACTGCCAAAGCGGCTGGCCGGTTTCCTTGTCCAGCCGGGGCGCTCCCGTGTCACGCTCGGTGCGGGCCTGGGCTGGGCGGGTGCACAAGAAGTTCACCTCGGTGATGTCGATCTTCAGTCTCATGACATTGGCTCCTTTCACCTATGGCCGACGCTCGGCCATAGGTGACAGGAAAGCGACAGATGCTCGGTTTGGGAAGTGTCAGGGTGTGTCACGGTGTGTGACACCCTCCCGATACCAGGGTCTTTGGCATAATGGGGGGCAGTGTCCGTCGTTGGTCTGTCTGCTTTGCATCCCCGAGCACCGAGTATCGGTGCCTGTATCCGCGAGGCCCGCCAGGCTCGGGACTGGACTGTCGCCGCCTGCGCTCGGCGCTTCGTGACCCTACGTGCCGAGGCCGGGGAGCGTCTCGATGCCGCCAATATCCGGTCCCAGTGGTCGAAGTGGGAGAACGATCACCACTTACCGGACCGATTGAGTCAGATGACCATCGCCCAGGTATTCGGGGTGCCGCTAGAGGCAATCTTTGTACTTGTCACCGAGGCCGTCCTGCCCCGGCCACTTCTCCTCGAAGCTCACGTGACGCCTGAGACGATCGGCTTGCTCCGCCGCCAGCGAGGTGTACACGCCGAAGC
>JBOGGT010000109.1:0-4482 GCA_050744225.1 Acidimicrobiales bacterium | reverse complement strand
GCGGTCACGGCTGCCACCAACGCCGCAGCCGATCAGATCAACCAGGCCGTGCGGGCCGGGCGCATCGAGGCGGGTCAAGTCGATGACACCCACGTGGCCATCGGGATGGATGAGGTGCGCATAGGGGTGGGCGATGTGATCATGACCCGAGCCAATGACGCCCGGGCGGATGTGTCCAACCGCCAGCGCTGGACAGTCCAGTCCATCAACGCACAAGGAGCGCTGCAGGTCGCAGACGGCGCCCACCGAACCCTCCTGTCCCCCCCCTGGGTAGCCGCCCACGTCCAGCTTGGCTATGCCAGCACCGATTACGGCAATCAGGGAGTGACCACCGACGCCTCGCTTACCTGGTGCTCTGATGCCACCACTGCGGCTGGGCTGTACGTGGGGGCAAGCAGAGGCCGGCTTGCGAATGAGGTGCACGTGGTGGCCCCCGACCTCGAGGAGGCCAAAGCCTGTGTGGTGGCCGCGATGGGCCGTGACCGAGCGGATCGGGGACTGGAGGTGGCCCGAGCACTGGCCGAGGCCGAGTCAATATCGGTGCAGGCGCCAGAGGCGGTGCCAAGCCCAGTATGGGCCGACCCGACCCGCTGGCGCACCGGGGTCGAGCTCGACGAGCTCGCCAGGCACATCCGCCAGAACCGCCAACTCGCTGTCGCCACCCTGGTCGATGTCCCAGTGACGAACGAGGCCAGCTTCGCCCGGGCGAACGAGGCCGATCGCGATGCAGCCATCCTCGCTCGGGCTCAAGCCGAGCACTGGCGCACCCGCTCGGCCAACGACACCGCTGCGCTGGGTGAGACCACCAGGGCCATGGTGGGCGACTACCTGGCCGCCAGGGACGCCGCACGGGTCATCGAGGCCGGCCCCGGCATCTTCGGTCGCAGGGCGAGCCGCGTCCAAGACGCCACCCAGCTCCGAGCCGAGGTGGCCCAGCGCTCGTCGCCGGGGGTGGCGGCCTATCTCCCCGGCGCGGATTGGTCCGACCAGGCCGTGGAGGCCAGGGCTAGGACGTGGGCGACTCGGATCATCGAGGCCCGGGCCGCCAACCACGAACATGAGGCACTGAAGGCCGACTTGGGGGCAAGGGAGGTAGAGCGTCGAGCACAAAGCCGTGTCACCAGTCGTGAGCGGGCCATCGAGGCGAACCGGGCGGAGGCCGAGCGGCGCTTGGGGGTGGCGGCCGCGAACCAGGCCCTAGAGGTCGAACACAACGAGGCGGTCCGCCACCGCAGCGAGGCCCTGGCCCTCATGAGCACCGTCCAGGTGCATGATGCCGACAGGTCCCGGGAGATCTACCTCCTACAGCAGCGCTCGCTTGAAAGGACCGCCCGAGGCCGCCAAGTTCTCGCACGGGGCCCTCGAACGCACGGGTGGGACCGGGGACGTATGGGGCTGAGCCAAGAGCAGAGCCGGGACCACGACCGGGGCATCGAGATGTGACAGGGGCGTAGCGTGACGATGGCCACTGCCAGGTCGCCAGAACCTGGCCGGGCTGGCGAATCGGGACCGCCTTGTAGGTCTCCTCGCGTTCGGCGCTGGTCAGCCCGTCGGAGCGCTTACCGGCGTCGATGTCGCCTTGTTTGACCCAGGCCCTCACCGCCGTCTCCGTCAGGTCGAAGTCGTGAGCCACCTGAGCGACGCTGCGGTCGCCTCGGCGACAGCACTCAACGACCTCGGCCTTGAACTCGACTGGGAAGCTGCGGCGGGGCCGGGGCTTGGTCTTGCCCTTGGTCTCCATGATGAACATCCTTCCTGAGTCAGAGCCTCTGATGGTGGATGTCCGTCAAACCGGGGTACCCTCAGTCCACCGGCGAGTTCGGATCACTTCCGCTCCTTCCAGAGGGTGCTCAGCAGGAGAGCAGTCCGTCTGACTGCCTCCACTGGAACTAACCGATCTCGCCCCCTACTCAGGTTGAGTCACTAGCGCTAATGGTTTGCACCTGACTTCGCGATAGAGATCGACCGGTCAATCAGACAGCATCCGCGGGTCTCCACGACCCATGGAGGATCATCTGATCATGACCGAACCAGACCGTGACACCGATGCTGCAGGACGGCGATCCAAGCGCTTCTTGTCGCCCTCGCAGAAGTACGAGATCTTCCTCCAGGTGGTCCGCTCCGAGCTGACCATGGCCGAGGCTGCCGAGCGCTGGGGGGTGGACCGCGGGGTGATCATGCGCATCCGCACAGTCGCGAAGGAGGGTGCGCTCGAGGCCCTGTCCCACACCCGCCCGGGTCCCAAGTCCCGCCAGCGCGACTACGAGCTGGACTCGGCCAGAGCCGATGCAGCTCGCCTTGGCGAGGCCCTGAAGGAGATGGCCGTCAAGTTGATGCTGGTGGAGGGAAAAGGGCGCTGGGACTGAGTGGCCGGGTCCCAGGCCGAGTAGACGCGGCCACCAAGGAAGCCCTGCTGGGCCTCATAGACCAAGCGACCGCGCAGGGCTGGAGCACGCGAGCCGCAGCTGGTGAGCTCGGCCTCACCGAGGTGCGGGCCTATCGCTGGAGGACACGGCGCTCGGCCGGGGAACTGGCAGACGGCCCACCGGGAGGCAACCCTTCCCATGGCCTGCTCCCCGACGAGGTGGCCGAGATCGTGGCGCTCTACCACGAGTGGGCAGAGGTTGACCGCAGCCACCCCAAGCTCGCCCACCGTGGCTCCTACACCGAGCGAGTATGGGTGTCGGCCTCCACGGTTCGGCGCGTACTGGCTGATCAGGGCCTTGCGCTGCATCCAGTGCCCCGGCCGGGACGCTCGGCGAAGAAGCCCTTCCCCGAGTGGGTCGAATACCGGCCGAACCAGGTCTGGATCTACGACACGACGCATTTCCCCCGAGCCGGGCTGGCGGTGACCATCGTCGAGGACCTGGTGTCTCGCAAGTGGCTGGCCCACATCGTGTCGAGCGAGGAGACCTCCACCCAGGTCCAGGTGGTCTTCACCGACGCCCTGGCCGCCGAGGGCCTCCTGGCCGCCGTCGAGGCCAGAGTGGATGCAGTGGTGGACCCCGCCAAGGACGACCCGGCTCGGCCGATCCTGCTGGCAGTCTCCGATATTCATACTGAGTGTCAGGCGATCGGTCCTGGGCCGTCGGGTCTAAGGTCGGTCTCTGCTGGTGGCCCATCGAGCTTGCTTGTTGTCTGATAGAAGCGTCCGCGAGGACGACTTCTTACCTGTTGATCGTGAGCTCGGTGGGTTCGCCACGCCGGAATGGTGCGCCCTGTTGAGAACCCGGTGACCGACCCATAAATTTCGGGCCGGATCCCTGATAGTGAATGTCTGGTGCTCGCCTTTCGAGTCGTGGCGGTCCCTCGCCGGCGGTCCGTTCACGTCGATTATCGAGCGAAAGAGGTTTGCCTTATGAAGGTCCGGTTGGGTATCGACGTGGCGTGTCGCGCCGCGCATCAAGCTTCGTGTGCCGACGAGGCGGGCAACGTGATCTGGGCCGGGTACCGGTTCAAGACTGATCCGGCCGACCTCGATGCTCTGTGGGCCAAGCTGCCCGCCGAGCGCAGCGAGGTGATGGTGATCATGGAGCCGACGCGCAACGCCTGGGCGGTGCTGGCGGCATGGTTTCGCGCCAGAGGGGCGAGCGTGGTCATGATCCCTCCCGAGCAGTCAGCCGACCTGCGTGATTATTTCAACAAACACGCCAAGACAGACCGGCTCGACTCGCGGATCTTGGCCAAGGTGCCCCTCTTGCACCCCGACGGCTTGCACGCCGAGGCAGGGATCGGACCCGGCGAGGCCTTGAAGCGGGCGGTGAAGATCCGCTCCGGGCTGGTGCACCGGCGGACCACGTGCATGGCCCGCCTGGACGCCCTCTTGGAGATCGGTGGTCCCGGTTGGGTGGGAGCGATCGGCTCGGACATGGGGGTCACGGCTTTGCGGTTCTGCACCCGTTATGCCAGCCCAGCCCGGGTAAAACGCCTCGGAGCCAAGCGCCTGGCCGAGTTCTTGCGGGTATCGAGCCGGGGAGCGTGGAACCACGAGCGCGCAGCCGAGGTAATCGCCGCTGCGGAGGCCAGCTCGGCGCTGTGGGGACCAGACGGGATCGACTTCGAGGCTCTTGCTGAGGACATCGCCGTCGAGGCCCGCCTGGCGCTGGGCATCTGCGAGGAGATCAAGGCGATCGACAAGCGGATCGCCGTCCTCTACGCCCAGGCCGACCCGGAGGCGATAGTGCGCTCTGCGCCCGGTGTCGGGGTGATCGGCGCCCCCCAGATCCTTGGCCGCTTGGGAGACCCGACTCGCTTCTCCTCACTCAGCGCCGTGCGCTCCTTCTCGGGGTTCGTTCCCGCCCAGGACTCCTCTGGAGTGCACACCCGTGCCGGAGGCCCCACCAAGGCCGGCGACACCGGGTGCCGGTTGATCTGCGCCCGAAGAGAGCTTCATGAGCGCCACTCCGGCGGGGCGCTCCACCACCGCCATGGCCGAGGGCCGTCGAGCCGAAGCCGGGCGGAACCGCCAACGTGTTCTCGCCT
>JBOGGT010000108.1:0-3233 GCA_050744225.1 Acidimicrobiales bacterium | reverse complement strand
AGCCTGAGCAGGCTCAGGAAGATGAGCACCAAAGAGACCATCAGCATCAACGCAGCGTGCCACTCGGCATCCGCGGGGAGGCCTCCGCGCTGAAGGTTCTCGATGTAGCCGAAGTCGACCAGCAGGTTGGCCACCCCCACCACCAGAGCAAACGCCGCGATGATCACGCCCCAGGGCCCGACAAGGCCGTGCAGGAGGAACAGCGACACCAGCAAAACCGCCACCAGCCCGAAGGTTGCCACCACGGTGACCTGCAAAAAGCGTGAGCTGATCCGGATCAGACCGGTCCGGTAGGCCAGCATGGTGCCGAGGAACACCGCCGCGGTCGCCACCACCGCCAGCGGCACCGCCCCGCCGTAGTACCCGGTGTAGCTGGTGGCCACGACACCCAGCACGTAGCCCTCCAACAGGGCATATGCCGGCGCCATCACCTTGGCCGTCCTTGGTCGGTACATGCCCACGAGGCTGACTACCACCGCGGCGATCAGGGCCAGCGTGAAACCGGCCCCGGGGGACTTGACGGTCGCGGTGGCGTAGATCGCGCTCAGCAGGGCCAGGATGGCCAGGATGGCGGTCTTGTTGAAGGTCCCGGCGGCACTGAACGCCCTCTGGGGGTAGGCCGCGGCGTCTGCGCCTACGGGGTAGGCCGCCAAAAGCCGTTGGCGACCGGTACGCATGTGCCCGCTGGGCTGCCGGGTACGAGTGGTAACCACCGATGTGCCTCCATCCTCGGAATGTGTCAACTGAGCCAGATCGTAGCCGACCTACCTGAGAACCAGCTGGCAACCGAAAACGCTACTTGGCGGCCTGACCCCGCCGACCGTACCGACGCTCGAAGCGCTCGACCCTGCCACCGGTGTCGACCAGCTTTTGCTTGCCGGTGTAAAATGGGTGGCACTCGTTGCACAGCTCGACGTGCAGCTCAGCCTGGGTGGACCGGGTGGTGAAGGTATTGCCGCACGAACAGCGCACGGCTGCCTCTACGTAATTGGGGTGGATGTCGGTTTTCATAGCCACCCCATTGTAGCGGAACCGCTCACATCCCGGGCGATGGCCCCTTGGCAATCTCGGCCAGGAACTCGTCGTTGCTCCTTGTGGTCTTGATCTTTTCCATCAGCAGCTCCAGGCCGGCGGCGGCGGTGCCGTCGTTGCCGAGGGCGTTGAGCACTCGGCGCAGCTTCCATACCTGGGAGAGCTGGGAGCGGTCGAATAGCAGTTCCTCGTGCCGTGTGGAGCTGGCGTTGACCTCGATGGCCGGGTAGATCCGGCGCTCCGCCAGACGGCGGTCGAGGCGCAGCTCCATGTTCCCGGTCCCCTTGAACTCCTCGAAGATCACCTCGTCCATGCGTGAGCCGGTCTCCACAAGGGCGGTGGCCAAGATGGTGAGCGACCCGCCCTCCTCAATGTTCCGAGCCGATCCAAAGAATTTCTTCGGTGGGTAAAGGGCGCCGCTGTCCACTCCACCCGACATGATCCGCCCGGTGGTCGGCGCGGCCAGGTTGTACGCCCGGGCCAACCGGGTGATCCCGTCGAGCACGATCACCACGTCCCGGCCCGCCTCGACCAGTCGTTTCGCCCGCTCGATGGTGAGCTCCGCGACTGCGGTGTGCTCGTCGGCGGGCCGGTCGAAGGTGGAAGCGATCACCTCGCCCTTGACCGAGCGCCGCATGTCGGTGACCTCCTCGGGGCGCTCGTCCACCAGCAGGACCATGAGGTGGACGTCGGGATTGTTGGCTTCGATCGAGTGGGCGATCTGCTTGAGGACCGTAGTCTTGCCGGCCTTGGGCGGGGACACGATGAGCCCGCGCTGGCCCTTCCCGATCGGCGAGAGCAGGTCCACAATCCGGGCGGTCATATTCGCCGAGTCTCCGGGGACCTCCAGCTTGAGCCGGGCGTCGGGGAACAGCGGGGTCAGGTCCTCGAAACGGGGCCGCCGGCGTGCGTCCTCGGGTGAGATCCCGCCCACCGACTCCACGTGGACCAGAGCCGGGTAGGCCTCTGACTGGCCGGGGGGGCGGCTGGTGCCCTCCACCTGGTCTCCCTTTCGCAGGGAGAATCGCCGTACCTGACTGACCGACACGTAGACATCGTTCGGGTTGGGAAGGAATCCCTTGGTCCGCAAGAATCCGTATCCCTTGTCGGACAGGTCCAGCAGTCCGGTAACCGGCACCGGCTCGCCCGAGTAGGTGGCCTCGCCACCGGGCTGGAGATCCCGCTCGCCCCGCTCGGAGCCCTGGCCTTGGCCCTGGCCCTGGGATGGCCCCCGGCCCCGACGCCGGCGACCGCGCCGGTTCGCCGCGTCCACCGAGCCATCGCTGCCGTTGCGATTCCCCGGGCCCTGGCCGCCCTGGCCCTGCCCGCCCTGGCCCTGGCCGCTCTGGCCCTGGCCGCCCTGCCCGCCCTGACCAGACCCGGGTCGGCCGTTCTGACCCTGGCTGGGCAGGGTCCGTCCGCTCTCACGGGAGGATGGGGTCCCGGATCGCTGAGCCACGTCCGCGGTACTGGATCCCGCTTCGCCTGACCCGCGTTCGCCTGACCCCGCATCGCTCGACCCGCCTTCCCCGGACCCGCGTTCGCCGGACCCGCGTTCGCCTAATCCAGCTTCGCTCGACCCGGTCCCAGGCTGGGCGGAGGACGGGGACCGTCCCGCAATCGCGGCGGCTCGTCTGGCCTGGGATGCCCTCTGGCGCTCGGCGGCACGGCGCTCAGCCTCTGCCGCGCCATCATGCTGGTCCATCAGGGCTTCACCACTGTCCGGGCCAGCTCCGGCGTGGTCCCCGTCCGCTCTTCGAAGCGCATCGGAGACGGCCCTCGGGTTCGCCCCATTTGCCCGGCCCGCGCCGGACGCCGACCCGTTAGTCGATCCGGGATCCACCAGCCCCAGGCCGTCGAGGGTGGCAAGGCCGTCGGTCGAACTGGCAGGTATCTTTCGGACCCGGCGGGGCTTTGCCGCCTTGGCGGCCCCATTGCTCTCGCCGCCTCCCTCCACCGCGCCGTCTGCCGCACCGCCGGCCGCACCCAGCGCCGCGCTGCCGGCCGCACCCAGCGCAGCGCCGCCGGCCGCACCCAGCGCAGCGCCGCCGGCCGCTCCATCAGGGCCGGCGCTGTCAACCAGGATGCCGGTGGCCTTGAGTATCTGGTCTATGATGTCCGCCTTTTTTGTCCGTGAGTTGGTCCGCAGTGCCATGGCCGCGGCGATGGAGTGAAGCTCACTTCGCTCCTTGCGCTCCAGG
>JBOGGT010000107.1:0-20374 GCA_050744225.1 Acidimicrobiales bacterium | reverse complement strand
CGAACTCATCCACCATCGATATGTCGTGCCTGGGCTCAAGACACCAGGCGGAACCTGCCAGGTGACCCGGCTGCCGCTGGCTTCCGTGCCAACGGCCGTCGGCGATCCGCCGATGGGCTTTCCAGTCGCATCTTCTAGGTAGATGTTGCCAGTGACCATCCCCGTGCCAAGGTCTGAGGAGACGATGCCCGACAAGACCGGTGTTGTCGTGTTCAGACCAGCGAGCTCAAGGTCATGCGGTGCCACGACGCCGGAATCGGAGTTCGGGCACGTCGAACCCGGACGCGTGGACGCAGTTGCCCCCGCTACCGGAGAACTTGCGGAGGCCGACGTTGAGACACCGAGTCCGAGGAGGCCAGTCGTACCTCCCACCACAACGACGACCGCAACGCGGCGGCAGAGTCGATCGATTGTCTTTCCGTCGACAGCCATATCAGTTCCCTGACCTGTTTGAAGCACGTCGAAATAGCGCAAGCGCCATGTTGATGTAATCGGCACTTCTGGAGCCAAGCTTGAGGTCGGCCCTGGAACGCGGTACCAAATCCTGGAAACTGACGCCGGTCCCGCTCCTTGGCCATCGCGCTGGTGCTGGTGGTGGCGGCGTAGGAGCGATACCAGTGCAGGTGGACCATCTGGGTCTCGATGCGGCGGCAATCACGACGCTGGGCGGAGGTGAGGACTTGCACACGCTCGACGGTGGCGTCATCGAGCCGGTAGGGCTGGGCGTCCTCGGCGAGCGAGCGGTACTGGTCCCGGCCGACTTCGAGCTGTCCGTCGATCATCGAGGCGATCGGGCCCAGAGGGCTGATCGGCTGCCAGGTGGGCTCTGGACCAGCATTCACGCGGCGACCTCGGGCAGCTCGAGGTGGGGGTCGAAGGCTTCCGGCGTCTCGGACAAGGTGGTGAGCAGGTATTCGCCGAAGCGCTTGACGCGCTCGGTGAGGTACGGCGACATGGTGGCGAGGTCGTCAGGGTTCACCACCGATCCCTCGGCGATCAGGTCGCGGAGCACGCCCATCATGTCCAGCGTGGTGTGGAAGATCACGCAGTTGGCCACCAGCGCGTTGAACTTGATGATCTTTTCCTGCTCGTCGGGGTCGTTGCGGTTGATCACCTCGTTGCCGAACATCAGCCAGGCTGAGAAGCCGTTGTAGGACTCGGCTTTGTTCGTGGCCGCGGTGATCTGGACCCGCAGCTCGGGCTCAGAGATGTAGCGCAACAAGGTGATGGTCCGCATCACCCGGCCGACCTCGCGGAAGGCCTTGTAGATGTTGTTCTTGTGCGACTCGGTCCCCAGGCGACGCAACAGCAGCGTGGACGATAGTTTGGCCTCCCGGATGGAGACCACCACCTGCATCAGATCCGCCCAGTGCGTCTCGATGAGGCCCCAGTTGATGACGTTGGCGCCCGGCTCTCCGAACAGAGCGTCGATGTGGACATAAGCGGTGTCAGCCACCGCCCGGTAGAAGATCAGATCGCGCCAGTTGCGGATCCGGGGCAACAGCTCGAAGCCGAGCAGATGCGCCAGGGCGTGCACCGGATAGTTCTGGCCCTGGGTGTCCGCGTGGATGGTGCCTGGCGCCGCCTCCGAGAGGTCCTGGAACAGGCCGTCGATGATGTAGACCGCTTCCCAGACGCCGCAGGGGATGAAGCGGCTGAACAGGGCGATGTAGTTGTCAGCCACGTGGTGGTACGCGATTCCCCCGTAACCGCCGTAGCGGATGTGGGACTCGGCCAACAAGTTGTCGACCAGGGTGTCCATCTGAGTCCCGTCCGCCGCCACCGAGGAGGCGTGCCCCCAGACCTTGGCCAGGTCCAGGCCCAGGTAGGCGTTGATCACGTCCGCGATGGCCTGGTTCAGCTTGTGGATGTTGAAGTGGCGGTTGGCGGTGGCGCCGAGCTCATGCGCCGACACCCCACGCATGTGGCGCGCTGCCTGGGTGGGGCCGAGCAGGCAGCCATAGGCGAAGGTGGTGAGCACGTAGCGCCCCTGCGGGTCGGCCAGCTTGGGGTCCGACCCCGACGCCGGGCCGAACCGGCGCCACCATCCGAGCCAGTAGGCCGTGCGGGCCAGGATGTCGACTAGGGAGCGCTCCGGCATACGTTGCTTGATCGTCTCTTCCAGCGCGATCGCGCTGGCGGTTCGCTCCTTGCCCTTCCGGCGCTTCAGGGACGGCACGCCGCTGGCCGCATCGATCACCAGGTCCGCGTTGCTCGGATAGCCGGCATCGACCTCGACGGCCTTGGCCACCAGGGCCGCCCTCAGTGCCTCGGTGAAGGCCTTAGCCGTGGTCGGAAGGCCCACTTCGGCGCAGAGCGCTCCGACCAGCGCCTCGAACTCCTCCCAGGGCACCAGCTGGGCAGCCCAGTTGGCATGGGCCTGTGATCCGCGCACTGCGACATCGCCGGTACGCAGCTCTCGGGCCAGGTAGGTGAACACACAGGCCTCGAGGTGCCGGCGAGCAAGCCGGCCTGAATGATCACGGTCACGGATCAGGCGCTGCCAGCCTTCGGACGCAAACGACAGGTCTAGCTGGGCTCCCTCGACTTGAGCAGGGTTGTGGTCCCGGGTCAGGTGGGCATGGGCCACGGCGTGGTCCAGCGCGTCGAGCACCGATCGGTCTGCGCTAGTGGCTTCAAGGCTGACCGTGCGCACGAAAGCGAACATGGTGGAGCGATCCTTGCGAAAATGGCGCGATACCAAGGGCATGTGGTTGTTGGTGTGATGAGCAGCCACCGCCTCGATGTCGGCCAGCTCTGCCTCGAAGCCCCCGGCGCGCTCCACGGTCCTCCTCGCCAGCTCCAATGCCGCGGTACTTGTCGGCACCGCCGAGTGAATCCACCCAGGACAGGTGGGCCACCTGGCCTCGAAACGCGGACCACGAGGCTCGCCCAGCCGCCTGTTTGAGCTGGTCGAACTGGCTCTTGCGCGACGCGACGACCACCTCCAACAGGGCATTCAGTCGGGTCGCGTCGTGCGCTGACATCCGGCTCTCGATGGTCTCGAAGATCGCCGTGTTCACCTCTGCGCGGATCTGCGCAGCCATCTCGTTCAGGGTGGAGAATCCCGGCAGCTCCAAGGAGGCCCTGACGAGGGCCTCTAGCGCCACATTGATGAGGTCAGGTGGGTTGTTCTTCACCGCGGCCTCGGCGCGGATCACTTCGGCGGCGACGATCCGCGCCCGGGGCGGGTCGAACACGACCCCCTACGCGTTCTCGAACCAGCTCGCGCTGCACCCTGGCTGTCCGCTCCGATCCGGGCTCGGGTGATGTCTCCTCGGACAGGCCAAGGTTGCGCCGGACGTGATCAACGACTGCTTCGGGAACCTGACCTCGTCTCGGGAAGTAGCCCAAGTGCTGGACACACTTCAAGGTCACCACCAACCCGAGGAGGTGGGCTTCCGAGCGGGTCTGGTCTCTTCCCCAGCTCACCTCGTCGGGTGTCGGGCTCAAACCGACCAGGTCTCGAGCCGTTATCATGCGACCGAAGCGAGGGTAGGCAGTGCGCTCTATCGACGTCATCGCAACGGCTCCGGGTTGGGTCCCACTTCAGCGCCGACGGTAGCAGAATCACTCTGCTTCCAACGATGGTCAGACTACGCCCTCCCTCAGCCACCGGGCCTACTGCACCTTTCCGGCGTATCTTGGCCCTACCCCTATCAGGTCAACGGTGTGGAGCGCCGTGTCCGGCCAGGACCGCTTCGGCCTCGGGGTGATCCGAAGCGGTCACGAAACCCAGGACCTGCTCCCGGCCGATGGTGCCGACCTCGGCGGCGGTCAGGATGCCCTTGCTCCCCACAGAAACAGCCGTCACCCCGGCGCTTGACAGAAAGGCTGCGACGTCTGCTGGGTAGGTGGCCGCCACGGCCACCCGGGTGATGCCCAGTGCGCGGAGGGCTTCGACGAAGGCGAAGGAGGTGCTCGAACAAGGCACGCCTAGGTAGTTGCCAAGGGTGTCGGCCTGGTGGCGGGCTCCTTCCCAACCGAAGACAAAGCCGCCACTGGTGCAGGCCCACATGACCGCGTCCACAGGGCCGACGAGGCCCTCGGCCCCGAGGCGGAGGCGCTCGTCGTTACCCAGGTCGATCAGCGCGTCGACCCGGTGGGCGTCCTCCCCGATCGAGGTGTTGACCACCTCGACCACGGGGGCGCACCGGAGCCGGTTGGCCAGAGACGGGTAGTCGTCCTCGGCGACGCCGACGCCAGGGTAGAGGAACCCGAGCAGGACCGGCCGGACGCGCTGGGCGGTTCCGGCGGTTCCGGCGGTTCCGGCCTTCACGGTATAGACCCCGGCACGTGGACAGCCACGTACTTGACGTTGAGGAACTCGTGTATGCCCTCGCGACCCCCCTCGCGTCCGAGTCCCGAGTGTTTGATCCCCCCGAAAGGTGCGGCCGGGGTGGATACAATGCCCTGGTTTAGGCCCACCATCCCGGTCTCCAGCGCTTCGGCCACCCGCACCGCCCGGTCGAGGTCGGAGGTAAACACATAGGCCACCAGCCCGAAGCGAGTGCCGTTGGCCGCAGCGACGGCCTCGGCCTCGTTGGAGATCGTCGTGATCGGAGCAACTGGCCCAAAAATTTCTTCTTGGAGTATCCGGGCACCGGCGGGAACGTGGGTAACCACTGTGGGTGGGTAGAAGTGGCCCGGGCCATCGGACGGATGCCCGCCGAGGACCACCTCGGCACCCCTTACCACGGCGTCCTCCACGAGCTCGACCACCTTGTCCCGGCCGGCTTCGTCGATCAGGGGGCCGACCTCGACCCCGTCCTCGGTGCCCCTGCCAATCCTCATGGCACCGAGGCGGGCGGCGAGCCGCTGCGCGAACTCCTCGCACACCGACCCGGCGACGTAGAAGCGGTTGGCAGCGGTGCAGGCCTCGCCGATGTTGCGCATCTTGGCCTGCACCGCGGCGCTCACTGCGGCGTCGAGGTCGGCATCCTCGAACACCAGAAACGGGGCGTTTCCTCCGAGCTCCATGGACACCCGCAGGACCTGTGGGGCGGCACCCGCGATGAGCTGCTGGCCGACTTCGGATGAACCGGTGAAAGACAGCTTGCGGAGCCGGGGGTCGGCCAGGATGGGACCGACCAGCTCAGCCGCCTGGGAGGTGGTGACCAGGTTGAGAACCCCTGGAGGAAGCCCCGCTTCATCAAGGATCGCCGCGAGGGCGAGCATCGACAGCGGAGTCTGCTCGGCCGGCTTGACCACCATGGTGCAACCGGCGGTCACTGCCGGGCCGATCTTGCGGGTACCCATGGCCATGGGGAAGTTCCAGGGGGTGATCAGCAACGAGGGTCCCACCGGTTGGCGCATGACCAGCAGACGGCCCTGCCCGTTTGGAGCAACCGCATAGCCGCCGTCGATCCTGACCGCCTCCTCGGAGAACCAGCGCAGGAACTCCGCGGCGTAGGCGATCTCTCCCCTGGATTCGGCCAGGGGCTTTCCCATCTCCAGGGTCATGAGCAGGGCAAGCTCGTCAATCCGGGCCGTCAGGAGCTGGTAGGCCCGGTACAGGATCTCCCCTCGCTCGCGGGGGGCCTGGGCAGACCAAGCGGGCTGGTGCTCGGCGGCGGCGGCCAAGGCATCCAGGGCATCGCCCGAGTCCGCGTCGGCAACCTCACAGAGCACCCGCCCAGTGGAAGGATCCTCGACCGGAAATGTCCGTCCCGACGAGGCCGAACGCCAAGCCCCGTCGACGAGCAGCTGCTTGGCGGTCCCTGTGATGACAGCCCCTTCCTGCTCAGCTGTAACGGGCATGACCCTCCAAACGTTTAGGGTCCCCCAACGTTTAGCCCCGGGTCACTGTTAGCACGGCGCCCTGCTCGTGGCTCGAATTCAGGGCCGCGTGCGCCGGGTTGGCTTGGCCAACGGGGTGGGCCGCGGCGCTTCTGGGGTGGCCCGAGGCGTCTCCAGGGTGGACCTGGGCACGTAGTTGCCCTTTCCTTGGGTGACGCTGGTTTCGTAGGGGACGGAGGAGTCAACACCACCCCGGACCTGGGTGACCCAGTTCAGACGGTCTTTCATGATTCGCTCCACCCCTGCCTCCAGGGTGGTCCCGCTGATGGCGCAGGAGCTGCAGGCCCCCTGGAGCATGACCTCAATGACACCGGTTTCGACGTCTGCGCTGACCAGGACCAGGTCGCCACCGTCTATCTTGACCGCTGGGCGCATCACCTCGATGAGCGCGTCGACCGCGGCCAGCCGCCGACCTCGCTCATCCTCGCTCAAAACCTGCTGAACCGCGGCCTCGCCCATGGTCACCTCCGGTCCCAAGGCTACCGGTCGGCGCGCCAGAGTGAGTACCGTGGTTCCCGACGGTCGCTCGCCGTCAACCCGGGCGTTTAGCTCAGTTGGTCAGAGCATCTGGCTTACAACCAGAAGGTCGCCGGTTCGAGCCCGGCAGCGCCCACCACCAGGCCGAGCAGCAAGAAACTTCCGCTCTCTATGCTCGGCCCTTACGAGGTCGAGCGCTACCTGCGCCAGCTCAATAACGACGGGATGGGTTACTCCCAGCTACGCCAGGTCCGAGCCGGCTCGCACCGGGCGTGCAAGCTGGCATCCAAGTGGTCCGGCCGGGCGTTTGGCAAACCCGGTCAGCCTGGCCGAACTGCCGGCGTTCGTTGGAGCAGACCGCCCGAAGGAGATCCAAGCGCCAACTCTGGACGAGGTCTTGGCCTTGCTGGCTGCGGCGACCAAGCGAGACCCCCGACTCGGGGTCTACCTGCGGGTGATAGCAGCCACCGGGATGGTGTCAGGGGAGCAGGGACCGCAACCGTAGACGTCCCCGTGCCAGCACCGCATTGTCGCTCAGAGCCTGGCTGACCACCCCAAGGCAGCCCAAGATTAGGTCGGTCTGGAGGTCAGTGCTGAGGTGGTCTGCCGAGCGCAGCAACACCAAGGAGGGCTCGGTCGGGCCTCAGGTAACCAGCAGAGTGCCGAAATCGGCATCCGCGGACATGATGACGATGGTGATCCCTGCTGGCTGCCGCCAAGATAGCCTCGTCGCTCGCTGTTCCGAGGCCGACATCGAAGACGTGGATCGGGTCGTGTCCAGCCTCGCGCAGGCGTCGCGCAACCCCTGGAGCGAGGTTGGCGTCGACTATCAACCTCACCCAGGGCCTGGCAGGACCAGCTCGCGTTCGCTCATGGCGTCCGCCGCGTAGGCGAGCACCGCGAGCACGTCGTCCAGTTCCAGGTAGGGATAGTCGGTTAGGAACTGGTCGACGCTGCGCCCTGCGGCCAGCTGCCCGAGCACCGCGGACAAAGTCACTCGAGTATCTCGGATACAGGGCATTCCCCCCATCCGGCCAGGATCGATGGTGATGCGCACATGTTCCACGACCGCCATCGTATGGCCGAGGAAACACTTCGGTGGTCGTGGCGGAAGTCACCTCAAAGTGGTCCGGGCGGCACGGATTGGGCGCCTATCGTTTCGGTGACATCGCCTGCCGAGAAGTACCAGGTAGAGGCGAGGAGACGCCGACACAGCCAGCTAGTAAACGGCGGATGCCCGGGAGGACAAAGTGAGGGCAGGTCCAACTGAAGGAGGCACCGATGCGCGGTCAGTTCCCCGCGGCCTACGTGGCGAGCAAAGGGGCGACGTGCACCCTGCACACAGGCGGGACGTGACCTCGACGTTGCTATTGGGCGTGCGGACGTTGGACGGCTGAACTGTTGTTGGCGGCGACGTTGCCTGGTGATGGGTCGGCATCGTTGGCTCGTGATGGTTTGGCGAGTTTCTTGGTGATGGTCACCGGGTGTGGTGGTTTGGGTCGCGACAATCGAACAGCTAGGCTGCGCCGCCCATTGTGCGTCCCTTTCCGCGACGCCCCATGACGCGCCAGGCGTCCTCGCGTCAGCGTGGGTGTCACCTTGCGGACTCCTTACCGCTACGCATACGAGGGACGCCTGGCCTGATATCGGGTCGATCTGCGGCACTGTTCCGGCTAATGGTCAAGGATCAGGCAATCCGTGAGTCGGCCCATCCCGGACGGCTCCGAACCCGTCGGCTCCGCCGACTCGACCGTCACCCCCGGCGGGCACCCCCGGTCGCGACCGTTTCGCAGGTCGGGGCGGCCATCCTGGGCGCAGTCGACTCCGGGCCGGTCACGGGCTCCGCGACACCCAACGCCAACAAGAACCCGGAGGGTGCATTCAGCTGAGCCACCGACCGCGACGGGCAGGCATCGGAACTGATTGACTCTCAATCATGATCCGTTACCTGCCCCGCGCTGTCCCCGCTATCGAGCCCCGGACTTCGAACGCCGGAGTCGACCACCCGATGCGAGCAGTGACACGAGAGATCGCCTTGGAGCCCGACGGGTGGACGCCCGAGCGCGCCGCAGCAGTCACCCAACTATTCGACACCCTGGCCCCCGAATGGCACCTCCGGGGCAGCGAGAAGCGCATGGAGGTCGTTGCCGACGCCTTCGAGCGCGGCGGCCGGATCCCCGACGGGACCTGGGTCGAGCTTGGGTCGGGCACAGGCCTGGTGAGCCCCTGGCTTGCTCGGCGCTGCCGCCGACTGGTAGCAATCGACCTCTCCTATGCGATGCTGGCGCTGGCCCCTCCCGAGGCCGGGCTGCGGGTACGGGCCGACGGCGCCCTGCTCCCGCTCCCAGACACCTCTACCGATGCCCTGATCCTTGTCAACGCCTTTCTCTTCCCCGGAGAAGTCCGCAGGATCGTCAGTGCCGAGGGGGTAGTCGTGTGGGTGAATACGTCGGGGGACGACACCCCCATCTACCTTCCCGCAGAAGACGTCCTTCGTGTGCTGGGACCAGGTTGGGACGCGGTAGCGTCCGAAGCCGCCCAGGGTACCTGGGCGGTAGCGCGCCGGAGTTGACCGCCGGTGCCGCCAGCGCGATCACTACGACACCCGCGAGCACGCCTTTAGCCAGGTTTCTTCAGGGTCTTCCGTGTCGTTCGGGGCCGGGCACCGACGGCGAGGAGCACCGAGCCCAATGACTTCCTCGGGCAGGGACGCGCTCGACACCTGAGCCGTCACCTGACCCGGCGCGTGAGTGGTAGGCGGGATCGGGTGAGCACACCCGCTGCCGAAGCGGCGATCGCGGGTACGGCAACCAGGCTGACCAGCACCGCCAGCCAGGAGATGCGCAGATGCGCCGCCGCGCTGGCGTGCACGACCGCCACGGAGGGCACCAGGCCGGCCAGGACACCAAGGCCAGAACCGAGGAAGGCGGCGGTGGCGGCCTGGGACATCACCAGGGTCCGGCGTACCCGTGGGCTCGCCCCCACCGCGGCGAGGACTCCAAGATCTCCCCGGGAGTCAGCCGCGGCCAGCCCGGTGGCTACCGCCGTGGCCCCGAGGGTCACCACCGAGGCCATCCCGAGCATGAGCAACAAGATGCTGCCGACCTGGCTTTGGAAGCCCCGCTCGACGTAGAGGCTGTAGACGGGCAGCCCGATCCGCTCGAGGGCCGCTTTGGCCGCGCCTTGTTCGGCACGGCTGGGAGGTGGACCAGGTAGATGAGCAGGGCTCAACACGATGCCGGACAGGAAGGTGGGCACGCCGATGCGCCTCGCAGTGGCTGGCGACACCAGCACCATCGGGAAGGCAGAGGCGGCCTCGGCTGAGTCCAGGACCGCGGGCAGCCTCAGGGTTTGGGGCTGTGCCCTGACCTTGGGCACGGGAGGAGTGGTGCCAGCCGCCCCCAACCGTGGTGCGATGCCCTGGCTCGGATCTTGCGGAGTGATCACGATATTGGCCTGCCCGCCCGACAGGTAGGCCCGGTTGAAGACCACCGCCCCTCCCGCTGCGGGTGTTGGTCGTGACGCTGGCGCGGTTGAGCCGGGCCGCAACCGCAGTGGGATTGGCGCCTGGGGGCAGCGAAACCAGCGTGGTGGCGACCGACGTCAATCCAGATGGCGCGGGACCCAAAGCGGCGGTGCCCGGCAGGGTCCAGATCTCCGAGGCGCCGATGGAGGAGGGGTCGACGGCGTGCCGGCCACCTGCCAGTGTCGATCCGGATGGAGCACGGCCAGGCTGGAGCCAACCGACAGACCTTCCGCTGACGCCAGAGCCGGGGAGATGTCCACCTGGCCACCTGTCTGGGGCGCATGGCCGGAGACCTGGTGCACCATGCCCGCCGCCAAGGGGCTCGCGTAGTCGAAGACCTGCACGTGGACGACGGTGGGACCGCTCCGCAGCTGGGCCTCCACCGAGGCATCACGCATGGTGACCATCAGGTCCGGCGGCGGCCGGTGACAGCGCCTCGCCGCCGTTGTCAGGCTCGGTTCCTCGGGTTCCTGGGGCTACCCGGGCTACCCGGGCTACCCGGGCTTCGCGGGCCACCAACCGGCCTTCGCAGTGGTCCAACCAGCGCATCTCGGCCTCGGCGTGGAAGATCAACGAGTCGAGCACCAACATCCAGGCCAGGTCCTCACCGCCTTCCCCGCCTCCGTCCCCCCGCCAGGCCTCACCTCCGTCCTCTCGCCGGGCCTTGAGGCGTGTGTAGTCCTGGAGCGCCCGCACGGTGTCGGTCCGCTGGACCTGGATGACCGCTAGGACGTCGACCCCCTCGGTTGCGGCGGCCAGAGCAAGCTTGACGGCCAACTCGTCGCGGGGCCGGGCGTCGGGTCCCACCGGGGTGGCAAACCACTCCCTCACCTCGGACCGACCTGCTTGGGTGATCCGATGGAAGCGGTGGCCTGCGGCGTCCTCGCCGTCCTCGCTCACCAGGCCATCTCGAACCAACCGGTCGAGGGTCGTGTAGACCTGACCGACGTTGAGGGACGAACCCGTGTGGCCCTCGAACTCAGAGCGGAGCTGGTAGCCGTAACGCGGACCCTGGTCGAGCAGGGCCAAAATACTGTGACGAATCGACATAGCTACGGAGTATACATATCGAGTATCTAAGAGTCAACCGCCGGGGCCTGTTCCTTGTCGATCTGAACTGCGGGCCTGGCGTATCGGGAAACCGACTCAGAAGATCTTTGAGTCACGCGGGTTCACCTTTGCAATGATGCATGGGTGCATAACGCCAGGGGCTGTGTGGTCTTCGAGCCCGGCGGTGCCCACCGACCGAAGCCGAGCGCCGCCCGCGGCTCATTCAACCACTCAACCGTGCTGGTCTTGTCCTACCCCCGGCGTTCCGTCCTGGTCCCCCGAGGCCACCGGTCTGCGCCGGGCGATTGCCCTACGGCCCAGTGCCAGGCAGAGGGTCACGAAGATGAGCGCTTCGAAGAACAAGCCTCCAGTGACGTCCTGCGCGGTGTGCGCAAGCGCCGGGAGCGTGACGGTGGCGGCCTTCCATTAATCTGCTCGGTGCTCCCCCACCGCCGTGCCCACTCCCGCCCTGCCCGCCCCGGCCTCGGTGCTCCTTGAGCGCCGAGGTTTGGCTGGTGTCAGCCTCGCGGGCCTCCTCCATGCCGGTGGCACAGTAGCGCACCCGGTAGTTGACCGGTTCGAGCTCCAGTGGCCGAACTTCGCCTCCACCCCTTCGACCAGCACGACCTCGGAGGAGCGCGGTGCGTCAGTTAACCAGCACGGAGTCTGGCAGAGCGCCAGTGGTACAAGACTGTGATCGGCTCTGCCAGCGCCAGCGCGGGTTGGGGTTGTTCAGCGGCCAGCGAGGACTTCTCGCAGGACTGCCGCACCCGAGCGTTCCAGATCCTTGGTGGCCGTGACGAGCACGACCTTGTTGCTAGTCTCCTGACCCAGCGCGGTCAGCGCCACCGCGCGCAGCGCAGCGAGTGCCTCCCGGGCCGGGAGTCGGGTCAGCTCTTCCCGGTAGCGACGGTCGAACTCAGAGAAGCGCTCGGGGACATGTCCGTACCACTTACGCAGCTCCTGACTGGGAGCGACGTCCTTCGACCACTTGTTGAAGGGGGCGTCTTGTCTAGAGATGCCCCGCGGCCAGAGCCGGTCGACCAGGACCCGGATAGAGCTCAGTTCGACTTCGTCGTAGATGCGAGCAATGGCGACCGTAATCACCTCCTCAACCGTGTCCGGTTCTCCAGGGAACCCGTGGGACCGCTGCACCGGGCGCAGGCCGGCCCAGGCTGACGGCAGGTCGAATGCCAGGCGGGCGAGCTCTTCGACGTGCAGTGCCGAGAGAGCTTCGAGGCGTTCTGCACCTTCATCGGTGAGCTGCAGACGGACGACCCGGTGGTCGTCTCTACTGCGTGTGCGGCACACCAGGCCGACGGATTCGGCACGATCGATCAGGCCGACCGTACTGTGGTGGCGCAACAGGAGGTAGTCTGCCACCTCACCGATGGTCGGGCCTGCGGGGTCGCGGTGGCCGCGGATCGCGAGCAGGAGCTGGTGGTGGGCGGGGGTGAGCCCTGCCGCCCGAGCCTGCTGGGCGCTCCATCGCTCAAAATGGCGCAGACCGGTCCGCAGCGCGAGGAGTCGGGCGTAGTCGGGATCGGACACACCCATCCCGCTACGATAACATCTCATCACGATCCAATCGCCCTTTTCCCGCCGAGCGACCCCTCCCTCAGCCGAGTTCGGTCGTCTGTCGACATGACCGGCGACGAGAGGCCGCAGCCCGACCCCACCGAGTCTCTGAGCGCGGTCCCTGGCGGATCTTCCTCCGACACGGCAAAGACGTCTAACGAGACAGGCCACATCGGTGCCCGAGCCGAGATGCCCGAGACCATCCACGACATGCCCGAAACCAAGAGCGGCGATGGGGGTGTCACCTACCTGGGAGCGGAGCGCCGCCCACGGGACACCTCCGAGCGGGCCCTCGGTGACTTCACCACCACCCCGGCCATCTTGCGCCTCGTACCGCTCGGGATACTGGTGGGCGCGCTCGGCGCAGGCATCTCGCTCGCCCTCTTGGATATGATCGGGTTCTTCACCAACCTGTTGTACTACCAGCGCCTCAGCGTGCACCTGGTATCTCCCAACGCCAATACCCTCGGCCCGATCTCCCTGGTGATCCCGGTGGGTGGCGGTCTCATTGTCGGGTTGATGGCCCGCTATGGCTCCGAGCAGATCCGCGGGCATGGCATCCCCGAGGCGATGGAGAACATCATGATCAACGGCTCCAGGGTGCAGCCACGCCTCGCCATCTTGAAACCGATCTCGAGCGCCATCAGCATCGGTACCGGTGGCCCGTTCGGCGCCGAGGGTCCGATCATCCTGACCGGTGGCGCCGTCGGCTCGATCGTCGGCCAGCTGTTCCGCCTCACCGCCGCCCAGCGCCGTGCACTCCTCGTGGCCGGGGCGGCAGCCGGCATGAGTGCGGTGTTCGGGACCCCAGTCGCGGCGACGCTGTTCGGCGTCGAGCTCCTGGCCTTCGAGTTCAAGCCTCGTTCGATGATCCTGATCGGCCTCGCCTCGGCGACCGCCGACGGACTGCGCATGGTAATCGCCAGCGCCGGGCTGGTCATGCCCCAACCCCTGTTCCCCGTCCCCGGCCACCCACCGCTGGGCGGCGTGGTCCTGCTCGGCGCGGCAACGATCGGGATCGCAACGGGGCTCGGCGGCTGGGTGATGACCCAGGCCGTCTATGGCTGCGAGGACCTGTTCAAAAAGCTCACCGGCCACCTGCACTGGATGTGGTGGCCGATCATCGGCGGCCTCGTAATCGGCCTCGGTGGCCTGATCGACCCACGTGCCCTCGGGGTCGGCTACAACACCATCCACGCCGAGCTGCTCGGCGAGCTCGGGCTCGGGGCGCTCGTTCTGCTCTTTTTCGTCAAGATGGTGATCTGGGCAGCAGGGCTCGGCGGAGGGACCAGTGGGGGGATCCTGGCCCCCATCTTGATGATGGGCGCCGCCATCGGCGGGGTACTCGGCCACGTGCTGCCCGGCGCATCGGTCGGTGTGTTCGCCCTCATCGGGATGTCAGGATCGCTGGCTGGGGTGACCCGCTCTCCGTTCACCGCCATCATCTTTGCCTTCGAGCTGACCCACGACGAGAACATCCTGCTGGCCCTCCTGGTTGCCGCGACCATCGCCCACCTGGTCAGCGTGCTGGTCTTGAAGCGCTCGATCTTGACCGAGAAAGTGGCCCGCCGGGGCTTCCACGTGATGCGCGAGTACGCGGTCGACCCACTGGAGGCAACCTTCGTGCGTGAGGTCATGGAAACCGACGTCTACACCGTCGAGCCGGCCCTGGCTCTGGCGGAGCTGTACGAGGACTTGGGCGAGGGCTCCCCGCATCGCCGCCAGCGTCTCTATCCGGTCCTGGACCCCGGGGGAAAGCTGGTTGGCGTCTTGCCTTGGTCCGCTGTCCTGGAAGGAAGGTCGAATGGCGCGCTCGTGGGCGAGGTCATGACCCAACCAAGCGCGGTGGCCCATTCCGACGAGATCCTCCGAGCGGTCGCCGAACGGATGGTGACGCTCGACATCGGAGTGCTGCCGGTGGTCGATCGCTCCGATCGCAGCCATCTGGATGGCCTGATCAACCAGTTCGATGTCCTGGAGGCACGTCACAAGCTGCTGGAGGAGGAGCGCCACGCCGAGCGTGTCCTCACTCTCCGCCGCGTGCGGCCAAGTCCACAGCAGCAGCAGCGGACGAGGCTGCGCCCTTAGCCGACCGGTCTCAGCCGACCGGGACCGGCGCCTGGTGTGGGTGGGGCATGCAGCCCGCGTCGTACTCGGCGATCACGATCTCGCCGGCGTTGACCCCACAGGCGGGGCAGTCCGGGTCCCGGCGCACCTTGAAGGTCCGGAAGCTCTCCTCCAGCGAGTCGTACGCCATCAGCCGCCCGATCAGCGGCTCGCCGAGGCCCAGGATCAACTTGAGCGCCTCCATCGCCTGGATGGACCCCACGATCCCGCACAGCACCCCGAGCACCCCGGCTTCGGAGCACGACGGCGCCAGCTCGGGCGGAGGGGGCTCGGGAACGAAGCAGCGGTAGCACGGGCCGACGTACGGCGCGAACACCGTGGCCTGGCCCTCGAAGCGGAAGATCGACCCGTGCACCACCGGGATCCGCTTCACAAGGGCCGCATCGTTGACCAGGTAGCGGGTGGGGAAGTTGTCGGTGCCATCCACGATCACGTCGTAGCCGTCGAAGATGTCCAAGACGTTGTCCGCTCCCAGGCGGACGTCGTAGGTGACCACGTTCACGTCCGGGTTCATGGCGGTCAGGGTGGCCTTGGCGGAGTCCACCTTGCGCTGGCCCAGGCTGTCCAGGTTGTGCAGGATCTGGCGCTGGAGGTTGGAAGCGTCGACCACGTCCATGTCCAGGATCCCGAGCGTCCCCACCCCGGCGGCCGCCAGGTAAAGGGCAGAGGGTGAGCCCAGCCCCCCCGCACCCAGCAGCAGCACCTTGGCGTCCAGCAGAGCCTGCTGGCCCGCCTCGCCCACCTCGGGCAGGAGCAGGTGGCGCTGGTAGCGGTTGCGCTGGTCCGCGCTCAGCACCCGTGGCGCAGCCCAGGCCCGACCCTCGTCCTTCCACCGGTTGAATCCTCCGGCCATCGAGACCACGTCGGTGTAGCCGAGCTGGGCCAGCGTTGCCGCGGCGAAAGCCGAGCGCGAACCGCCGGCGCAGTAGACCACCACCGGAGCGGATTTGTTCACCAGCTTGGACTCGACCTGGATCTCCAGCTGCCCCCGCGGGATGTGCACCGCACCCGGCACCGCACCCTGGTCGTGCTCATCGGGCTCTCGCACATCCAGCCAGGTGACACCCTCCAGCCCTGCGGCGGTGGCGGTGTCCACCTCGGTGATCCCGGACTTGACCTGGGCGAGCAGCTCACGGACGTTCGGCATGTGCGATCAACCCTCTCTGAATGTCAGCGTTCGCCAGATAAAACCTTACCTGGCCGCTCAACATTCCGCGCCAAAGCCCCATTGGATTAATCTGCTCGGCGCGCTCCAACCGCCGTGCCCACTCCCGCCCCGGCGCCCCCCGGCCAGGTCAGCCCTGCGGTTAGCCTCGCCCAGGTGGCCGACGCACTCCCCTCCCGTCGTGCCCTGAGCGCCGAGGTCTGGCTGGTGCTGGGGCTCTCGCTCGGCGCCTCGGCGGTCTATTCGATCCTGGACCTGGCGAAGGACTTGAGCGCCCCCACTTCCCTGCACGCCCAGGCTGCGGTGCTGAACGGCTCGGTGACCCCCGGCCAGCCTCTGTTGGACCTGGCCTTTCAGCTGGTGGGGATCGTCGATGCGCTGGTCCCGGTGGCGCTGGTGGCCTACCTGCTCACCCGCTCCGGGGAGTCCTTCCACACCATCGGCGCGGACCTCCTCCAGCCCAACCGGGACCTTGCCTGGGGGGCAGGGCTCGCCGCGGGAATCGGCGGGGCGGGTCTGGGCCTTTACCTGCTTGCCTACCACCTGGGCCTCAGCCTGCAGATCGTGGCGACCACCCTGCCCCCTGCGTGGTACCGCATCCCAGTACTCATTCTCGACTCCATCCAGGACGGCGTGCTGGAGGAGGTCATCGTCGCCGGCTTCTTGCTCCACCGGCTCTCCCAGATCGGCTGGGGCGACAACAAGGCCCTCCTGACCAGCGCGGTGGTTCGCGGCTCCTACCACCTCTACCAGGGCTTCGGAGGTTTTGCTGGCAACTTCGTGATGGGCCTGATCTTCGGGCGGATCTACCAGCGCTATGGCCGGACTGCGCCGTTGGTGATCGCCCACACCCTGATCGACGCGGTGGCCTTTGTCGGCTACGTGACCCTGAAAGGCAAAGTCTCGTTTATTCCTTGACGTCTCATGGTGCTCCGGCTAACATGAGATAACATGACACTAACTACTGTCCCCCATCATACTCCTGAACCCGACGACCCGGCCCACGAAGACCCGGCCCACGAAGACCCGGCCCACGACAACCCGGCCCACGACAAGCTGCGCATCTGCGCCTGGCCCGACCCGGTGATCGACACCCTCGGCCACGACCCCCGTTCGGCCTACGTCGAGACTTACTGGCTGGGGATCCTCGGCCCGTCCACCACCTGGCTGGCCAGGCGCCTAGTCGCCGGCCTGGAGGCCGAGCCGAAGGGCTACGAGCTGGACCTGGCCGAGTGTGCGCGCTGCCTGGGCCTGGGTGACCGCGGCGGGCGCCACTCCCCGTTCCGTAGAGCCCTTGTGCGGCTCACCCAGTTCGAGCTGGCCCAGTCCCGCGGCCCCGAGACGCTCGCGGTCCGTCGCCGGATCCCTCCAATCAACCGCCACCAGGCCGCCCGCCTCCCGGATAGCCTACGGGCCACCCACGACGCCCTAGTCGAGTCCGAGGCCCGGATGCCAGCCGCCGAGCACCTCCGCCGCCGCAGCCGTCAGCTGGCCCTCAGCCTGATCGAGCTGGGCGAGGATCTGGAGGCCACCGAGCGCCAGCTGGTCCGGTGGCGCTTCCACCCGGTGGTGGCCCGCGAGGCGTCGGTCTGGGCCTGGGACCGCCACCGCGGTGCTCTCATAACCCCGACCTGAGCTGGCTATACTGGCGCGGTAACCGGCTCGAAGGTCCGGAGCAGCTCGATAAGGGTCCTCACCCCGAAACCGGTCCCTCCCTTGTGCTGGTAGCCGTCCTCCTGGTAGGAGCGGGCGGGGCCGGCGATGTCCAGATGCGCCCAGGGCGACTCCCCAACGAACTCAGACAGGATCAGCCCGGCAACCAGCGCACCCGCCTGGCCCGCCTCGCCGATGTTCTTGATGTCGGCAATCTCCGACTCGACGTGCTTGCGGTAGTCCTCGGGTAGGGGCAGGGGCCAGACGCGTTCCCCGGCGCGCTCTGACGCCGCGCGCACCTGGTCCACCAGGTCCTCGTTGTTGCCCATCAACCCGGCGATGCCCCGGCCCAGGGCGGTCACGCAAGCCCCGGTCAGGGTGGCCAGGTCGATGATCGCAGCCGGTTCGAGCTCCGCCGCCAGGGCCAGCCCGTCGGCCAGCACGAGGCGGCCCTCGGCGTCGGTGTTGAGCACCTCGATGGTCTTTCCGTTGCGGGTCCGCAGGACGTCGCCCGGCTTGGTGGCGTGTCCCCCGGGCATGTTCTCGGTCGTAGGCATGATCCCGATCACCCGCACCGGAGCCTTCAGCTCCGCCAACGCCGACATGGCGCCGATCACTGCGGCCGCCCCGCTCATGTCGGTCTTCATGGTCATCATCCCCTCCGCCGACTTGAGCGAGAGCCCTCCGGAGTCAAACGTTATCCCCTTGCCCACCAGCACCACCAAGGGCACCGGCGAAGCCGCGCCGGGCGTCTGCGAACCGGGCGCCCGTGAACCGGGCGTCTGCGAACCGGGCGGCTCGTAGGAAAGGCGGATCAGCCGGGCAGGCTCGTCTGAACCGGCGGCTACCCCCATCAGCCCGCCCAACCGCTCTGACGAAATCCGCTCCTCATCCCAGACCTCGACACCGAGCCCGCGTTCCGCCGCCACCTGCCCGACCACCTCGGCCAGGCGCCTGGGAGTCATCGAGCCAGCGGGGTCGTTCACCAGGTCCCGAGCCAGGCACACAGCCCGCGCCACCGCGGCACCGGCAGCAATAGCGCTCGCCAGCGGTGCCGGGTCAGCCTCCAGGGCACAGACCGAGAGCGTCTCCAGCTGGCACGGCTTGGCCTCGCTCTTGTAACGGTCAAAGCGGTAGGCAGCAAGGCATGCGCCCTCGGTGACCGCCTTGGCGGCCTCCGCCAGAGTCATGCCGCCCGGCAAGTCAGGAAGGAGGAAGGCCCCCGAGCGGTTCCGCCACGCAGTCCTCACGAACTCCGCTGCCGCCCGGCGCAGGGCTTCCCCATCCAGCCTGTCCGGCTCGCCGAGGCCCACCGCTACTGCGGTGGTCCCCCCTCGACCCGGTGCGGCAAGGACCTCCCCCGCCTTACCGGTGAATCCCCTCGCAGCGCAGTAGGCCGAGTCAAGCTCATTGACCGGAGAGCTGGTGAAGCCGACGCACACCGGGACCCCCAGGGCTTCGACCCCCGATTCAAGTGTGGTGGATGCGGTTACGACAATGGGCATGGAGGCCGGTCCTCGTGGGAGCTAGAGAGGTGGTTGGTCGCGTCAAATGCTAGACGGGCATTCGGCACCCGAACGGCGAGGCGTAGGGGGCGGTGGCTGGGATCAGGCGAACTGAGGAGTGCTACCCGTCGCCCTGACGGGTAGCACTCCTCAGTTCAGGTAGCACTCCTCAATTCGGTTGACAGAGCGTGGCCGAGGCACCTAACCCATTGGTGAGCCGCTTGAGGTCGGTCGGCTAGTTTTCGCTCGGATCCGTAGTTGGCTAGATTTGACTGGTGGCCAGATCGCCGAGGATCTACACCAAGACCGGAGACGACGGGACCACCGGGCTGCTCTACGGCGGCAGGGTCCGCAAGGACGATCCGGTGATCGAGCTGAATGGGACGGTCGACGAGGCCCAGGCCGCTCTGGGGGTGGTTCGATCGCACGCTGAGCGGGGGTCTGAGCTCGACCTGGCCCTGATCGACCTGGAACGCGACCTGTGGGTGCTCATGGCCGAGGTCGCCACCAGCCCGGAGAATCGTCACAAGCTTACCCCGAGCGCAACGCTGGTCACAAAGGAGATGGTGACCGCTCTCGAAGGTCACATCGACGGGCTCCTGGCCCGATTCGAGATGCCCGCCGCGTTCGTGGTGCCCGGCGAGAGCCCGGTCTCTGCACTGCTGGACATGGCCAGGACCGTGGTCCGCCGGGCGGAGCGCTTGGCTATGGCCCTCGCAGCCGACCGGCCCGCCAGCCTGGTTGGCCCATACCTCAACCGGCTCTCAGACCTCTGCTGGGCAATGGCGCGCTGGCAGGAGGACCAGCACCTGCTGGCTCGCGCCGACCCGCCAGATCCCCGGTAGGGTCGGCTGACGTGCGCATAGGGGTGCTGGCATCGGGCCGAGGGAGCATCCTGGAGGCACTTTTGGGCGCCGGCCTCCCGGTGGTGGTGGTGGTGACCGACCGGAGCTGCGAAGCCTCCGAGGTCGCAAAACGAGCGGGGGTCCCAACACATACGGTCCTCCGGCGTGACTGGGGCAACTCATTCGACCGGCTGGCCTTCACCCACGCCCTGGTGGACGTGCTGGGCGACCACCAGGTGGACCTGGTGGCCATGGCGGGATTCGCAACCGTGCTGGACAAGCCGATCTTCGAGGCCTGGCCCGGGCGGATCCTGAATACTCACCCGGCGTTGCTACCCTCCTTCCGCGGCTGGCACGCGGTCGCAGAGGCACTCGCTGCGGGGGT
Source organism: Acidimicrobiales bacterium (assembly GCA_050744225.1). Classification (GTDB taxonomy): domain Bacteria; phylum Actinomycetota; class Acidimicrobiia; order Acidimicrobiales; family JAJPHD01; genus JAVKSL01. The sequence continues at coordinate 264 of JBOGGT010000107.1, read as the reverse complement.
CAAGGTCACCGGCTGCACGGTGCACATCGCCACCCCGGTTGTGGACGCCGGGCCCATCCTGGCGCAGGAGGCAGTGCCGGTCCTTCCGGGCGACACCGTCGAGTCGCTGCACGAGCGGATCAAGGCAGCGGAGCGTCGCCTCTATCCGGCGACCATCGCCGGGCTACTGAGCACTGAGCTGGCGGGCACTGAGCTGGCGGGCACTGAGCTGGCGGGCACTGAGCTGGCGGGCACTGAGCTGGCGGGCACTGAGCTGGCGGGCAC
>JBOGGT010000106.1:0-23265 GCA_050744225.1 Acidimicrobiales bacterium | reverse complement strand
GCCCCTCCGGGGCCCGCCCCCTCCACCAGCTGAAACCAGTACGCCGCATATCCCCCCAGGCTGAGCACGTACTCCCCTTCGCCGATCACGGGGAACGGCACCCGCCCCAGCAGCTCTATCGGCCTCCGCCCGGCCCAGCGGTCCAGGGCCAGCTTGACCGGCTGGGCAAAACGGCTCAGGTTGTTCACACAGAGCACCACGTCATCCTTCCCGTCTTCGGGGTTTGCCTCACACCGCACGAACGCCAGCACCGAGGGGTTCTCCGCCGGAAGGACCTCGAAGGTGCCGGTCCCGAAGAGCGCGTGCTGGTGGCGGACCTGGAGCATCGCCCGCACCCAGTGCAGGAACGAGCTCGGGTTGCGCATCTGGGCCTCCACGTTCACCCCCTGGTAGCCGTACACCGGGTCCATCAGGGGGGGCAGGTAGAGCCGTGCGAAGTCGGCGCGGCTGAACCCGGCGTTGCGATCCGGAGACCACTGCATCGGGGTGCGGACCGCGTCGCGGTCCCCGAGGTAGATGTTGTCCCCCATCAACAGCTCGTCCCCATAGTACAGGATCGGGGTGCCCGGCATGGAGAACAGCAGTGCGTGCAACAGCTCGGCGACCCGGCGGTCGTTGTCCACCAGGGGAGCCAGGCGCCGGCCGATTCCAATGTTGCGCTTCATGCGCGGGTCCTTGGCATACTCGGCGTACATGTAGTCGCGCTCCTCGTCGGTGACCATCTCCAGGGTCAGCTCGTCGTGGTTGCGCAAGAAGAACGCCCACTGCGCTCCCTCGGGGATGTCCGGGGTCTGGGCCAGGATCTCGGTGATCGGGAAGCGCTGCTCTCGCCGCACCGCCATGAACATGCGCGGCATCACCGGGAAGTGGAAGCACATGTGGCACTCGTCGGACTCCCCAGATTCGCTGCCGCCGAAGTAGTCCACCACGTCCGCCGGCCACTGGTTGGCCTCGGCCAGCAGCACCATCCCCGGGTGCGAGCCCTCCAGCTCCTTGCGCAGCCGGCGCAGGTACTCGTGGCTCTCGGCCAGGTTCTCGCAGTTGGTCCCGTCGCGCTCGAACAGGTAGGGCACCGCGTCCAGCCGGAAGCCGTCCAGTCCGATGTCCGCCCAGAAGCGCATCACCTCCAGCATGGCGTCGGCGACGGCTGGGTTGTCGTAGTTGAGGTCCGGCTGATGTGAGAAGAACCGGTGCCAGTAGTACTGGCCCCGGACGGGGTCCCAGGTCCAGTTGGACTTCTCGGTATCCACGAAGATGATCCGGGCCTCGGGCCACCGGGTGTCGTCGTCGCTCCACACGTACCAGTCCGCCCTGGGGTTGGTGCGGTCCGAACGGGACTCGGCGAACCAGGGATGGGCGTCGCTGGTGTGGTTCATCACCAGATCCGCGATCACCCGGATCCCCCGGGCGTGGGCCTCCTCCACCAGGTGCAGCACGTCGGCCAGGTTCCCGTACTCGGGCAGGACGGTGAAGTAGTCGCTGATGTCATAGCCCCCATCGCGCAGCGGGGACTGGTAGAAGGGCAGCAACCACAAGCAGTCCACCCCGAGCCAGGACAGGTAGTCGAGCTTGACCGCCAGCCCGGCCAGGTCACCGGTACCGTCGTCGTTCCCGTCGAAGAACCCCCGCACCAGCACCTCATAGAACACCGCGCGGCGGTACCACTGCGGGTCGCTGGCATTTGACAGCACCGGCCCAGCGCGGGTTTCGCCGCCGGAGCTCACCGCGCCACCGGGCGCAAATGCAGCAGGTGGGCGGGCTCGACCCCGGGATCCAATCGGACGAACGGGTTGGGGCCGGTCCAGGTGAACACCGCCCCGGTCAGCTCGTCGGCCGCTTCGTAGGCCCGGTCCCAGGCAATCCCGAGCCGACCCAGGTCCAGGGTGAGCGTGGCCTCCTGGGGCGTGGTCGGGTCCAGGTTGACCACCATGCAGACCACGTCAGAGCGGTCGTCGCTGTGGCGGGCATACGCGAGGATAGCCGGGTTGTTCGAGGCGGCAAAGACCAGGTTGCGCAGGATCCGCAGGGCCGGGTGCGCCCGGCGCGAGGCGTTTATCCGGGCGATGTACCCAGCCAGCGAATCCGGCCGTCCCCAGTCCCTGGGCTTGATCCGGTACTTCTCCGAGTCCGCGTACTCCTCGTTGTCCGAGCTGGCCGGGATGTTCTCCCCCAGCTCGTAGCCGCTGTAGACCCCGTAGGACGGGGACAGGGTGGCCGCCAGCACCAGGCGTGCCTTGAAGGTCGAGATCGGGCCACCCCGCAGCGGTCCGGCGAGGATGTCCGGGGTGGTGGGCCAGAAGTTGGGGCGCATGTAGTCCGAGGCCGGCCCCTCGCTCAGCTGGGTGGCGTATTCCTCCAGCTCGGCGGCGGTGGTCCGCCAGGTGAAGTAGGTGTAGCTCTGGGTGAAGCCCACCTCGGCGAGCTTGGCCATGACCTTGGGCCGGGTGAACGCCTCGGCCAGGAAGATGACCTCGGGGTGCTCCGCGTGGACCGCCTCGATCAGCCAGCCCCAGAACGGGATCGGCTTGGTATGCGGGTTGTCCACCCGGAAGACCTTCACTCCACGTTCGATCCAGACCGCGAGGGCCTCCAGGCACGCCTGCCAGGCGTCGGCGCGGTCGCCGGGACCCTCGCCCCACAGGTCCAGGGCCACGATGTCCTGGTAGCGCTTGGGTGGGTTCTCGGCGTAGGCCACCGAGCCGTCCGGCCGGCGGATGAACCACTCGGGGTGCTCGCTCACCCAGGGGTGGTCCGGGGAGCACTGCAGCGCGTAGTCCAGCGCCACCTCCATCCCGAGCTCGGCGGCGCGGGCCACGAATGCGGCAAAGTCGTCCAGGGTCCCGAGCTCGGAGTTCAGGGCCTCGTGCCCGCCCTCAGGCGACCCTATCGCCCACGGGCTGCCCGGATCGTGCGGCCCGGCCACCAAGGAGTTGCCCGCTCCCTTGCGCGCGGTTCGCCCGATTGGGTGCACCGGCGGGAGGTAGACCACCTCGAAGCCCATCTCTGCGATCCCGTCCAGGCGCGCCGTCGCCCCGGCCAGGCCCCCCTCGGAACGGGGGAACATCTCGTACCAAGCGCTGCAGGCCCCCAGCACCCGGTCCACCCACAGCCCCATGGTCGGGCTGGAGGCCAGGTCCACCGCCCCCAGCGGCCCTGACATCGCCGCGCCCACCTCGGCGCTCATCGCCGGGGCCAGCCGGGTGGCCATCATCCCGCACGGTGACCGCAGCGCCGCCGCCGCCTCGCTCAGCAGCACTTCCGCGTCCCCGGGCCGTTCAGGCTCGCCTTCCATCAGTCGAACCCGCTCCAGGAGCAGCAGGGCCCCCTCCTCCAGGTCCACTTCGATGGGCTCACCCGCCTCGAACTTGAGGTTCACCTTGCGCCGCCAGGTGGCCCAGGTGTCGGTCCATGCCTCCAGCATAAAATTGTGCGCCCCGATCGCGCTCGGCAGGAAGGATGCCTCCCAGCGGTCGTTGCCCAGCTCATGCATGTCCGCCCGCTCCCCACCCACGTCGTCTGCGGACTCGGGCCACCAGCGCAGCCGGGCAGCCAGAATGTCGTGCCCGTCACGGAAGATGTCAGCCGATACCCGAACGCGCTCCCCAACCACCGCCTTGGCCGGGTACTCCCCGCCGGGGGTGCGCGGACGCACGTCATCTATAGCGATCCGTCCCATCATGCCTGCTCCCAGCCTATCCACCACGGGGAAGCGCCTAACCCGGGTCCCTTACCTGGCTGGTCAGGCCCACGCAGGGCCGCCGCGCTCTGGCGAGGGGCGCAGGGCGTGGGTGGACACGGCGCTTGGGAGCAATAGGGCAAATTACTCAAAACGCCCAACGTCCACTACGGTTGAGGCGTGCGAGCGCTGCGAAGCTTCACCGTCCGGGTCCAGCTTCCCCCCGCGCTGGTGCCCATCCAGGAGTTGGCGACCAACCTGCGCTGGTCGTGGGACGAGCGGACCAGGGACCTGTTCCGCTGGTGCGACCCCGCCGGGTGGGAGGCGATGGGGCACGATCCGGTCCGCCTGGTCTCCCAGCTGAGCCCGGAGCGGATGGAGACGCTGGCGGGCGATGCTGCGTTCCTTGCGTTCCTGCGCGAGGTGCATACAAACCTGCGGCGCTACCTGGGTGCTCCCGCCTGGTTCCAGAGCAGGCCGGCGGCGAGTGACTGTGTGGCCGTGGCTTATTTCTCGCCGGAGTTCGGCATCGCCGAGGCTGTCCCCCAGTACTCTGGCGGTCTCGGGGTGCTGGCGGGCGACCACCTCAAGGCCGCCAGCGAACTCGGGGTGCCCCTCGTGGGGGTGGGGCTGTTGTACCGCCACGGGTACTTCCGCCAGGCCCTCAGCCCCGACGGGTGGCAGCAGGAGATCTACCCGCAACTCGACCTCCACGCCATGGCCGTCCACCCGGTGGAGGACGTAACGGTCACCGTCGAGCTGGCCGATTCGCCCCTGGTGGCCCAGGTCTGGCGGGCGGACGTGGGCCGGGTGAGGCTCTACCTGCTCGACTCCGATGTGGAGGAGAACGACGCGAGCGGGCGCCAGGTCACCGACCGCCTCTACGGGGGGGACAACGAGCACCGACTCCGCCAGGAGATCCTGCTCGGCATCGGGGGGGTCCGGGCGCTGGCCGCCCTGGGCGAGGAGACCCAGGTGTTCCACACCAACGAGGGCCACGCCGGCTTCCTGGGGCTGGAGCGGATCCGCCGGCTGGTCACCGGGGAGGGGCTCAGCTTTGCCGAGGCGCTGGAGGCGACCCGGGCGGGAGCGGTTTTCACCACCCACACCCCGGTACCCGCCGGCATCGACCGCTTCCCCCGCTGGTCCATGGAGCGGCATTTCTCCCTGTGGTGCGAGGAGTGCGGGGTGAGCATCGAGACCCTGATGGAGCTGGGCCACTTTCCCGGGGAGGCCCCCTCTGCCCCTTTCAACATGGCGGTTATGGGCCTACGCCTGGCGGGGCGCTCCAACGCGGTCTCCAAGCTGCACGGCCGGGTCAGCCGCCAGATGTTCGCCTCCCTGTGGCCCGCCCTGGACGTAGACGAGGTCCCGATCGACTCGGTCACCAACGGGGTCCACGCCCCCACCTGGGTATCTCCCGAGATCAGCGACCTGGTGACCCGGGCGGTGCTGCCCAGCTGGGACAGGGCTGACACCGAGGACTGGGCAAGAGTGGACACGATCTCCGACGCCCAGTTGTGGCGCGCCCGGGAGCAGGGCCGCGAGCGCCTGGTGGGCGTGGTGCGCTCCCGGCTGCGCTCCTCGATGGCCGTCGCGGGCGACGCAGACACCGCCTGGTGCGACGAGGTGCTCGACCCCAGGGTGCTCACCATCGGCTGGGCCAGGCGTTTTGCCTCCTACAAGCGAGCCCCGCTGTTGTTGTCCGACCCGGATCGCCTGATTGCCCTGCTCACCTCGACCGACACCCCGGTGCAGATGGTCTTTGCCGGCAAGGCGCACCCGGCTGACGACCCGGGCAAGGCAATGATCCGCCAGATAGTCCAGTTCTCACGCGACCCGGCCGTGCGGCACCGGATAGCTTTCTTGGAGGACTACGAGATCGGCCTCGCCCGGGCGATGTACCAGGGCTGCGACCTCTGGCTCAACACCCCGCGCCGCCCGTTGGAGGCCTGCGGGACCAGCGGGATGAAGTCCGCCCTCAACGGCGGGCTCAACTGCTCGATCCTGGATGGCTGGTGGGACGAGTCCTTCAACGGGGACAACGGCTGGGCCATCGCCTCCGCTGAGGGCGACGGCGACGCCGTGCACCGGGACGCAGTCGAGGCCGCCAGCTTGTTCGACCTGCTGGAACACCAGGTGGTCCCGCTGTTCTACGAGCGCATCGGCGGGCCGGTGCCCCGAGCCTGGGTGCGTCGGGTGAAGGCATCCCTGCGCTCCCTCGGTCCGAACATCGTGGCGTCACGGATGGTGCAGGAATATACCGAGCGGTTCTACGAGCCCGCGGCACGACGCTCGCTGGCCCTCTCGGGGGAGGGGCATCGACGGGCCCGCCAGCTCGCCGCGTGGCGCTCCAAGGTCGTCGCGGCCTGGCCGCAGGTGAAGGTCGACTGGGTGGAGGCCGACGGGCTTAGCCTCGACTTGGGCTCCACCCGACCGGTCGAGGCCGTCGTCCACCTGGGTTGCCTAGATGCCTCCGACGTGGTGGTTCGACTACTCCACGGCACCGTGAGGGGCAACGACGAGCTGAGCGGAGTCGAGGTGGAGGAGATGACCCCGGTACCACTCGGCGGCCCTGGCGGGTCGGGGGAGGGCGCTGGCGGGTCGGGGGACGGCGGGTCGGTTGCGGGGGCCGGGTCGGGGGCCGGGGCGGTTGCCGAGTTGGGAATCGCGCCCGGCGGAGTCCTGTACTCCGGGTCCTTCACCTGCACCCAATCGGGCCGCTACGGTTTCGCCGTGCGGGTCCTGCCCTCGCACCCAGATCTGGTCAGCCCCCTCGAGATGGGCCTCGCCGCCGGGGCCTAGCGAGCCGGGCGGACGGGGGGGAACCCGGCCCGGCACTACCCCTACCGAGGTGGCTGGGTCAGCTTCTCCCCGTCGTGCGGGCGCCGGGTCCCATTTGAGGAGCCCAAACCAGTATATCTCGGGCATATCTGTACCATTTGCCCCTTGCAAACACCCTCCGGCTGGGGCACACTGTGAGGGCAACGTCCACTTCCCCCGTGGCTCAGAGATGAGGGTGACTGCCCGAGTGCAGTCCCCGGGGTGAGGAAGGTGTGGCTCTTGCGTATGGGTGAGACCACGACGGGGAGCTGGCGCTCGCCGTTGGTGGAGATAGAGCGATCGGTACAGGACAAGGCTAAGTCGTGCGCGCTGGACATGGCGGCCGACGGCGGCCCGGAGGCGCTGCGCGGCCTTATCGACACCGAGGTCGCAGCGTGGTCTTCCGACCACGCACGGGGGCTGCGGCCGTTCGACCTCGCCGACCCCGAGCTGGTGGCGCAGCGGGTCTATCGCAACCTGGCCGGCTACGGTCCGCTGGAAGCACTGCTGGAGGACCCCGACGTGTGGGAGATCGCGGTCAACGCGCCCGACGAGATATTTGCCCGGCGCCACACAGGGCGAAGCGGTTACCACGACGAGGCCTTCCACGACGACGACCACGTGCTGCGCACCCTCACCAAGCTGGTGGACGACTCCACCTCCTCGCACCGCAAGCTGGACCCCGCCGAGGGGCTCCAGGACGCCCAGCTGGACACCGGGGCGCGCCTGCATGTGGTGCACGCGGATATCGGCAAAGGGGGACACCTGCTGGTCAACATCCGCAAGTTCACCGGGCTTCCGATCCGCACCCTGGATGAGCTGGTTGAACGGGACACCCTTGACCTGCCGGTGGCCCAGTTCCTCCGGGCTTGCATCGCCGCTCGGCTGTCGCTGTTGGTGGCCGGGGCACCTGGGAGCGGCAAAACGACTTTGTTGTCGTGCTGCGCCGCCGAGCTGGACCCGTCGCTCCGGGTGGTAGTCGCCGAGGAAGTCTTTGAGTGCGACCTGGACCTGCCCAACGTGGCGCACATGCAGACCCGCCCGGCGCGGGCCGACCGGGCAGGGGTGGACCTGCGCCGGCTGGTGGCGGGATTCTTGCGCATGGCGCCCGACGTGGCGATCGTCGGCGAGGTGCGCGACACCGGCGAGGCACTGCCCCTGCTGTTGACCCTCAGCTCTGGCGTCAAGGGCTATACCACGATTCATGCGGGCTCAGCTCGCCAGGCGCTGACCAGGCTGCGTTTCATCTGCCAGCTGGGCTCCGAGGGTGCTGAGCTGCCCCTGTGGGCGCTGTCTGCGCTGGTCAGCGAGGCGGTGGACGTGGTGGTGCACTGCCGGCGCTGCCCTGGCGGCATCGAGGTGGACGAGGTGCTGGCGGTCGAGGACCTCCAGTCCGGCCCCGGCTCGAGCGCGTTCACGGTTACCGAGGTGTTCAGGCGTCACGCTCCCGGGGAGGCGCTCCAATGGAGCGGCAACCTGCCGGTGCGAGCCGGCCCGGCCATGGAGGCGGCTGGATTTGACCTCCTGAATCTACTAAATCCTGCCCACCGACCCCCACGACCCGCTCCGGCGCCCGACAACCTCGCCGAACTGCGCCCGCCCCCGCACCGAGGTTCGGGCGGGTCGCCGGGCGGGTCTGCGATGGTTGCGGGCGGGTTGGCGGGCGGGCCTGCGGCGAGCGGGTTGGCAAGCGGGCCTGCGGCGAGCGGGTCGGCGAGCGGGTCAGCGAGCGGGTCAGCGGGCGGTTCGGCGGGCCGGTCGGCGGTGGGCTCGCCGGTGGGCGCGGCGGGCGATGGAGGGGTCGGCGAACGAGGTCCACGCCGGTGGAGAACGTCGTGAGCGTCGTGCTCGCACTGTTGGCGGCCTACGGAGTGTTCCTGGCGTGGACCTCGCTGGCCCTCGGCTGGAGGGGCTTCGGGCCTGGCACAGCCCGGTCCCGCGGGCGTCGACGCGACGCTGCTCGCCGCTGGCTCGAGGTCTCTGGCCTGGTGGGGATCGCCCCGAGGGAGCTCGCCGCGGTGATGGCAACCGTGGCTGTCGTCGGCGGGGCGCTCGGCTTTGCGTTCTTCGGCGGTGTGCTTGCCGCCCTGGTTTCCGCCGGGCTGTGTGCGGCCATCCCGGTCGGCTCGTACCGCGCCCGGCGGGAACGCCGCCTGACGACGGCGCGTGCGGCCTGGCCGCGCATGATCGAGGAGATGCGGGTGCAGATCGGGGCGCTCGGGCGCTCGATCCCCCAGGCGCTGTTCGAGGTCGGCCGGGCCGGACCCGAGGAACTCCGCCCGGCCTTCGCCGCCGCCGAGCGCGAATGGCTGGTGTCAACCGACTTCGCCCGCACCGTCGGAGTGCTCAAGGACTGCCTGGCCGATCCCACCGCGGACGCCGCCTGTGAAACCCTGCTCGTCGCTCACCAGGTGGGTGGTTCCGACATCGACCGCCGGCTGGCGGCATTGGTCGAAGACCGCATTGCCGAGATCCAGGGCAGGCGCAACGCACTGGCCCAACAGGCCGGGGTCCGCTTCGCCCGCCGCTTCGTCGCAGTCGTCCCGCTCGGCATGGCCTTGGCCGGGCTTTCTATCGGGACCGGGCGGGCGGCCTTCGAGACCCCCCTCGGCCAGGTCCTGGTCCTGGTGGGCCTGGCCGCGATGGCGGCCTGCTGGGTGTGGGCGGGCCGGCTGATGCGGCTGCCCGAGGCCGAGCGGGTTCTGGGATGAGCCGGCTGTGGGTGGTCTCGGGCCTGGTGGCCTGGCTGGGCGTGACCCTGCTTCTCGCCAGCTGGCGCCGGTTCTCGAGGCCAACCCTGGCCGACCGGCTCCGACCGTACTCACCTGGGCTCCAGCGGGCTCCCCAGGTCCCGAGCGGCCTCGCCCGCAAGCGGGGCGACCCGTTCTCGGTGGAGTCGCTGCGCCAGGTGCTCGGCCCGGTCGCCGCGGGGCTGGGCGCCCGCGTTGCCCGCATTTTCGGGGTCAACGAGGAGCTGGCCCGGCGACTCGAACGCATCCACTCCCCCCTCGACGTGACCGGCTTCAGGCTGCGCCAGCTTGGCTGGAGCGTGGGGGCCTTCGGGCTCGGCGCCCTGATCGCCCTGGTCGCTACACCCCCGCTGCTGCTCGGGCTGCTGCTGGTCCTCGGCGCTCCGGTGCTTGCCTTTTTAGTCATAGAGCAACGGCTCGCGTCAGCATCCGCGTCCTGGCAACGTCGGCTGGTGCTCGAGCTGCCTGTCGTTTCCGAGCAGCTTGCCACCTTGCTGAGCGCCGGCTACGCCCTCGGCCCGGCACTGGCCCGCCTCGCAGAGCGCAGCCGGGGAGCCTGCGGCGCCGACCTGGCGCGGGTATGCGGGCGCATCCGGCACGGGCTGTCTGAATCCCGGGCTCTCGTCGAGTGGTCCGAGGTGGCCGACGTCGAGGCGCTTTCGAGGCTGGTGCCGATACTGGGCCTGCACTCCGAGGCACCCGACCTGGGGCGCCTGATCTCCGAAGAGGCCCGCTCCATAAGGCGCGATGTGCAGCGTTCCCTGGTCGAGATCATGGAACGGCGGGCGCAGCAGGTGTGGATCCCGGTCACCGTCGCTGCACTGGTACCGGGAGTGATCTTCCTCGCCATTCCATTTACCCAAGCGTTACGTGCCTTTGCCGGCACATGAGACCTGCCAAACAGTAACTATCCCCACTACCCAGTCCCCAAGGAGGGCGCTATGAGCAACATGATCATCAAGGTGTGGCTGTTCCAGCAGGCAGCACGGACATGGCTGTACGACCGGACCATCTCCGACGAACGCGGCGAAGGAGTCATCTCGGCGGCGATCGCCGTGCTCGTGATGGCATTCCTGGGGGTGGGTTTGTGGCTCGCATTCAAGGCCATACTGGGGAGCGCGACTACCCAGGTGAGCAACCAGGTGAGCCAGATCGGGAGCTGAGCCCGGTGTTGGGACCCTTGCCAGTTGTGCCGTCACCGACCTCGGTCGTGCCCGGTCCGGTAGCGGCCAGCCCGGCGAGGGTCGCCAGCGAGGCGGGGACGGGGCTGGTGGCGAGCGTCGTCGGGGTCGCGGTGTTCCTCGTCCTGTTGTTGGTTGCCGTGCAGGTCGCCTTTGACCTTTACGGCCGCTCCGCAGTGACAGCCGCTGCCCTGAGCGCCGCCAGCGCGGTGGCAGGGTCCAACGCTGGAGCGAGCTTCTCTGCCCAAGCCAAGGCCAGTGCGGACGCGAGGGCAGTCCTCGGGCGATACGGGGCGAGCGCCACCTTCGCCTGGCGCGTCAGCCCACAAGTGGTCGAGCTGACCGTGTCGGTTCGCAACCCGAGCGTGCTCCCCAGCTTCGCTGCCACGGGACTCGGCTTGAGACAGTGGCAGCAGAGCGTGGTGGTGAGGAGGGAGATGTTGAGGCCGTGAGTGCCATGCCCACAGAGTCGTCAGGGTGGCCGGCCCCTCTGGCGCAACGCCACCGGGGTCCCGCCGCCCCTCCGCGGGTCCGACGGGGCCGAGGGGAGGCGGGCCAGGTTGGTGGGCTATACGCGCTCGTATTCGGCGTGCTGATCTTCGTGCTGGGGACGCTCGTGATCGTAAACGCATGGGGCGTTCTCGACTCCAAGTTCGCGGCGTCTGCCGCTGCCACCGGAGCGGCGCGCGCATTTGTGCAGGTTCCAGCGCAGAACCCCGGCGGGGCAGCCCGGGCTGCCGCCGATCAGGCGATCATTGGCTCCGGCCGGAGCCTTTCGCGCATGACCCTCGCCCTCAGTGGTAACGCCACCCGCTGCGGGGAGGTGGTCGCCGAGGTGAAGTACCGAGTGCCGGTCCTGTCAGTCCCCCTCCTCGGCGGGTGGGGAAATGGCTTCACCGTCTCTGCAACTCAAAGCGAACTCCTGGATCCCTACCGCAGCGGCCTGGCGGGGGAGGCAACATGCGCCGGCTGAGACTCCGAGACCCGCTGAGACTCCGAGACTTGCTGAGATTGGAGACTGGCAGCGTGCTGGTGCTGGTACCCGCGGCGGTTCTCATCCTGGCGGTCCTGGCGGCCATCGTGATTGACGCCGGGTCTGCGTTCCTGGGCCAGCGTGAACTTGCCCAGGCGGCCCAGACCGCGGCGGAGGATGCCACGAACCAACTGGCGACCGGGTCGTTCTACGGTAGCGGCACCGTCTCGGTGGACCCGGAGACTGCCACACAAGTGGCCGACGCCTCTGTTGCCGCCCAAGTCCTGAGCGGAATAACCCTCGACGGTCCCGCCCAAGTGAGCGTCTCGGGAGCTCAGGTTTGCGTTGCCCTCGCCGGGCGAGTGCCGGTCGTCTTCGGCGGAGCCCTACCTGGTGTCGGTCGCTGGATCCAGATCCACGCCCACTCCACCGCCACCGCCGCCACCACCGCTCCCCCAGCCGGCGCCGGAAACATCGGTCGGAGCTCGACAGCTCAGATCCGCTGTTAGCCCCTCAAATAGCTGAGCCCCTCAAATAGCTGAGCCCCTCAAATAGTAAGGACCCTGCAGATGCCACCCCAACCTGAGTGCCTCCCCACCCACAGGGCGGTGCAACCCAACCCCGACTGCAGGATCGCGCCCCCCAGCCGGGCGATGCTGACCCTTCTCTGCTGGACCGCCCTGCTCGTCGGGACGCTCGCCGGCCTTCACCATCTCAGCAACGGCGCCTTGGCCGCGCCGCCGGTGCTACACCCCGCCACCCTGGGCGCCTGGGCGGCTCAGCGGGGGGCGATCTCAATTGGCTTTGCTCTCGCCCGAATTGCCTCAGAGGTGGTCGCGGCCTACCTCCTCGTTGTCACCCTCGCCGGACTGGTTGCCCGAGCGGCCGGCTTCGCCCGAGCGGCGCGGATCCTCGACCGGCTCAGCGTTGGAGTGGTCAAACGAGTGCTCGGCGTGGTGGCCGGGGTATCGCTGGCCACGACGGCGGGCGCGACCACGGCCCTCGGACATCCTGCCTGGGCCACGCCGGCCGCTCGAGCGGCACCAGCGCCCCTCTCATCCACCCCTGACTGGACAGTACCCACCATGGTGGCCGTCCCGCCGGCCCCTCCGGGTGAGCCGCCGACCCAGTCCGTGCTCCTACCGCAGCCCGTGCTCCCACCCCAGAATTGGACGATCGCACCCGGGCAGAACCTTTGGCTGGTGGCCGCGGCCACCCTTGCACAGCACTGGCAAGCGACGCCGTCCGATGCCGAGGTCGAGCGCTACTGGCGTCAGCTCATCGCCGCCAACACCTCCCGGTTTGCCCACCCCGGAGCGCCGGACCTGGTCTTTGCGGGCCAGGTCTTCGCCCTGCCGCCCGTCCCGACGCCACCCCCACCGCTCAAATGAAAAAGGGCGCACGGACCCTGCCCGTGCGCCCACACTGGCCCGAAAAGGGCCGCCAGCTAGCTCACACGACCCGCACGTTCTGGGCCTCTTCGCCCTTCCGGCCGGGGGCCACGTCGAACTCAACCTTCTGGCCCGTCTCGAGGGTCCGGTAGCCCTCGCTCCGGATGTTGGAGAAGTGAACGAACACGTCCTCGCCATCGTCCCGGGAGATGAACCCGTAGCCCTTCTCTGCGTTGAAAAACTTTACCGTTCCTGTTGCCATGTCAGTGTTCCTTAGTTTTGAGTTGAAAACCTGGGCAGCTGCCCAGATAGATGGGAGGGTGGCGTTTGGACGCACGAGCGCCCACACCGGGACCATTGCTTGACCCCTGGCTTACCCACGGCAAACGACCGGAGCCGACCGCCGTAGCGGCTCAGCATAGCGCAACAATGCCAGCGGTGCGCGGGCCGGCGGTGGCGCTGGAACCAGCGGTGCGCCGAGCCTAGGAACTAGTATTGTGACGGCGGTGCCGAAGCCGGTCAACAACCACCGTTCGCTTCGACGACGGCTCAGAGACGCTCTGCGATCTGTGCGACGAGGGCTGGTCATCGTCTTCACGCCGGTCCTGTTGGCACTGGTCGCCTGGCTGATCCTAGCCATCCCAGACCCGACTGCCGGTCCCCTGATCTCTGAACCCGTCGCGTTGACCCGCACCAACCCCACCCTCGCCGCCCCCACACCCAAGCCGGTCTGCCCCCTCAGCGGGACGCCAGCACCCCACGGCACGGTACCCAACCACCCTGCAGTGGCCGTCAAGGTGGAGAACTCCCCCGAAGGACGCCCCCAGTACGGGCTGAACTCGGCTGACTTGGTGTACGAGGAGCCGGTCGAGGGGGGCATCACCCGCTTCCTCGCCGTGTTCCAGTGTCACTCAGAAGCCCGTATAGAGCCGGTGCGCTCGTCCCGCCTGGTCGACGCCCTCATACTGCCCCAGCTGGGCAGGCCGGTCTTCGGCTTCGCCGGTGGCATCAACCCGTCGGTGAACGCAGTCGACACCTCGGGCGCGCGTACCGTCAACTACATCACGGACGCGGCCCCTTATACCGACGACCCACACCGTCTGGCCCCGCACCAGGTCGAGACCTCAACCAGCGCCCTGCTTGCTGCGGCCGGACACCCGACCGGAGCGCCGAAGCCGCTATTCACCTACTCAGCCAAGCCCCCGACCGGAACTCCGGCGAGCTCTGTTCACCTGGACTTCTCCTACGCCTCGGACGTCTGGTGGCGCTGGAACCCGGTTACCGGCCGCTACCTGCGCTCATACGGGTCCACTCCCGCGAGCCTCGGGGGCGGCGACCAGATCTCCGCAGCCAATGTGGTGGTCGAGGAGGTCCCGGTCACCCCCAGCCCGTACGTGGAGGACGACACCGGAACACACCAGAACTACGTGGGGGTCATCGGCTCAGGATCAGCCGAGGTGGCCCGCGACGGGGTGGTGATCAAGGGCACCTGGGTACACCGCAAGCCCTCCGATCCAACCGAGCTGCTCGACGCTGGGGGCAAGAAGATCCCGCTGGCGCCGGGAGAAAGCTGGATCGAGCTGTTCCCCACCACCTCAGTGGCGAACCCGACACCCTAGAGGTCGAAGGGGTGGGCGTGGAGGGGGTCGAACCCTCATGCCCGAAGGCCACGGATTTTAAGTCCGCTGTGTATGCCATTCCACCACACGCCCAACCCAGCCAGCTTAGTCCGAAGTTCCGGGGCCGAGACGCCTCTCAAAGCACCATAGGCAGGGCTCCGTGTCCCGCTCGGCAACTCGGACGAAGCCCGCCCGCAGGTAGAGCCGGTGAGCGGCGAGCATTAGCTCGGTCGAGTAAAGAGCCAGCCCAGTCCGTCCGGCAGACCGGGCTCGCCCCAAGCAAGCCGAAACCAGCGCTGCTCCGACCCCAGCACCTCGAGCCTCGGGCACCACCGCCAGCATCCGGATCCCCGCCTCGCCGGGCTCCAGCCACGGGCCAAGGCGCGAGCCCGAATCGGCGACATAGGCCACCGAGCCGACAACCTCCCCCGCCACCTCCGCCACCAGCAGCACCGAGTCGCCCGACCGGCCGGCCACGTCGCCCAGCACTGCCGCGTAGTGCTCGGACAGGGCTGAGCCGACCACCGCACGAAACGCATCCACGGTGATGGTGGCGATCCTGCCGTACTCGTCTGTACGCGCCCGCCGAACCCGGATAATCTGCCCCGTGGTGGCTCCAGACTCGCTCCCACCCACGTCGGATGCGCTCATGCCCGGCGAAAGCGCCCACGGTCCAACACCACCTGGCCACTCTGGTTGCAGGTGAAGAACGAGGCACCCTCACCCTGCACCCAGATCGAAACCGTGAGCCAGTCCCCCGGGTAGACCGGCGCCGCGAAGCGACCCGCCATCGAGCCAAAACGCGCTGGGTCGGACCCGCACAAGCTGTGCAGCAGGGCTCGCCCGGTGAAGCCCCAGGTACAAAGGCCGTGGAGGATCGGCCGGTCAAATCCGGCCCTGCGGGCATAGGCCGGATCCGAGTGGATCGGGTTGCGGTCCCCCGACAGCCGGTAGATCAGCGCCTGATCGGTCCGGGTCGGGTAGCGGACCACAAAGTCCGGCGCCCGATGTTGGTCGGGCGGGTCCGGGTGGTCGGGCGGGTCCGGGTGGTCGGGCGGGTCCCTGTGGTCGGACGGGTCGGACGGGTCGGACGGGGCGCTGGCCGGGGGCCGGGGCTCGCCCTCCCAGCCGCCTTCCCCCCGGATGAACGCACCTGCCCGGTTGGTGAAGAGCCACTTTCCGGTCTCAGAATCCACCGACCTGGACTCGGTGACCACCAGCGCTCCTGAGCGCTTGTCGAAGATTCCCACGATCTTCGCGGTCGTGGATACCCTGGCCTTGGCCGGGAGGGGGCCGGCCAGGTCCACGGAGTGCTCCCCGTGGACCAACATTGCCGGGTCGTAGTCGCCCACCACCTCAGGTGAGGGACGGGGGGGACCGCCAAGGGTGGCAAAAGTGGGGAGCACTTCCTGCCCGACCCTGCCGTGACCCGCCCTGGCGTGGCCGGGCTCGTCTCCGTGCTCGGTGGTGAATGCCAGCTCAGCGGTCCCAGCGCCCACACCCAGCGCATAGAGCATGCAGTCCGCCTCATCCCAGCGCCACTCCCAGGGTCCGGAGGTGGCCCCCACTGCTCGGGGGTCGACGGGCACTGCTTAGCTCGGCACGTCGGAGGGCAGGACCCAGCGGTACAGGAACGCCTCCCTGGCCCGATGCCACTCCTCGGCGGTGATCGCATAGCGGATGTGGTCTTCCCAGACCCCGTTGATCTCCAGGTAGCGAAGCGCCACCCCCTCCTCCCGGATGCCGAGCTTTTCCATCACCCTCCGGCTGGCATAGTTGCGGGGGATGATCGCGATCTGCACCCGATGCAGGTCGAGAGACTCGAAGGCAAACTGCAGCGCCACCACCACCGCTTCGGGCACCAGCCCCTGACCGGCCACGGCCTGATCCACCCAGTATCCCAGGTAGGCGTTCTGGAACGGACCTCGTTGCAGTGAGGAGAGGTTGACTTCCCCGCTCAGGCGACTGGCCCCGGCAAAGATCCCGAAGCCATACCCGGTGCCGAGCTGGCGCTCCCGCTCACGAGCGCCGCAGCGAGCGACGAAAGCCCGGCGATCCTCGGTGATGTCTCCACTGCCGGGCGGCGGGTTTGGCTCCCACGGCTCGAGCCAGTCCCGGCAGCGGCGGCGCACCTCCCTCCACTGCTCGAAGTCGTGGGCTTTGAGTGGCCGCAACACCACCCGGCGACCCACCAGTTCAAGAGGACGGACCGCGAGCACAGGCCCGATGATACCGACGCAGGCCCGGTCCGTCCGGCAGCCCCTCCGCCCTGCAGACCCTCCGCTAGGCCGGCCCGACCCGAGCCCGAGGGCTCTCCTACAACCAGGCCAGCGAGCGCGGCGTTCCCCGCCGCTCCCCGACCTGGGCCCAGGTGGTCCCCTGGTCTGGGCTGGTGAAGACGCTCCCGTCGGGAAAAACCAGCGCAACCACCCCGTCGTCGGCCACCAACCAGTTGGTGTCGATGTTGCCGGCCAGGAACGGAAGACCCCCGTCGCAGCGCCGGAAGCCGGCCCACCCGTCGTCCAGGTCGGCGCGGAACACCCCGGCGTGACCCCCGCCCGGCCCGTCCGAGGCAGAGACAATGACGCAATCCTCCACTGCTGCAACCGCCCGGCAGTATGTCTGGTGCAGTCCCTGGTCCCGCAGCCGCCAGGACACCCCGCCGTCCCTGCTCATCGCCAGGCCGTCGGCGCAGGCCGCCAGCACCAGATCGGGCTGGTGGGATCGGGGACAGATCACCTGGTGCACGTCTGCGTGCAGGTCGATTGTCGGCGCCCAGGTCCCACCCCCGTCGGCGGAACGAAGGATGCCGCCCACGTGGACGTTCACGTACCAGGCTCCGTCGCCGCCCACCGCAATCGACCGCACCTCAGGAGGACCGCCCCACGGCGTGTACCACTCGTCCCGGCCCGGTGTGCGCCCGAATCCCTGCACCGCCTCCAGCTCGCCGGTGGCGGACATCCGCAACAGGTGGGCGCCGGTGGTGCCCAGCAGTAAGTGATCACCGTTGGACTCCGCCAGCAGGCCCCCGGGAATCGCCTCAGCGCAGGTCAGCTCGTCACCATCGACACTGGCCAACTCTGCCCAGGTACCCTGCGCCGACCGCCGCCAAACCGATCGCCCGTCGACCGCGGCCAGCCAGCCCGACTCACCTGAAACAACCACGCGGACGTCGTGTCCCGACAGCTCGCGCCGCCACTCGCTCCCTTCGAGGAGGTGGATCCCGTCCGATGTGGCCAAGATCAGCATGGACAAAGGTTATCTTTGGACAATAACGTCACGAGAGATGACCTTATTGTCCAAAAGTTTTCGCTCTACGCCATCCGCCTCAGCGGCCCCGGCGGAGGCCCACGGCCATGCCCTTGGCCCACCAGCGCAGGTATGCCGGGAGCCAGCGCCGTAGGTCGAAGCGGCTCTCCCCCTCGGTCCTGCCGGACCAGGTGGCCGGGACCTCGGCCATGGCGTAGCCACCGGCGTACGCCTTCACCGACAGCTCCAGTGCCACCTCGAACCCGCCGGTGCTCTCGATCCCGACCGCCTCCAGAAAGTCCCGTTCGTAGAGCTTGTAGTTGTTGGTCGGGTCGTGGATCGGCATCCCCCCCACATGGTGGAGCAGGAGGCCAGCGGTCCTGCTCGCCAGAGCTTTGGCCCGTGGTCCGCCTACCTGGGAGCCGCCGGGGGCGTAGCGACTGGCAGCGACCACCGATGCCCCCGCCATCGCCAGGGCCACCATCTGGTCCGCCACCCGGTGGTCGTCGCTGCCGTCTGCCATGCCCACCAGCACGTAGCGCCCCGCGCTTGCAGCGATGCCCGAGCGTATGGCATTGAGGGCACCCCGCCCCAGGGTGTTGCGATGCAGGCGGACCGCGGGCAGCTCCTCCAGGAGCGCCTGGACCGGGGCCACGGTGTTGTCCCCGTCGAAGTCGTAGACCACCACCACCTCGTGCGGGGTGGAGACCCGTGCCTCCAGCGAGCGCAGCACCGAGGCGATCGTGGCGCCCTCGTTGAACACCGGGATGACCACCGACAACAACAACGTGTCGTCGCTCACAGGTGGCCTGCACGCAGCTCGGCGTCCACCCACGGGATCACCTCGTCGAGCATCTCGTCCAGGGTCGTCGTGGCGGTGAAACCCAGGACCTCGGCCGCCTTGGCCACGTCGGGCACCCGCCGGGCCACGTCGTGCTCGTATGGCTGGTCGTGGACCAGGCGGAGCGGCACATCACCGCCGCGGACCTTGCGCCAGATCACCCCGGCCAGCTCCGCGACCGTGGTGCCCATCGCGGTAGACAGGTTGAAATCCTGGTTCAGCGCCCGCTCGGACTCCATGGCCAGGCGGATCCCGCGAGCCAGGTCGCCCCCGTAGGTGTAGTGGCGGACCTGGCTGCCGTCGCCCAGGATGTGGAGGGGATCCTGGCCGGCGAGCACCTTGTGCACCAGGTCCGGGACCACATGGCTCATCGCCAGCTTGACGTTGCCGGACATTACGGTCACGTCCCTCAGTGCCCGGCGCTCCCCGGTGCCAACGCAGTTGAAGGGCCGCAAGATGGTGTAAGGCACCCCGTGCTGCTCCCAAGCTCCTTTCGCAAAGTACTCCGCCGCCAGCTTGGAGAAACCGTAGGTCGAACGGGGGGGCGGGCAGGCCAGCTGGGCGCCCTCGGGGGTGGGGAACACATCGGCGCTCTCATAGACCATTGAGGAGGAGACCACCACCACCCGCTCCAGCCTCCCCGCCTCGTGAGCGGCGATGGCCGCGTCGAAGGTGGCCGCCATGATCCGCTCATTCTCGGCCAGCAGGTCGTAGGCAAAGGCGTGGAAGTAGCTGATCCCGCCGATCATCGCCGCGCCCGCCACCAGCTGGTCCACGTCCGCCGCCAGCTCGCGCATCAGGCCCGCATCGCTGGCGTCGCCCTCGACCAGCGCGAAGCGGGGGTGGGCACTGAAAGTGCGCGACACCGGGCCATATTTCGAGAAGTTGTCCAGGCCAACCACGTCCCAGCCGGCATCGAGGAGCTCGGGAACCAGGTATCCGGCGATAAACCCCGCTGCGCCAGTGAGCAGGACCCGCCTCACAGGCGGATCTCTCCCGAGGTCAGGCCCCAGATGTCGACCACCCTGCGCCCGGCCAGGTCGAGGCCGGCGTATGCCGCGTGGGGGGCGCCGATCACCACGATCTCTGCGTCCGCCAGGACGGTCTCCAGGTCGACCAGGCCGGGCGCGTCCACATACGGGTCGGTGCAGGCCACCTGGGCCCCCGCGAAGCTCAACAGCCTGCGCAGCTTGTAGCTGAGCGAGGCCCGGATGTCGTCCGACTCGGCCTTGAACGCCATCCCCAGGATGGCCACGTTGCGCCCGCGCAGGTCCCCCGCCTCCTCCAGCGCCCGGACCAGGACCTCGGGCAGGCCCTCGTTGACCAGCATGGCGGCGTGGCCGAGCACGAAGGTGCTGCGGCTGAAGGCGCTGAGCTGCATGGTGTCCTTGAGCAGGCAGGGGCCGGCGGCAAAGCCCGGGCCGGGCAGGTCGGCGGCGCGGGGATAGTCGTCCCGTATGGCGTGCAGGATGCGGTCGTAGTCGAGTCCAGCCTCCTGGGCGATCACGAAGAACTGGTTGGCCACCGCAAACTTCATGTACCGCCAGGTATTGGTGAACAGTTTGGCCAGCTCGGCCTCACGGGTTGTGGCCCGCACCGTGGAGACCCCCAACGAGCCGAAGAGCTCGGCTGCGCGCTCCGCGGTGGCATCCTCGTCGGCCCCGACAATCTGGGGCAGCGTGGTCAGCTCCTCGATTGCCCGCCCCTCCGAAATGCGCTCAGGGCAGAACGCCACGTCGACCGCCGCCCCTCGCTCGGCCAGCGCCCGGGTCACCCACTCGGTGGTACCGGGGTAGGAGGTGGAGCGCAGGACCACCAGGGTGCCGGGCACCAGCCAGGGAGCGATGTCGTCGATCACCCGGTCGAAGACCGAGAAGGTCGGGTTCAAGAACTCGTCGATGGGGGTCCCCACCACCAGGACCACCGCCCGGGCCCGGCCCACCATCGAGGCATCCGCCGACATCTCCAGGCGCCCGGTGGGCAGGATCTCGGCCAGCAGCTCGGCTCCGCCGGCCTCGATAAAGGGCATCCGACCAGCGGCGACGCTGGCCATCTTGGCCTCGTCCAGGTCGTAGATGCCCACCCGGCGCCCGGTTCGAGCCATGGTGAGCGCCAAGGGCAGGCCCACGTGGCCGCATCCGCCGACGATGCATACGTCGAGACCGGAGCCGACTCCCAGGGACGGTGCCGGGTCGGGTTCCACCAGCCAGGTACTCTAACGGCTCCCGCCCTCGACTGTGAGCAGATGGATTACCCCCGACTCTACGAGTATCGATTCCGCGACGTCGACCAGTCCGCCAGGCAGGCAGTCTGGGACCAGGTGGGTCCCTGGCTGTGGGCGCGCATGGGCCACCCCGGACGGGTGCTCGACGTTGCCGCCGGCCGGGGCGAACTGCTCGCCTCGCTGCCCGCGGGGACTGAGCGCTGGGCGGTGGACCAAATCGACCCCCAGCTCGGGCCGGGGGTCAAGTGCCTGGTCGGGGACGTGATGTCGGTCGAGCTGCCCGAGGGGTACTTCGACGGCGTGTTCGTGTCCAACCTGCTTGAGCACCTGGCCACCCAGGAGGACGTCTTCCGGCTGCTGGTCCGGCTGCGGGCCGCCATGGCGCCGGGGGGGACGCTGTGTGTGATGGGGCCAAACTTCCGTTACTGTGCCCGCGAGTACTTCGACTGCGCGGACCACACGCTGGCGCTCACCCATGTCTCGGTCGCCGAGCACCTGTATGCCGCGGGGTTCGAGGGAGCCGAAGTAACCGCTCGGTTCCTTCCTTACTCGTTCCGCGGGCGGCTACCGGCATCGGCGGCGCTCGTCGAGCGTTACCTGGCCAGCCCGTGGGCCTGGCCACTGCTCGGCCGCCAGTTCCTGGCCCTGGCCCGCCGGTGAGCCCAGCCGGGACGGGGACCTCCGGGGGCGGCGCGGTCGGGGGCGGCCCGGTCGGGGGCGGTGCGGTCGGGGGCGGCGAAGGGGCGGTCTGGCGGGCGCTGGTGTGGGCCATCGACCGCCTGGCCGATGCCACCGGACCCACTGCGGCGTCCGACGCGCCCGCGCCCCCGGATCCACCGTGGGCGCTGGACGCCTCAGACGACCACGAGCGCTACCGCGCCTGGCTGGCATCCCGGCCTGGGCCGCCAGTCGCCTCGATGAGGGGCGGGGGGGCGAGCTTCAGTATCGTCGTCCCGGTCTACCGGACGGACCTGTGGGTGCTCGACCGCTGCGTGGCTTCCGTGCGAGCCCAGACCTGGCCGGCATGGGAGCTGTGCCTGTGCGACGACGGCTCCGCCCAGCCCGAGCTGACCTCGTACCTGCGACGGCTGGCCCGCAGGGACCCGTCGAGGATCAAGGTGGCGGCGCTGGAATCCAACCAGGGCATCTCCGCTGCGACCAACCGGGCGCTCGAAATGGCGAGCGGGGACTTCGTGGCTCTGCTGGACCACGACGACGAGCTGGCACCCGGTGCCCTGGCGTGGATGGCGGCGGCCCTTTCGGCCAACCCCGAGGCCGACGTGGCGTACTCCGACGAGGACAAGCTGGACCCCGACGGCCTGGCATTCGGACCCAGGTTCAAGCCGGACTGGTCGCCCGACTACCTGCTCATGACCCCGTACGTGGGGCACCTGTTCGTGATCCGGCGAACCCTGCTGGAATCGCTCGACGGGATGAGGCCTGAGCTGGACGGGAGCCAGGACTACGACCTGATGCTCCGGGCCACCGAAGCCGCTCGGGCCGTGCTCCACGTCCCGGAGGTGGCTTACCACTGGAGGGTGGTGCCCGGATCGGCCGCCGGGGACTCCACCGCCAAACCCTGGGCCTATGCCGCCAGCGGCAGGGCGCTCACCTCCGCACTCCGACGCCGGGGCGAAGATGCCCAGGTCGAGCCGGGTCCCATGCCCGGGATGTGGCACGTCAGGCGCAGGCTCCCACCCGGCACCACCGTCAGCGCGCTGGTCACCGCGGCCACCGGGGCGGCACGCCAGCTCCGCCGCTGTGTTGACGCCCTTACCGGCGGGGACGGCGCCGAGGCGGAGATGCTCGGCGCAGGCACCGACGGCCCGTTCGTGGTCGACGTAACCGTGATCGGACCGAGCGAGGTGGACCTGGAGACCAGGGCGCTGCTGGTCCACCTGGCCGACCGGCCAGGTGTGCGGGTGATCCACAGCTCGGCGGGGGCGGGCGGCGAGCGGATCCGAGCGCTCAACCTCGCTGCACGCAGCGCGACCGGCGGGCTCGTGCTCTTGCTTGACTGCCGGGTTGCTCCCGACACCCGGAACGACTGGCTGGCGGCGATGGCCGAGCACGCGCTCCGCCCCGAGATTGGCCCGGTCGGCGCGCGCCTGGTGACTCCGGCCGGGCGCGTCCACCACGTCGGGCTTGTGCTGGGCCTGGGGGGGCAGCCGGCTGGCGCGGTGCTGGAGGGCCTTCCTGCGTCGGGTTACGGCTACCTCGAAGCGGCCCGTGTGACCCGCAACTGGTCTGCGGTGTCGGGCGAGTGCCTGATGATCCGGACCGAGCTCCTCCGACGACTCGACCACCTGGACCCCGGAATGGGTCGATGGGCTGACGTGGACCTGTGCCTGCGGGCCGCCGCAATGGGCGGGCGCTGCGTGGTGAGCGTGCTCGCCGAGCTGGAGGCAGACGTGCCGCCGACGGGGGTGGGCGTGGGTCGTGAGGCAGAAGGGGCAAGATTATTCATGGAAAGGTGGGGAGACGCCGTCAGAGCGGGCGACCCCTATTTCAGCACCCACTTGAGCCGCCTCCAGCCGG
>JBOGGT010000105.1:0-6929 GCA_050744225.1 Acidimicrobiales bacterium | reverse complement strand
GAGAGCCTCATCTCCCCCTCGATGGCCTCCAAGCTGCTCAGCGAGTTCAACCTCCTGGCGCGCAAGGCCGAGGTGCGCTTTCCGGCTCCTGCCCTCACCAGCCGCGAGCTGGAGGTGCTCAAGCTGGCCGCCAGGGGCCTGTCCAACCGCGAGATCGCCGAGGAGCTGTATATATCCGAGAACACTGCCAAGAACCACATCCGCAACATCTTGGAGAAGCTGCACCTCCACTCCCGGATGCAAGCGGTGATGTACGCGGTACGCGAGCGCCTGATCGAAACAGATTGAGCGTGTGGGCTAGGATCGAGGTTCCATGAGCGCGCTGACCAAGCTGCTCCGGGTCGGGGAGGGCAAGAAGGTCCGACGGCTGGCACAGATCGTGCCGCTCATCGACGGACTCGAACCAGAGATGGAGGCCCTGGACGACGAGGCGCTGGCGCACCGGACCATCGAGTTGCGCGAGCGCCTGGGCAACGGCGAGGACCTGGACGACCTGTTGGTCGAGGCTTTCGCAGTCGTCCGTGAGTCCGCCTGGCGGGTGATCGGCCAGCGTCACTACCCGGTCCAGCTGATGGGTGGGATGGCGCTGCACTTCGGGTGGATCGCCGAGATGCGCACCGGCGAGGGCAAGACGCTGGTCTCCACCCTCCCCGTGTACCTGAACGGGCTCAGCCGCGAGGGCGTCCACGTGGTCACGGTCAACGACTACCTGGCGGCGCGGGACGCAGCCTGGATGGGCCAGGTGCACCGGTTCCTCGGGCTCAACGTGGGCCTGATCGTGCCCGCGATCGAGGATTCTGAGTCCCGGCGAGCAGCGTACGAGTGCGACGTCACGTACGGGACCAACACCGAGTTCGGATTTGACTACCTGCGGGACAACATGTGCCGCAGTCGGGATGCCATGGTGCAGCGGGGCCACACCTTCGCCATCGTGGACGAGGTCGACTCGATCCTGATCGACGAGGCTCGGACCCCGCTGATCATCTCCGGTCCCGCCACCGAGTCCGCCCGGCTGTACTACCAGTTCGCCGGCATTGCGCGCACCCTGCGAGCCGAGGTGGACTACGAGGTGGACGAGGAGAAGCGCACCATCGCCCCCACCGAGGAAGGCATCGCGAAGGTGGAGCGCCAGCTCGGGGTGGCCAACTTGTACGAGGCCATCTCGGTCAACTACGTCCACCAGCTCACCCAGGCGCTGCGGGCCAAGGAGCTGTACAAGCGGGACAAGGACTACATCGTCGCCGGTGGCGAGGTGAAGATCGTGGACGAGTTCACCGGCCGGATCCTGGAGGGGCGGCGCTGGTCAGACGGCCTGCACCAGGCCGCCGAAGCCAAGGAGCGCGTCGCCATCAAGGACGAGAACCACACCTGGGCCACGGTCACCCTGCAGAACTACTTCCGCCTCTACGACAAGCTCTCCGGTATGACCGGCACCGCGGAGACCGAGGCTTCAGAATTTGCCTCTACCTACGACATACCGGTGGTCCCCATCCCGACCAACGAGCCCATGGTGCGGGAGGATCACGCCGACCTGATCTACAAGTCCGAGATGGCCAAGTTCAACGCGGTGGTCGAGGACCTGGTGGAACGCAGGGAGAAGGGCCAGCCGGTCCTGGTGGGCACCGCGTCGGTGGCCAAGTCCGAGCTTCTTTCGTCCCTGCTGGAGATGCGGGGGATCCCGCACGCGGTGCTGAACGCCAAGCAGCACGTCCAAGAAGCCCAGATCGTTGCCCAAGCGGGGCGTCTCGGCGCGATCACCGTGGCTACCAACATGGCTGGCCGCGGGGTGGACATCGTGCTCGGCGGCAACCCCGAGGGCCTGGCGCTGGAAGAGGCGAAGGCCGAGGCGCTGGACCTGGTCAGTGACGAGGGCCACGCTCGGCTGGGCGAGTTGGTGGCCAAGTTCACCGAGGAGTGCCGGGAGGCGGGGGACCGGATACGAGAGCTGGGTGGCCTGTACGTGCTCGGCAGCGAGCGTCACGAGAGCCGGCGCATCGACAACCAGCTCCGGGGCCGTTCAGGTCGTCAGGGAGATCCAGGTGAGAGCCGGTTCTACCTGTCGCTGGAGGACGAGTTGATGCGCCTGTTCGCCACCGGGGCGATGAACTGGGTGATGGGCAAGGCTCTGCCCGAGGACACTCCCATCGAGGCCAAGATGGTTTCCAAGGCAATTGAGCGCGCTCAGACCACCGTCGAGGCCCGGAACGCCGAGATCCGCAAGGACGTCCTCAAGTACGACGACGTCATGAACGAGCAGCGCAAGGTGATCTATGCCCGGCGTATGCAGGTGCTGGACGGCGAGGACCTGCGGGAGCGGACGGTCGAGCTGATCGAGTCGGCGATCGCCTCGATAGTGTCCGACGCCTGCCCCGGGGACTTCCCCGAGGATTGGAACTTCGAGGCCCTGGTGACCGAGCTCCACCTTTACTACCCGACCCAGTTCGTGGCAGAAGACCTCGCCGAGGCGGTGAGCAAGGAGCAGATCACGGACAGCATCCTCGCCGAGGCGCTGGAGTTCTACACCGAACGGGACTCCACGATGCCCGGCGGGGCGGAGACCGCCAGGGCACTGGAGCGCGACATCATGCTGCAGATCATCGACCAGCGCTGGCGAGAGCACCTGAGCGAGATGGACTACCTGCGCGAAGGCATCAACCTGCGAGCCATGGGTCAGCAGGACCCGCTGGTGGCATGGCAGAAGGACGGATACCAGATGTTCGGGGCGCTGATGTCCTCGATCGACGACGACTACCTGCGCTACGTACTCCACGTGGAGGTGTTGGTCACCCCGGTGGACCCAGAGCCGGATCTGTCGGGAGCGCAGTACCTGGGCGCGGGCGAGCCGGTGCCAGACCTGTCCAGCCTCATGGGGATCTCCGGGGCAGGCGACCTCCCCGACCTGGTCTCGGGTCCCGAGTCCTTCTCTGGCCCCCCCGGCGTCGGTGGCGCCGAGCCCGGTCCGACCGACTCCCCGGGTCAGGCCCCGCCCGACTCCCCGGGTCCTGCCCCGCCCGGCCCGAATCCGCCAAGCCAGATGCCCGAGGTCCGCAGCGAGGCGGAGAAGCTGGGGCGCAACGAGCCATGCTGGTGTGGTAGCGGCCTCAAGTTCAAGCAGTGCCATGGCCGGCAGTAGAAGGGTGGCCCCCCCGATGTCGACCTCGGCCGGCTCCAGCGGGCTCACCAACCCTCGGTGAGGGACCGTTCCGCCGACCTCGCCGGACTGCGCAAGCGGCTCGGGGAGGCCGAGACCTACCTCGACCTGCCCGGGCTGCGGGCAACCCTCGCCGACCTCGAAAAGGTGGTGGGTGCCCCCGACCTGTGGGACAGCCCGGCGACAGCCCGCGAGGCAACCACCGCGTACGGGCGGGTCCGTGACGACGTTGGGCTCTTGGAAGCTCTCGACCGGCGATTGTCCGACGCGGAGACCCTCTACGAGCTGGCCCAGGAAGAGGATGACGATTCAGTGGAGGTCGAGCTGGACGAAGCGGTCTCGGAGCTCGCCGGCGAGTTGGACCGTCTCGAGCTGCGCAGCCTGTTTGCCGGCGAGCACGACGAGCTTGACGCGATCGCCGAGGTGCACGCTGGCGCTGGGGGCACCGACGCTCAGGACTGGGCGGAGATGTTGTTGCGCATGTACCTGCGCTGGGCCGAGAACAAGGGATTCTCGGTCGAGCTGGACGAGGTGTCCCAGGGCCAAGAGGCCGGCATCCTGTCGGCGACCTTCACCGTCCGGGGACGCCACGCCTACGGCCTGCTCAGCGCAGAGCGGGGAGTGCACCGGCTGGTCCGCATCTCGCCGTTTGGATCGCACCGGAGGGAGACCAGCTTTGCTTCCCTGGAGGTGACGCCCTTCCTGACCGATCTGTCCGACGAGGTCAGCATCGACGAGCGCGACCTGCGGGTCGACACCTACCGGTCGTCCGGGGCCGGCGGGCAGCACGTAAACGTGACCGACTCGGCGGTCCGGATCACCCACGGGCCTTCGGGGATCGTGGTCGCGGTGCAGAACGAGCGAAGCCAGCACCAGAACAAGGCGAAGGCACTCCAGATCCTGGCTGCCAAGCTGGCCGAGCGCCAGCGGGCCCAGCGGCGCGCAGAGTTGGACGCGATCTCGGGACCCCAGACGGACATCGGTTGGGGCAGCCAGATCCGCTCCTACGTTTTGGCCCCGTACCAGCTGGTCAAGGACCTGAGGACCGAGGTCGAGACCGGAAACGTCGATGCAGTCCTGGCCGGGGAGCTGGACCAGTTCATGGAGGCCTTCTTGCGCTGGCAGCGCGCCCGACGGGACTAGTCCGGGGTGACTGGCCCAACGGGACTGGCCCGGGGTGACTGGCCCGACCGTCGAGTGGGTGGTAGCGTCTTGATCACCACACGCCGATGACGTGTTCAGAGCCCATTGTGCGTGGTAAGGTGCCTGAGCCGCCCGAGGGGGGAACGTCGCTACAAGATGATCAGACTCGACAATGTCACCAAGACGTATAAAGGCACCGTCACCGCCCTGAGGCAGTGTTCGGTGGACATCGCCAAGGGCGAGTTCGTCTTCCTGGTGGGGCCCTCAGGCTCCGGCAAGTCGACCTTCCTGCGGCTCATCCTGCGGGAGGAGCTCCCAGACGCCGGTCGGATCTGGGTAGCAGGCAAGGAGGTGGGAGGACTGAACCACTACAAGGTTCCATTCCTGCGCCGAAACATAGGCTGCGTGTTCCAGGACTTCCGCTTGCTCCCGAACAAGACCGTGTTCGAGAATGTGGCTTTTGCCTTGGAGGTGATCGGGCGCCCCAAGCACGTGGTGGCTGCCCAGGTGCCCCAGATCCTCGATCTGGTGGGCCTGTCCAAGCGGCGGGACAACCTCCCCAACGAGCTGTCCGGCGGTGAGCAGCAGCGAGTTGGGATCGCCCGTGCCTTCGTCAACCGTCCGCTGATCCTGTTGGCGGATGAGCCCACCGGCAACCTGGACCCGGACACATCAGAGGGCATTACTCGACTCCTGGATCGGATCAACCGTATGGGCACCACCGTGGTCATGGCCACGCACGACGTGGCCATTGTCGACCGGATGCGGCGCCGGGTGGTCGCCCTGGACCAAGGCATGCTCATGAGAGACCAGGTGAGAGGGGTATACGGCTATGCGTAGGATCGCGGTCCCCGGGCAGCGGAGGGCCTCGTAGTGGCACTCTCCGCCGAGTACGTGGTGCGCGAGACGGCGACCAACCTGTGGCGCAACCGCCTCATGACCCTCGCCGCCATCCTGACTGTCGCGGTTTCCCTTTCCCTGGTGGGGGCGGCCCTGCTGCTCAACCAGGGAGTCAGCCGAGCTGTTGGGACCTGGAAGGGCGGGGTCCAACTGCTGGTCTTCATGAATCCCACCGCGACCAGTTCCCAGACCTCGACCATCCAGACCCAGCTCAAGTCCAATCCAGAGGTCAAGAGCGTCAGCTACGTCAACCAGGCCGAGTCCTACGCCGAGTTCAAGGCGTATTTTGCCAACCAGCCGACCCTCACCACCGCCGTGCTGCCCTCGGAGTTGCCGCCCTCGTTCAGGGTCATCCTCACGGATGCCAATGAGGCGGCCTCGGTCGGGGGCCAGTTCAACAACCAGCCAGGCGTCTACAGCGTCCAGTTCAACCGACAGGCGGTGAACGCGATGCTCAAAGTGACCGGGATATTGCAGGTGGTGATATGGGTGCTGGCCGTCGTGCTGTTGATGTCCGCCTCGGTGCTGATCCTCAACGCGATACGCATGGCCATCTTTGCCCGGCGAAAAGAGGTCGCAGTGATGAAGCTGGTGGGAGCGACCAACTGGTTCATCCGGATCCCCTTCATGCTTGAAGGGCTGATCCAGGGCCTTCTGGGGGCGATAGTGGCGGCAGTGGCAGTGGTGGGCCTGCAGCACCTGGTCTCTTACGTGATCAACCACTTCCACGCCAACCTGCTGACCGCGGTCGAGGTGACCGGTGGCCAGATGGTGGGCATCGAAGTCTTCGTGATCCTGATGGGGGCGATAGTCGGGGCAGGTGGGTCCGCTCTGGCGGTGCGCCGCTTCTTGGAGGTCTGACCGGCCGGCTTGGAGGTCTGACCGGCCGGCTCGGGGGTCTGACGGGCCGGCTTGGGGGTCTGACGGGCATCGCGCCTGCGGACGTGCAAAGCTGGGGTCTGGTGTGGACCGACCCGATCTACCGGCTCTACGAGCGTCGCTTGGCCGCCAACCTGGAGCCCGAACGTCTTCCGGGCCACATCGGGGTCATCCTCGACGGGCACCGGCGCTTCGCCCGTGCCGAGGGGCTTGCCGACTACCGGGCCAGCTACGGGGAGGGAGTCGCCAAGTTCGAGCAATTCCTGTCCTGGTGCCACGAGTTGGGGATCCCCGCGGTAACCGCCTGGGTGCTCTCGGCGGAGAATCTGGCCCGCCCTCGGGCGGAGCTGGAGCCCCTCCTCGAAGTCCTCACCGACCTGGTCCAGCGTCTCGGGCCACTGGCCGAGGGCTTCGACGCCTCGCTCCGCCATATCGGGAGCCTGGACCTGTTGCCGGCTTCGCTCGCTGAGGCGGCCAAGGCTGCGGAGGCCACCGCTCGGACGCCGGGGAGCTGGCGGATAAACCTGGCTCTGGGCTACGGAGGGCGTCAGGAGATCGTGGATGCCTGCAAAGCCTTGGTGGCCGACCTCGTGCGTACCGGGGTGGACCCCGAGCAGTTGCCCGAACGGATAACCTCAGCGTCTCTCGGCGCCAACCTGTACCTGACCGACATGGTCGACCCTGACCTGATCATCCGAACCAGCGGGGAGGCCAGGATGTCGGGGTTCTTGCTCTGGCAGTCCGCCTACGCAGAGTTTGCTTTTGTGGACCCGTTCTGGCCGGCGTTCCGCAGGGTGGACTTCCTGCGCACCCTCCGGGACTTCAGCCGGCGAGAGCGCCGATACGGGATGTAAGG
>JBOGGT010000104.1:0-17228 GCA_050744225.1 Acidimicrobiales bacterium | reverse complement strand
CCGGAACGACTACCCGGTCAACTCCAACAGCGCAGCCAAGGTCTCGCAAACCACTGACAGCACCTCCGTGCCGTGCGGCGCTCGGCGTAGTGTGCGCTCAAGGCGGCCGGCTGGCATGCCGACCCGTTGAAGCGCTGGATGCCGGAGGCTCCTGGGGATTAGTGGTGGGCGGCATCCCCGGGGCCAGGAAGGACTCGGGATCGGCAAGGAATCTCTGGCGGCAGCCGCCGCAGCAGAACGCGTAGGTGATCCCGTCGTGGGTGGCGGTGTGGATCGAGGTGGCCAGGTCGACGGTCATCCCGCACACCGGGTCTGCCGCCACAGCCGGCCTGCCAGCTGTCCCGGCGGCCCCGGCTTCGGGGAGCTGCGCCGCACGGGAACGGGACATGAGGGCCACGATCTCGGCCAGCACCGCCACTGCGATCTCGGCGTGGGTAGTGGAGCCCAGGTCGAGCCCGGCGGGGCACTGGACCCGGGCGATTGCCTCCTCTGCCACCCCCATCGAGCCCAGCAGGCCGAGCACCGAAGCGCCCCGCTTGGCCGAGGCCACCAGCCCGACATAGTCGGCATCAGTGGCCAGGGCCGCGGCGAGCGCGTCCTCGTCGTAGCGCCCGAAGGTGGCCACCACCACGTAGCACCCAGCCCCCACCCCAGCCGCGCCAAGGTCCAGGTCGTCACTGGCCTGCACCCCGTCGGGCCAGCTCTCACCCCCAGCAGGCCCAGCCCCGACAGGCCCGGCCCCGACAGGCCCGGCCCCGGCGGGTTCGCGCTCCACCACCAGCACGTCCATACCGATGGCCACCGCCGTGTCGACCAGGACCCTGACCACCGGGGCGCGGCCCACCACCACCAGTCGGGCCGGGGGCAGGTGGGGCTCGACGAACACCTCGATCGCCCCCTCGCTGGCACAGCTGGTCACGACGGTCACCACCCCTTCCCGCTCTGGCCAGGCCGACCCGGCGGGGCCCAGGTGCAACAGGCGGGGCCGGCCCGAGCGCATCGCGGCCAGGGCCTCGCGGATCACCACCGGCTCGGAGCAGGATCCCCCCACCCATCCGTCCAGCCGCCCGTCGGCGCTCACCAGCGCGGCGTCGCCGGGTTTGCCCGACACTGGTGGCCCCGACCACACCACCTTCACCGTGGCGTAGGGCTGGCGGGTCCGGCGCAGGGCGCTTTCGTGGACACCTAGGCTGGGGAGCACGGGATCAAATTCATTCAAAAGGGGTTAGGCGGCTGCGGTCCGCGCCTTGGCCTCGTGGATCGCCGCCCAGACCTTGCCCGAGGTGACCGGCATGTCGATGTTGGTCACCCCCAGGTGCGCCAGGGCGTCGATCACCGCATTCACGTAGGCGGCGGGGGAGCCCACGGTGGGGGACTCGCCCACCCCCTTCGCCCCGATGGGGTGGTGGGGTGAGGGGGTGCAGGTCTCCAGCACCTCGAAGCGCGGGGTGTCCCAGCTGGTCGGCAGCAGGTAGTCCATGAAGTTGGACCCGATGCAGTTGCCCAGCTCGTCGAAGGTGATCAGCTGCATGGCGGCGATGGCGTAGCCCTCGGTGAGCCCGCCGTGGATCTGGCCCTCCACGATCATGGGGTTGATCCGCACGCCGCAGTCGTCGACCGCGACCATCCGCAGCACCTTCCACTCCCCGGTGCCTTCGTCGACCTCGACCACCACCACGTATGAGCCGAACGGGAAGGTGAAGTTCGGGGGGTCGTAGTAGGTGACCCCCTCCAGGCCGCCCTCGATCTCGTCGCCGAAGTTGGTGTAGGCGGCGAAGGCGCAGTCCTGGATGGTCACCGAGCGATCGGGGGTGCCCTTGACGAAGAACTTGCCGGTTTCCCACTCCAGGTCCTCCTCGGCGGCTTCGAGCAGGTGGGCGGCCAGCTTGCGGGCCTTGTCGCGCAGCTTGCGCGACACCACCGCGGTGGCCGCCCCGGCGACCGGGGTGGAGCGCGAGGCGTAGGTGCCGAGCCCGTAGGGGACGTTGTCGGTGTCGCCGTACTGCACCGCCACGTCGCCTGCGGGGATGCCCAGCTCGCTGGCCACGATCTGGGCGAAGGTGGTCTCGTGCCCCTGGCCCTGGGTCTGCACTCCGATCTTGAGGATCGCCTTGCCGGTCGGGTGCACCCGCAGCTCGGCGGAGTCGAACATCTTGAGGCCCAGGATGTCGTAGTCCTTGTGGTTCCCGGCGCCGACCACCTCGGTGAAGCTGGCCATGCCGATCCCGATGAGGCGTCCCTCCTTGCGGGCGGCGGCCTGCTCGGCACGCATGTCCTCGTAGCCCACCGCCCCGAGGGCCTTCTCCAGGGCGGCGTGGTAGTCGCCGGAGTCGTACTCGAAGCCGGTTGCCGACATGTAGGGGAACTGGTCGGCCTTGATGAAGTTGCGGCGCCGCAGCTCGGCGGGGTCTATCCCCAGCTCCGCCGCCGCGTTGGAGACCAGGCGCTCGATGAGGTAGGAGGCCTCGGTGACCCGGAAGGAGCACCGGTATGCGACACCGCCGGGCGCCTTGTTGGTGTAGGCCCCGGTTGCGGTGACGTGCGCTGCGGGCAGGTCGTAGGAGCCGGTCACGATGTGGAACAGCCCGGCGCGGAACTTGGAGGGCTGCGCGTCGGAGAAGAAAGCCCCGTTGTCGCTCAGCAGCGAGGTGCGCAGGCCCAGCATCTTTCCGTCTTTGGTCAGGGCCAGCTCGCCGTGCATGTGGTAGTCCCGGGCAAAGCCGGTGGAGATCAGGTTGCCGGTGCGGTCGTCGATCCACTTGACCGGCCGGCCGATGAGCAGGCTCGCCGCGGTGGCCACCACGTAGCCGGGGTAGACGGGCACCTTGTTCCCGAAGCCGCCGCCGATGTCGGGGGTCTTCACCTGGATGTTCTGCTCCGGCAGGCCGGTGACCAGGGCGAACACGGTGCGGATGGCGTGCGGGGCCTGGGAGGTCATGTGCAGGACCACCTTGCCGGTGCCGGGCTGCACGTCGGCCACGATGCCGCAGGTCTCCATGGGGGAGGGGTGGCAGCGCGGGTAGTGTGTGTCCAGGGTGACCACCACGTCCGCAGCTTCGAAGGCCGCGTCGGTCGCCGCCTTGTCGCCGGCCTCCCAGTCGTAGATGTGGTTGTCGGCCTTGTCTTCCTTGTCGTCCCGGATCACCGGGGCCCCGGGCGCCAGGGCCTGCTGGGGGGTGGTAACCGCTTCGAGGACCTCGTAGTCCACGTCGATCAGCTCCAGGGCGTCGTAGGCGGTGTAGATGTCCTCCGCGATGACCGCGGCCACCTCCTGGCCCTGGAATCTGACCTTGTCCGTGGCGAGCACCGCCTGGGTGTCACCCGAGAGTGTGGGCATCCAGGCGAGCTTGTGCGCGGCCATCAGCTCGCCGGTGACCACCGCTACCACCCCCGGCAGGGCGGAGGCGGCGGAGGTGTCGATTGAGCGGATGCGGGCATGGGCGACCGGGGAGCGCAGGATCGCCATCTGCAACATGTCCGGCAGGACCAGGTCGTCCACGTAGGTCCCCCGGCCGCGGATGAAGCGGTCGTCCTCGACCCTCTTGATGCTCGCGCCGATGCCGGTGAAATCGGGGGCTGTAGTCGTCATGCAACCTTCTCCTCTGTGCTGGCCTGCTCCCTGATCGCTTCAGCCGCGGCCTGGACTGCCTTTACGATGTTCATGTAGCCGGTACAGCGGCAGATGTTGCCCGACAGCGCCCAGCGGATCTCGTCCTCGGTGGGGTCTGGGTTGGACTCGAGCAGGGCGGCGGAGACCATCATCATCCCCGGGGTGCAAAAGCCGCACTGGAGGCCGTGCTCCTCCTTGAAGGCCGCCTGGATCGGGTGCAGGGTCGCGCCGCTCATCAGACCCTCGACCGTGAGTACCTGGTGGCCGTCGGCCTGGACCGCGAACATGGTGCAGGACTTTGCGGGGACGCCGTCGAGGAGGACGGTGCACGCCCCGCAGTTGGTGGTGTCGCAGCCGACGTGGGTGCCTTTGAGCCTCAGGTCCTCCCTGAGCAGGTTAACAAGCAGGCGCCGGGGCTCGACATCTGCGCTGCGATCGGTGCCGTTGACAGTGATTGTGATCTGCATGGCGATCGGGGACTCCTCTCCTTGGTTTCTCTGGGCCGCGCTGGTCAGGCCGCGCTGGCCAGCTGGTGGGCCCTCGCCAGGCCTCTTCGGACGAAGACCCTCACCACGTCGCGCTTGTAGTCCGCTGAGCCGCGCACGTCGCTGGTCGGATCGGCGGCGTCTGCGGCCAGGTCGGCGGCGGTGTTCCAGGCGTCTGGGCCGGGTGCCTGACCGGCCAGGAAGTCCTCCGCCGCCGTGGCGCGCACACTGGCCGAGGCCACCGCGGTGAGCGCGATGCCCGCCCCGGCGATGGTGGAGGTGGCGCTGGGGGCCGAGGGGTCGCCTTCGCTGGCCAGCTCCAGCTGGACCGCCACCGCCACGGTGGCGAAGTCGCCGACCTTGCGCTCCAGCTTGACGTAGGTCCCCCCCGCCTGCCCCGCCGAGCGGGGGATCCGGATCTGGGTGAGGATCTCGTCCGGCTCCAACGAGGTGGTGTAAGCCCCGACCAGCAGGTCGTCGATGGCGATCACCCGACTGCCGCGCACGCTCTGGGCCACGACCGATGCCGACAGGGCCATCATCACCGAGCTCCAGTCCCCCGCCGGGTCGGCGTGGGCGATGGATCCGCCGATGGTCCCCCGGTTGCGGACTATCGGGTCCGCGATCTGGGGCGCCGCTGAGGCCATCACCGGGTAGCGGGCCTGGAGGACCTCGGAGCCGGCCAGAGCGGCGTGGGTCATCATCGCCCCTACCTGCAGCTCGTCGTCGGTCTCGGTCAGCTGGTCCAGGCCCTTGATGTGGGCGAGGTCGATCAGGGTACTGGGTCGAGCAAAGCGCAGCTTCATCATCGGGATGAGGCTCTGTCCGCCTGCGATGACCTTGGCGTCCTCGGTGGAGGCCAGCATCTGCAAGGCCTCGGAGAGCGACGCCGGGACCAGGTACTCGAACCCTGCGGGATACATGGCAACCCCCTGTTATGAACCTTGGGTGAAGTGTTTTCTGGATCCTGTTCTAGTGCTTCGGGCCAGCGGCGTCAAGAGCGCCCGTGGGCGACAGCATCGGCCTGGTGGTGGGTGACCTGAACCTTTCTGGCTTCGAGGACGAGCTCAGTGCCCAATGGCCGGGATGCCTGGATGGGAGGGAGCGCTCGTTCAGGGAGTATCGCCGCGCAGTGCTGGTCGAGGACACACCGGCCAGTGTCGGTATGGCCGAGGACCCGTACTGCGCGGCGCTCCTCAAGCACCATCACAGCCTGATGCCGATGGCCCAAGAGGCGCGCAAGCCGATGTTCGGGCTCAAGCCCGCAGACGGGGCGATAGGCGCCCACCAGCAGGCGGTGCTAGGGGTCTACCGGACTACAAGGCCCTGGCGACCCAGATCGAGCGTCGCCTCAACGCCAGGTAGTGCCCGGAGCGGGACTCGGACCCGCACGCCCTCTCGGACAGCAGCGTTTGAGGCTGCCGTGTCTGCCAATTCCACCATCCGGGCCAACGGGCGCGATACTACCCGCCCGCCGCCGCTCCTGCTCGGCGCCTTCACGGCCCCGGCGCCTTATGGCCCGGCGCCGCACAGCAGCCGATCGGAGAGATCCCGGCGCAGTGTGACCGGGCGAGGTGTCATCTGGCCCCCGTCTGGCCTGCGAATCCGAAGGTCTCCGGGGATGTTCGGGTCTCCCTCGATGCTCCATCCGTTATCATGAACCAAATGGTGATGCCTAGAGCATAAAGTGATCAGGTTGCCCATATCTGTGGGTCCACCGTCTGGCCAATGGATCATGTGGTGGCGCTGCAGGCCCCTGGTCCGTGCGCAACCCGGGAAGCGGCACGCCGACCCGTCCCGGCGGTCGACCAGGCGCTCCAGCCATGCCGGGGTCTTGCGGCTGGTCCGGCCGACGCCGACGGGAGTGCCCAACGCATCATCCAAAACCACCTGCAGGCGCGCGTCGCAGGCCAGGCGCCTCGCCACCTCCGGTGCGAGCGGCACCCCGGCATCGCACTGGATGAAGCCCTCGCCGTCCCGGCGCAGGGCGTTCGCGTCCACGTGGATGACCACTGTCGAGCGAACCGAGCGGCTCGCATCCTCCTGGCTCGCCAGGTGGGTCGAAGCCAGCTCGACCAGAGCGTCCGCCGCCCGGGCAGCGAAGGCCTCGTATGTCCCGTCGGGCATGGCCGGGGCGGACTCGGCCATGGAGCTGAGCGCCTTTGCCACCAGCGCCCCCGCGTCCGGGGTGAGGCGCCCCGACAGACGCATCGCGGTGGTGAGCCCGTCGGCGCCCACCTCGTCCCACCAGCGAAAGCTGCGCTTGGCGTGGGTGGCATCCGCGCTCTCGTTGTCAACCCGGCTCGCCGACCTGGCGAGGCGGGCGAGTTCGGCCGCACTGCAGGCTGGGCCCTGCGCAGCCCAGTGCTCGTCGGTCTCAGGGGAGGCGATGCGCACCAACGCCGAGAGCTGGTCCTCGCTGAGCTCGCCTCGCAGGGCCGCTCCGGCGATGTGGGGCAGCCCTGCGAGGGCCATTGAGACCTCCACGGTGTCCCTGGCGGTGCAAATGCTGACCGACTCGGCCATCGCAACCCACGCGGCGGGGCTGGTGGCTCCGTCCGCAAGGTACGCCTCGCGCCTCACCAGCACCTCCAGCATGGCGCTGGCGTGCGCTCGTGCGACCCGCGAGAGGGCCACCATCTGGGTGTATCCCACGCTCAGGTCGTCGGTTGTGCACGTGCGGTAGAACTCGCCGAGTGAGTCAGCATCCTCCGCCTGTGCCGCTCGATCCTGTGCGCCCTCACCTATGTAAAACATATGTTCTAGTATAGCGGGTGGGTGTGACTCTCATGCTGCTAGGTGTCTCCAGCGGAGTCCGTGCTAGCCCGTGCGGTCGGGCCTCACCACGCCAGGGCCGAGGACGAAGCCCACTGCCTTCTGGCCAAGGCCCTCGCGGCATGGCGGATGCCGCAAGAGGCGGTCTTTGTTCTGTCGGGAGGAGGACGAGATCTTGCTGTCGCTGGTCCGTGGCGAGCTTACGATCATCGGTGCTGTCGAGCTGCAGGGGTGGACCGGGCCACCATCATGAGCCTGAGAGCAGTCGCGAAGCATCCAGCAACGCGGACGATCGAAAGTTGTTTGGATTGGCAACGGGTGTGCTCGGTGGGCGTGGTGGGGTAGGAGTCGGGCTCCCGCGCCGCGCCGAGCTGCGGGCTCAAGTCGGGTGCCCGCCCAGCCGATCCAGCAAGGGTGGAATCAATGCCGGTCGCCCGACTTGGGGTCGCGGAGGG
Organism: Acidimicrobiales bacterium; assembly: GCA_050744225.1. Classification (GTDB taxonomy): domain Bacteria; phylum Actinomycetota; class Acidimicrobiia; order Acidimicrobiales; family JAJPHD01; genus JAVKSL01. The sequence goes on along the minus strand of JBOGGT010000104.1, from coordinate 9,903 downwards.
CTTGGCGCCTGGGTTCGATCTGCTGGGTGAGACGACCGAGACCGCGCAGCTGAGGAGGTGGGAGCCACGCGGTTGGTGGTCGCGGGTCATCGGGACCGCCAAGGGGGTCGTAACCAAGCCACCTGGGGTGCTCACCTGGCCCAAGCGGATCGCGGCGGGGATCGTGGTGGTCCAGCTGGCGTTCCTTGTCGCCTGGAGCATCGTGGAGTGGAATCGCTTCTCCCTGACGTACGACTTTTTCGTCTACTTCCGGAGTTTTCACGCCTTCTGGGTGAACGGCCTGAACCCCTTCAACCTCGCCGTCGACCACCTGAGCCTGGCGAACAACGGCACGGTGATCGTCTGGCCGCTGGCAGTGCTCACCAGCGTCTACCCGCACGGGATCGACTTGTTGGTGATCCAGGACCTGGCCATCGTGGCAGCGGAGGTGGTCGCCCTGCGGTGGATGGCGGAGGCCTTGGAAGGTTCCGGCCTCGCGCTATCCCAGCCACGACTGACCAGGTCGCTGTTCGGCCTGGGCCTGGTGCTGCTCGTGGCCGACCCCTGGATCTATTGGGCAAGTTCTGACGACTTCCACATCGAGGCAATCGCCGTGCTCTTCGCGCTGCTCGCGACCCGAGAGCTGATGAGGCGGCGTTGGGGTCGGATGGCGCTGTGGGTGATCCTCACCCTCAGCTGCGGGTACGTGGCCGGTACCTACGTAGTCGGAATTGCGATCACCGCTCTCATCGTCGGTGGGGGAAGGCGCCTGGTGGGGCTGGGCCTTCTCGCGGGAGGTGCTTTGTTGGTGCTGGTTGCCGTCCTGGACCAGCACCTGAGCGGTGGCTTCACCGCGCAACTCGCGGGCGAGTACGGGTATCTGGCGGGGGGAGGCGCCGGGGTGGCGGGTGTGGGTTCGCTTGTGGGTGGAGCCTTGAGTCACCCGGAGCGAATCGCAAACATCGTCTGGTCGCGCCGCCTCGAGTTGATGGCCAACTTGGCGCCCGCAGGGCTGCTGGGAATTGTCTCTCCCTGGGTCCTTGGGGTCGGCATTGTGGCCTTGTTTCCCACGTTGCTGAACCATTACGTGCAGTTTGTGGAACCTTCGTTCCAGAGCCTGACGATCTACATCTTTGTCCCCGTGGGCACGGTGCTGGTCCTGGTTTTCCTGGCCCGACGGGCCAGACGCGGGCTGGCAGTTGCCTGGGCAATGACAGTTCTGCTCGCCCTTGAAACCATTGGCTGGGCCGTGATCTGGCTCCCCCGCCTTCCGGGCGCGTGGCTGCAGGTTGCGCCCAATTCCGCCACCGTCCTCGCGCGAGTCGACGCCCAGATGCCCATTGATGCCCAGGTCGTGGCGAGCCAAGGCATCGTCGGCCGCTTTGGAGACCGTCGATCAGTCGATGCGATCTTCGGACCGGGGGCGGAGCCGGTCGGCAAGGGACCGGTCTGGTTCGTGATCGCTCCTCAATCCGGGATCGAGAACGAGACCTCGGCAGCGGCCTCCGCCGACGTTGCCTATCTCGCCGACGACCTGCACGCCCAGCTGATGGACTCGGGAGCAGGGGTGTGGGCATTCCGGTGGAACCCGCCAGCGGGCGTGCGAAGTGTCGACCTACCCGGCGCCACGGGGCGGATCCCTGCGTGGACCCTGGCACCCGGGAATGCCGGGACTGTCGACACCAGCGGCCCGGTCGCCTCATGGGATCTGACTTCTACCGGGAGCACGGGCTACGTGTTCGACCAGGCCGAATGGAGCGAGCCTTCGGGCCAGTACGCGGCAACAATCCGGCTTTCGGCGTCGGGGCCGGTTCGGATGTCGGTCTGCGACGCCACCACTGGCGTGCGCCTGGCGATCAGGACCATCAGCGCGACCAACGGCGTTGCCACCGTCTCAATGGACGCGTTCAGCGACCAGCGCAACGTGACCCTGCAAGCCAGGACGATTGCAGCGAACGGCCAGCCGGTTCCGGAACACACGGCCGACCAGCTGGAGGTCCGGCTTTGGTCGCCGGGCCAGGTCACCGTGAACGTGGTCTCGGTAGGCATTGCTCGGGTCGGGGGGCTCAGCTCGTGAGACGCCTCCGGGCTGGCTCGCTCTCCGGGCCGAGGAGGGGCATGACCGCTCTGGTCCCCGCCGGGCTGGTGGTTGGTCTTGGTGGCCTGGCGTTCAACGTGGTGGTGGGCCGGCTCACCGGCACCGCGGCCTACGGGGCCATCGGCACGCTGCTGATCGCGGGAACGATAGGGACCTTCTGCGCACAAGGAGCCCAGTACGAGTTGGCTGCTTCGGTTAGCAGGGCCGGCCAGGGATCCGACCAGGCACCCGACCAGGCACCCGGCCAGGCACCCGACCAGGCACCCGGCCAGGCACCCGGCCAGGCACCCGGCCAGGCACCCGGCCAGGCACCCGGCCAGGGATCCAAGGCCGGGGTCAGGCCCCTGTTGCGCCTGGTCTGGCCGTGGTTGGCGGTTGCCGGGGCCGCCCTCGCTGCGGCTGGGCCGGTTGCCGGCTTCTTGCACCTTGCGTCCCCGCTGCCGGTGGTAGTCGCTGTCGCACTGTTTGTGGTCACCGTCCTTAGCGCCCTGCCTCAAGGGGTGCTGGTGGGCGGCGAATGGTTCGTGACCATCGCGTTGGTGGGGGTCAGCGCAGTTGGCCTGCGGGTGGGCCTGGGTGCTTGGTGGGCGGTCGCCCTGCCGCCGGTGACCGGCTCCCTGCTCGCCTCTGCGGTCTCGGTGGGCGGCGGCGGCGTGGCTTTCGGGCTGGCGGCGAGGATCTTCCTCCGGCGCAGGGATCGGGTCGCCGGGCGACAGGCAGGGGGTCCGGTCCCAGCGCTCGGCGTCCAGCCCCCGCTCGGCGCCCAGCGGGGCGCTGCAAAGCCCCCGCTCAGCGCCCAGCCCGGCGGGGCCCAGCCCGGCGAGGCTTCGACTGCGCCTGCCTTCCGGGGTGGGGCGCTGGCAGTCCTGCTCTGGGTGGCGCTCTCTGTCCCTCTGCTCGCTGCTCGGCACCTGCTGGTACCGGCCGCGGCGGGCAGGTTTGCCGCGGCGCAGGCCCTGGCCGCCGGGATCGTGTTCGTGACCTCGCCAATAGTCCCTGCCTTTTACGCATCCATAGCCAGGACCAAGGCGATGGGCGCCGCTCTTCGGGGCCTGGCTTGCACCGGGGCACTGGCGGCGGTGGCGACCGTTGGCCTGGTGGTGCTCGGGCCGAGGGTGGTGGGTCTGTTCTACGGCCAGTCGTTCGTCTCCCCGGCGAGGCTCTTCGGCGCCATGGGTTTCTCGGCGTCCGCCGTGGCGTGCCTCAGCTACGGGCTGTGGGCGGCAAGCGCGCTGTGCCGTCGCCGCGCGGTCAGCGCAACCATCCTGGTGGCCGGGGCGGCAGAGGGACTGGCGGTATGGCTCTGGCACACCAGTCCGACGGCCCTGGCGCTTGGCCCTGGCCTGGCTGTCTCCTTCGGGATCGCCCTGGTCGCCAGCATCAGCGCCGTCTCCGTTTGGACCCGGGCGCACTTGGGAGGACCTCCAGTAGACAGCTTGGGCAATACTCCCAAGCTCACCGCGCAACTAGGACTAGGTGGCGGCGCCGACGGTCGCCTTGCGGTGACCGTCGGGATCATGGCCTATAACGAGGAGGGCAGCATCTCCTCGGTGATCGACGGCTACCTGGCCCAGTGCAGCGAGGTCACCGACCTCACCGAGTTGGTGGTGGTGGCATCGGGCTGTACCGACCAGACGGTCGCCATCGCCGAACGCTTCGCGCAATGCAGCGGGCAGGTGCGGGTGGTGGTCCAGCCCACCAGGGAAGGCAAGCTGGCTGCGGTCAGGTCCTTCCTGGCCACGGCTACCACAGATGTGGTGGTGATATCCGGGGCCGACACGGTGCCCGATCCTCGCCTCCTCGACGCCATGGGTGCACGCTTCGCCGCGGACGCCACGGTGGGGATGGTCGGCGGGCGCATTATCCCCGTGGCCGGGCCGCGCTCCCTGGCCGGGTCCCTGCACTCGGTGCTGTGGGCCCTGCACCACCAGGTGGCGCTGCGCTCGCCCAAGCTCGGCGAGATCGTGGCGCTGCGGCGCTCGTTCGTCGGTGCACTCCACGACGGGGTCAACTGCGACGAGGTGGCACTGGAGGCCTCCGTGATCGCCAACGGGGGGAAGCTGGCCTACGAGCCGAGCGCGATCGTGGGCAACCGGGGGCCGACCACCCTGCGCGACTACCTGGACCAGCGGCGCCGGATACGGTGTCAGCACCTGAACGCCGGCTCCCACCTCGGCTACCGACCTGCCACCGCCTCGACCCGACTGGCCCTGGTCGCTGTGCTGGCGCACCTGGCGCGCCACCCCCAGGACCTGGTGGCACTCGGAGGGGCGGTGGCAGTCGAGGCGCTGGCCGTGGTTTTGGGCTGGCGAGACCACCGCCGGGGCCTCGACTACTGGGTCTGGGCTCCGGCCGGCTCAGCCCGCACCGGGCCGCTCAGCCCGGTGGCGGTGCTGGCCAGTGCCAAAGAACGCCGATGACCCAGACGTCTAGCCTGCTGTCGGTGCAAACCGAAGGGGGCGGTGCCTGCCTTCCAGCCGAGGCAGTGGCCCAGCCCATGGTCGCGGTGGTGGCCATTGTCTACGGTCAGAGCGACACCGAGCTGGCTGGCTTCCTGAGTGCGATTGCTCGGTTCAGTTACCCGCGCCGCTCGGTCTTCTTAGTGAACAACCAGGCCGGGCGAGACCTCACCCAGCTCGCCGCCACCGGTCGGACCCATGCAACCGGCCCTGCCGGGTCCCCCAACGACGTGGTGTGCGTACTCGACGGCAGAGGCAACCGGGGATTCAGCGGCGGCGCCAACGTGGGGATCGCAGCCGCCCTGCGGGACGGGTGCGATCGGGTGCTGCTTCTCAACACCGACGTCACCTTCTTGCGTCAGGACCTCATCGAGCGCCTCAGCGAGGCCTTCGCCGCCGATCCATCCTGCGCAATGGTCAGCCCTGTGGTGGTCCAGGACCCGAGGACCGACCTCATCTGGTACCAGGGAGCGGTAATGGGCCGGTGGTCGTGGATCCCCCGTCACCCCGGCATCAACCAGCCCTACCAGCCCCCCGAGCGCCCGAGGCCCAGGCGGACCGAATCCATCTGCGGGTGCTGCGTGCTGATCTCCGGGGAGGTGGTCGAGCGGGTCGGTGGCTTCGACGAGGACCTGTTCTCTTACTTCGACGACGCCGAGCTGTCCCTGCGGGCACGCCGGGCGGGATTCCACCTCTACGTCTGGCCCGAGGCGGCACTGTCGCACCAGAAGAACGGTCGTCGGTTCTCCGCCATCGAGGCTTACTACTTCGGGCGCAACCCCTTCGTCCTGATGCGCAAGCACGCGCCCAGGCGCGCCTGGCCTGCCGGGTTGGTGGCCCAGCTCGGCGTGGCGCTGCCAGCGACCCTGGCGAGGGCGACCACCCCCCGAGCTCGGGCGGAGGCGTGGCGGGGCGCTTACCACGGGTTGCGGGTGCTGGCCACAGGGACGCCGGTGGGCAAGGGCCACCGGGAGGCCCAACACGAGCGGTCCACCGGGGGTGACGGGGTCGAGCCGACAGACGGGGTCCAGCCGACAGACGAGGTCCAGCCGACAGACGAGGTCCAGCCGACAGACGGGGTCCAGCCGACAGACGGGGTCCAGCCGACAGACGGGGTCCAGCCGACAGACGGGGTCCAGCTGGTAGCGGTGGAGGCCTGCGACCTGTGCGGAGGACGCTCGACCGAGGCGGTGATGGAGACCCGGGACCGGCTGTTCGGGCTGCCGGGGCACTTCGGCCTGGTCCGATGCCGTGATTGCGGGCTGATCCGGCTCAGCCCCAGGCCCGCTCCAGAAGCCCTTTCCGGCTACTACCCCGGCGACGGCTACTACGCCTACACCTGCGGTGACGGGCTTACGCTCCGCCAGCGCCAGCTGGTGGCGCTCCTCCGGCCGCTCCACGATTGGCTCAGGAGAGCTGCGCTCGGCTCGCTCGGCTACCCCCGTCACCCGTGGCCCTCGCCTCTCCGGTCCGTGGCCGCAGCCGGCCTGCGCCGGAGCATGGCGCTCCAGCGGGTGGCAGGCTATCCCTGGGAAGTCCCCTCATACGTGGCCGGTGGCCGAGCCCTGGACGTGGGTTGTGGCAACGGCGCGTCCTTGGCATCGCTGGCAGAGCTGGGCTGGGAGGTGGCCGGGGTCGACCAAAGCCCCGCGGCCGCCGCCGCAGCGCAACAAAGCTACGGCGTGCCGGTCCAAGTCGGGACTATCGAGTCCGCCGAGCTCGCCTTGGCGAGCTTCGACTTCATCCGCATGCGCCACTCCATCGAGCACCTGGACCGGCCGGTGCGTTCCCTGGAGCGTGCCTTGGAGCTCCTCCGGCCCGGGGGCCAGCTCTACGTGGAGACCCCCAACGTGGGGAGCTACCCGGCCCGCAGGCTGGGCGGGCAATGGTTCAACATCGACTCACCCCGGCATCTGTGGCTCTTCGACACCGTCACACTTGCCGCGGCACTGCGAACGGCCGGCTTCGAGCCGGGCCGGATGTGGACCTTTACCACTGTCCGGATGGCCTCGTGGGCAGCGACCTACCGGCGGGAACAGGCCCAGGGCCGTCTCCTGCCCAAACGCCCCGCACTTGGCCCGAGCGACCTGATCCCCGCAGCCTGGTTCGGCGGAATGGCAAGAGCGCGCTCCCACCTGGATCGGCACAGCGGCGATATCGTGGCATGCTGGGCTACCAAGCCAACAGAGCCAACCAAGCCGCTCTGATGGTGGCCCGTGTCGGCTCAGCGCAGCCAAATTCATCGCTCCGCACTCGTCGGCTTCGAGATGACCGAAGGTGATCCAACGCAGCCGTTCGAGCGGCATGACCGAGGCGATGGCCGCCGACACCGACGGGAACATGGCGCGCGGTCCGGTGTGAAAGACGGCCGGTTCCTCAGCGTCGAGGAGGAACTGGTTGAAGGTGAATCCGGTTGGTCCGATGTCGGGCACGAAGGTAGACATTCGGTAGATGCGATCGGCGATCTCGTCGACTCGAGTTTCCATGGTGATCTCTCCTTTAGAGCGGAAGGGGGTGACTGAGGACACCGGTGCCCGGCAAGCGACCGGACAGGGTGCGGATAAAGTCGAGGGTGTCGATTTGGACACGCTCGGCATCAACGCCCTGGGTGAACTTGCCGCCGGCCGGTCCGTCCAGGACGAGTTCGAAGGGTTCGCCGTGGATCTTGGCCCACGTCCCCGGCCGGTGGGCGCACGAGTCCGTGCGCCTCCGCTTGAGACCAATGAACTGCACGTTTGTGGCGAGCGAGCGGTGAACTGAGGAGCCCTACCCGTCGTGTAGACGGGTAGGGCTCCTCAGTTCGGGTGGCACAAGCAACCTGTGGACGTTGCGGATGTGCGCCAAATGAGGGCCGGCGTGCGGCCGCCGTCCTCGCCGAAGCGTACCGGGGGGGTCGGGCCGACGCTTCGATTGACCAGGTGCTCGCCAGCCGCGGACTCGCCGTGATAGCCATAGGCCAGGCAACCGCTCGTATCGCTGGCGCTGCGTTGGCACGGCTTGGGCTCGACTCCTGTCACGCGATATACGCCCTCGTGTCGCATTCCTGGCTACAGCTTTGACCCACCGCTGCCGATGAAGGCGGAAGGATGCCGAGCGAAGGGTGAGCACCGTGGCAGTGCCAGCGACGCCAGTGCCAGCGACGCCAGGAACATTAGGCCCTCCCGCAACCGGCCGCGCCTGCTCCCCGGCCAGCCGGCGCGCGCTGGTCCTGGTCGCGGCGATCGCGGTGCTCGGCGTGGGAGCGGTGCCAGTGCTGCGCGACGTCCTATTCTCCCCAGGGGCCAAAACCATCGACCTGTCGGTCTTCGCCGACGGTGCCCGCCACGTCCTCGACGGCCAGCCGCTCTTCGGACCCGCCTTTGGCCAAGACCTCGCCCACCCGCTGCCGTTCATCTACCCGCCCTTCGCCGCGGTGGCGCTGACCCCGGTCACCCTTTTGTCGGCTCCGGTGCTGCGCCTTTGCTGGGAGCTGGCCAGCATCGCCGCCCTGTGGGCGGTCGTGGCGATCTCCTTCGGCGGCCTCAAGGCCAGGGTGGGCAGGTACTGGCCGCTGCTGGTGGCCGCGATCACAGTGGCGATGATCTTCACCCAGCCGGTCCTAGACGAGCTCGGCTACGGCCAGATCGACCTGTTCCTGCTCCTGGCCGTGATGGTGGACCTCTGCCGGCGGCCGCGGTGGTTGCCACCCGGGGTGCTCATCGGGATCGCCGCGGGGATCAAGCTGGTACCGCTGGTCTTCATCCTCGTCTTCCTGGTAATCCTCAACTGGCGCGCCATCCGCAATGTGCTCGTCAGCTTCGTCGGCGCCACGCTGATCGGCTTCGCGGTGGTGCCGGGCGACTCGGCCACCTTCTGGTTCCACGAGGTGGAGGGCACCGCGCTGCACTGGAGGATCGCCAACTACTCCAACCAGTCCTTCGACGGTATGTTGCACCGCCTGATCGGCGGGGCCTGGCCGCTCGCCTGGATCCCCCTCGCGCTGGTTGCGGTTGTCGTTGGCCTGGTGGGGGCCAGGGCGGCGGAGCGGGCGGGTGAGCGCCTGGTAGCGGTGGCCCTGGTCGCCCTCGCCGGACTGTTGATCTCCCCGATCTCGTGGATCCACGAGCTGGTGTTCATCGTCCCCATCCTCGGAGCGATCGTGGGGGCCGCCTTCGAGCGCGGCCGGGTCCTGGTCGGGGTCGCGGTCTGGATCGTGTTCTCGGTCTCGCTCGGCCTGCCCTACAAGGGCCTGACGATGATCACGTACCACGGATCCGGCCTTGCCGGGGCCGCACTGGAGGATGCCTACGGCGTGGTCCTCTTCGTTCTGCTCCTAGCGGGTGCCCGCTGCGCGGTGGCGCGCTGGGCCAACCCGGCCTGGGTCGGCTCGGGCCGGTTCGGTTCGCGCGGGGTCGTCCCGCGCGGGGTCGGTCGCGCCGAAGTGCCCCTTGAGCCGGCCCGCTCGCCCGCCGATCAAACAGTATGACCACGTTACCAGCGCTGAGCGGGGATTCCATGGCCCGGCGGATCCGTCACGAGCTCGGGATGCGGGTACTCCCGTTCCTGGTGTTCTTCGTCCTGTTCCTCTACGACCTGGAGGGCATGCAGGGTGACGTCAGGCGTGCCATCGCGCACCACACCCTGGTGGGCTCACTGCCGAACCTGGTGGCCGAGGCCCTGTACCTGGCCTTCGTCTGCCTGAACGTGGTCCTGTTCGTCGCCCGGCCACCCGCGATCCGGCGGGACAACCGCCTCGGCGCCTGGGCCATGGCGATGCTGGGAACCTTCGGCCTGGTGATCGGCCCTGCCCTGCCCGGTGGCCCCCGGCTGTTCGACCTCGGGGCGGCCGGAGCAGATGTCCGCCTGGCACTGGCGATTAGCTCGATGGTCCTGGCGATAGGAACCCTGTGCGTGCTCGGCGGGTCCTTCGGGCTCACCCCCGAGGCCCGCCGGCTGGTCAGCTCCGGGCCGTACCGGATGGTGCGCCACCCGCTGTACCTGTGCGAGACGGTCAACTTCGTGGGCCTGGCGCTGGTCTCCGGGCACGCCACGGTGGCCGCGCTCACCGTGGTGGTGATCGGCGCCCAGGTCTGCCGGGCGCGCTTCGAAGAGGCCCTCCTCAGCGCGGCCTTCCCCGAGTACTCCGAGGCCATGGCGGACGTGCCGCACTTCCTCCCCGGCATCTACTGAGCCCGCCAGCCCGCCATCCGCCACCCGGACCCCGCCCCCGGGCGGTCCACAGGCCTGCACCGAGCGCGCAGGTCCTCCTCGCCGCACCTCTTTTGGTTGAATCTGCACCCTCCGCCGCGCCGCCGTGTCCACCCCGGACCCGCGCGCCCCGTGGTCGGGACTGCGCGCCCCGCCCGAACGCCGTGCGCGGACCAGCGG
>JBOGGT010000103.1:0-25028 GCA_050744225.1 Acidimicrobiales bacterium | reverse complement strand
GTGCTGCAATCTCGCTGTTGGTGAGTCCTGCCACAGCGAGCTGGGCCACTCGGGCTTCGGCCGGAGTGAGTCCTGCATGCGCGGAGCCGCTTGCCCGAAGCGACGCGAGACTTTTGAGCCAGCCCCTGCAGGTCTCGAGCAGAGGTGCCGCACGGAGCGAGGTCAAGATCCGGCGTGCTCGTTCGAACTCCGAGGCTGCTTCGACCAACCGAGTATCAGCCGTCAGCGCTTCCCCGTTAGCCAAGCACAGTAAAGCATCCTCGAATGGCATGTTCAGGTCATCGAGGTAGGAAGCCGCGCGTGCCAGATTGACGGCCACAGCGGTCAGGTCTCCCCGTGCGAACTCTAGGCGTGCCCGTGCCCGTGCCGCCTGGGCTAGTGCCGAACGGCGACTCAGGGTCCCTGCCTTGGCCTCGAGGTCACAGAGAGCCTCTTCAGCTTCCCCTAGTCGGCCGAGAGACAGAAGGGCCATCGTCCTGGCGTCGCCGTCACCAAAGACTCCCGGGTCCACGATGCCAGAGGCAGACTCAGCGGCGTCGAGAGCGGCCAGCGCAGCGGCATGATTTCCCCGTGCAGCCTCCAGAGCTGCGAGAGCCCGGGAGGCTGCGGTCACGACAAGAGCGGCTGGCCGACGGGTAGCTATTTCGTTGGCAGCCGCCACGTGGAGTGTTGCGGTCTTCAAATCTCCGCGAGCGATCAGGGGCCTGACCGCAACCGCATGGGTTAGGGCAGCGTGCCAGCGCCTGCCTGCCTCTTCGCACGCCAAAGCCCCCTCCTGTGCGTGAGCAATGGCGCCATCCCAAGCGCCAACGCGGTACTCCGCTTCGGCGAGAAAGGCCAAGCAATGTGTGCGCAGCTGGTCGTGTGCCCCCCTCTTTGCTCTCCGCGAGATCAGCGCATCCAGGTAGGCTTGGGCTGTGGAAAAGTGATCGCTGAACAACTCCAGCGACCCGCGTGCCAAGACCAGACCGGGGTCGCCCGAGGAGGACATGTCGGAGCCATTCAGAAGACTTAAGCCCTCGTTCGTTCGTCCTGCGATCGCCAACGCAAAGTAGTGGATAAAGGCGGACAACTGCTTGGTGGCTTCACAGCCATCTTCGGAAGCCTCGCCAAACCAGCGGGCCTCCTCTGCTGGATATCCGCAGTGAACGGCGAGAACTGCGAGAACCGAGGCCGCCTTCCCGGTAGCCAGATAGTCATCGCGTCGGCGACCTTGTGCCCAAGCCACCTCCAGATTTTGGCGAGCATCTCCAGCGTATCCACCAAGCAGGCTGAGCCGGCCAAGGAGTACCGGCGATACCGTCTCGGGTATCAGCCTGGTTTCCGCCAGTCGTGCCTCTGCTCCGGCGGCGTCACCAGCGTCGAGGCGAGCTCTCCCAGCCGCGATCAGGTAGCCATTCCGCTCTTCACACCGACCGCACGCGTCTGCCGCCATCTCATAGTGCGTTGCAGCCGGCCCAAGCAGACCCTGCTCCAACTCACTCCTGGCCATCTCGGCGAGTTCCGTCGCCAGGGTCGCCCTGACCTCACATCCCGAGACCTGGGCAAGCACCACCCGATGTGCCAGTGCGGCGTTACCGGTGCTCAGCGCGATAGCTCGGGAGTGCAACTCCGATCGACAGGCAAGGCTGAGCTGGTAGTAGGCTGCCACAGCGAACAGAGGTTGGACGAATGCCACCGAAGGTCGGCTCGTCCCGGCAAGCTCTTTCAGGATTCCCGCCTGAACTGCCTCTTGTATGGCGGGCAACGGGCTATCGTCGCCAGCCAAGGTCGCAACGTCATGCAGGCAGGCCGGACACCCCAACACAGCCACCACCCCCACCAGGGCCTGGGCAGGTGCGGAACAGCTCGCGAGAGCGGAGGCAAGCACGGCCGACACGGCGCGCGGGGCGGGAAGAAGCCCGCGGCCCCAGGCCAACACCTCTTGGTCGACCTCCTCGATGAGGGCGCTGACGTCCAGGGGATTTCCAGCGGTATGGCGCGCCAACCGTCGGGCCGCCCAGGGACCGATTGGCGTTCCCATATTGCCTGCTAACGCGGCCACACCCGCCGAGGTCAGACCCCGCAGCCCAAGCCGAATCACACGGTCGTCATCAGATGGCAAACTCGCCCAGGCGTCTGAGCCAGCGCGTACACCCAGCAGAGTCAGAAAGCGAACCTGTTCCAGGTGTCGGAGAGCGGCGATGACTGCGTTGGCTGATAATGGATCGACCCAGTGCGCATTGTCCAAGACAATCACCAGAGTCTGCCCTGCCTCGGCGCCCAAGCTAACGAACAGCTGTGCCAGGAGCGTTCCTAACTGGGCCGGGTCGCTTCCGGCATTCACTGCCTTGTTCGCACACTCCGTCAAGACCCCAAACTGAGACCGCACGACCGCCAAAAGACGACTCAGCACACTCCACCCCATTCTCACGTCCGGTTCCTGGGCAGTCACCCAGACGAAAGCGCACTCCGGGAAACCCAACGCAAACCGCCGCAAGAGTGCGGTCTTGCCAATTCCCTCCGGTCCACTGACCGCCACCAGCCTCGGTCGACCAAAACGTGCATCATCCAAGGCCGTCTCAAGCACTCCCAGCTCAGATGACCGACCGACCAAACTACACTGAGCGCCCGCCATTGGCCAACCCTTCGCGCACGCTCACGTTAGCCTAGTATAGGGACTCAAGCCAGGAGCGACTTACCAAGGCAAACGAGCCGGCGTTGGTGCAGTGGAGCAACTCCGGAGTGCCCGCTCCAGCCGATGGCCTCTCCAGACAAGCAAGCCGAGGTCTTCCTGTTCAGACCAGGACCAGCAGGCCGCAGGACCATGCAGGCGCCCGAGCCGTAACTCACGTACAGGGGGAAGCGACGATGACCAGCTGAACCCGACACCCCCCTGCGTTTGGCCTCTGAAGCTCGGCGATCCTGTCAGAGTGCTACAACGCCGACTCAAGTCTGGCTGCCATCTCCCGGTAGCGACCCACCGGGATGAGGTGCACCCCGTCGAAGGCGCCACACTCTCGCAGGGCCAGCACCTGCTCGCACGCCGCTGCCACGCCGGCGTCACGCGGATCGGCCTCGACGGCGGCGACCAGCTCAGCAGGTATCGAGATGTCCGGGATGCTCCCGGCGAGGCGCCGGGCCATGGCGACGCTGGCGACGACCATCACCCCCGCGTAGACCGGACCCGCGACAGATACCGAATCTCGCCAGCGGAGGTGCTCCTCCACCGAGAAGGCAACCTGGAGGAACACGAAATCCGCGCACGCCTTCCAGGCCGGGAAGCCGGTTCCGGCGGAGCTCACCCCGATTCGTAGCGGCGGGGAGCCAGCGAAGATCGGCTCGGCGGTGTAGCTCCGAGCCTCCTCGATCATCGCCCGCACCGTCAGCTCGCTTCGCCCGCCCGACGCCGGCTTGTCCCCGTAGACGAACAGGAACTGGTCGACCCCGTACGCGGCGGCGGTCAGAAGGTCACGTCGCAGCCCGAGCAGGTTGCGGTCCCTGGCGTTCAGGCAGGCAATCGAGCGACCCCCCATCGCCTCCACCTCGTGTGCCACCGCGATCGACGACACCGTCGCCCGGCCGATGTGGTTGTCCGGGATCAGGAACGCGGCGGCCGTGGGGGCGAAGACCCCGATCTGGTGACGAACGTGGCGCAGGTCCGGCCTCGTGGCCGGCTCGATCTCGCAGACCACCTCGAAGGCTTGCCCAGACATCGAGTTGACGATACTATGAACGCCGGTCGACCGACCAACACACCCGATAGCGAGTGCAACGAAGCACTCATGCCAGGAGGGCCAAGACGTGATCGAGCCGTTCACCACCACCACCGTCGGCGCATACAGCGTCCCTCCCTGGTACGAGGTACTCGAAAAGCAGGTCGAGGCTGGGGCGCTCTCGGCCGAAGACATGAGCGACGTGCAGTTCCGGGCAGGGCAGGGCGCAATCGCGGACCAGGAGGCCGCCGGCATCGACGTCATCACCACCGGCGAGATGCACCGGCGCACCAACAACCGCAACGCCCCCCCGAACGCGATGCTCAACCACTTCTGGCGCCAGATCGGCGGATTCTCCTCCGAGACCCGGCCCAAGAACATCACCCCGAAGGACGAGAACGTCACCCACCCCGCCCAGGTGCTCACCGGGCCGGTGGACACCGACTCCGACCTGGACCTGGTAGCCGAGTTCGAGACCGCATCCCGCTTCGCCCACCGCCCGGTCAAGATCACCATGACCGGACCCCACATGCTGGCCAAGGTCGCCTGGGACGAGCACTACGACGACATCGGCGCCTTCATGAATGCGCTGGCCGCGCTGTACAACAAGAACTTCAAGGCGCTCCAGGACGCCGGCTGCGAGCACCTGCAGATCGACGAGCCCCTGTTCGCCGCGGTCGACCGCCCCGAGGTCGAGGCCGCGGTGGAGGCCATCAACGCCTCCCTGGAAGGCATCACCATGAACCGCTGGGTGCATATCTGCCAGGGCAACTACGCGGTGGGGGCGCACTATGACGGGCAGATAGGGCACCGTTACTTCGACCACGGCGAGTACCCGGCGGACCTGATCTGCAAGATCGACTGCGACGCCATCATGGTCGAGTACGACTACGCGGGCCGCTACGAGGGCCATCTCGGCGACCACCAGCTGGCCGTGGGTGCTGCCGACGTGATCGACCGCAACGTCGAGTCTCCCGAGACCATCGTCGAGCGGATACAGGCCAACACCTGGCTGGCTCCGGGCCAGACCCTGCTCACCACCTCCTGCGGGCTGAACCACCTCACCCGGACCACCGCCTTCGCCAAGATGAAGGCCATCCACGACGCCGCCGCCATCCTGAAGTGCTAGGCCGGACCGGCCCTCCGCACTCGCCGTCCTAGCTGTTGCAGTTGTCCACATTTTCGGTGGACAACTGCAACAGTTAGCCCGCTCCTACCCTTGAATGAGGTCGGTTCAGTCGAAAACTCAGGTCGCGCCCCAGCCGGCGGGGCCGGTGGGGAGCACGCCGACGGTGGCCAACGCCCGAGCCAGCTCGCCTCCCGCGGTGCCATCGGTGAGCGGCAGACTGAAGGTGGGGATGCCCGGTGCCAGGCCAGCGACCACCGCCGCCATCTCAGGCGCCCCGAGCCAGACGCAGGCGGCTCGATCCCAGACCTTCAGCGGGTACGGCGTCAGCATCGACGGGGATGCAACATCGAGCACCACGCTGGCTTGGGGCTGGTAGGCATCCAGCAGGGCCATCGCCCGCCCCGCGACCCAACCGTCGGTGAGCACCGCCACCGAGTAATGGCACCGGCAGCGGTGCATCCAGTCCTCCCAGTTGCCGACCCCCCATATCAGCTCAACCCCCGCGTCGAGCAGCCAGGCAGCCTCCTCGGCCGGCGCCGGGTCCTCCAGGGCGATGACTGTGACCCTGGCCTGCCCGGCGGCGGCGATTATCGCGGCCGCCAGCCGGGCGCTCCGCCCGTCGGCTGAGCGGGGTTGGCGCGCCCCGATGATCAGCACCCGGTCCGGCGCGCCGGCATCCCTGGCGGCGAGCACACGATAGGGGTGGGAGGGGAGGTCCGCCAGCGGAGGCAGCCCGGCCAGGTGGGTGGCCCACCGAGTGCGGAACCGCCGAGCATTTTCCTTAAGAAGGCCCTGCACGGAGGCGCTCGGGCTCGACGCCCCCCTCACGTGGCGCACCACGGAGCGGGGCTCGTAGACCGTGCGCAGGCCCCGCTCCGCCATTCGCAGGCACAGGTCCACGTCCTCGTAGTAGCCCTTTCCGTATATCGGGTCGAACCCGCCGAGGGCCAAGAAGTCCGAGCGCCGCAGGAGCATGCAGGCGCCCGAGCCGTAGCTCACGAACAGGGGGAAGCGGTGCCAGGGCCGCTCGGGGCTGCCGCCGTAGCCGAGCGCCATGGTGGCGCCGTTGCAGCCCACCACCGCCCCGGCCTCCTGGAGGGTGCCGTCCAGGTTGAGCAGTCTGGGCACCACCACCCCGCACCCGGCGACGTGCTCCAGGTCCGCGAGCAGCGGCCCGAGCCAGCCCGGCTCCACCATCGCATCGCTGTTGAGCAGGCACAGGTAGTCGCCGCGGGCGGCCAGGGCGGCCTGGTTGACGCCCGGCCCGAAGCCCACGTTGGCCGGGTTGCGCAAGATGGTGGCCCCGGCGAGGTGGCCTTCCAGCCAGTCTCCGGTCCCGTCCGGGGAGGCGTTGTCGAGGATGATCAGCTCGAAGCACGCCGGCGTGTTCGCCACCAGCGCCGCCAGCGAGCGCTGGACCCACTCCCGGGCGCCGTAGGTGAGCATCAGCACCGACACCTTCGGGGCGGCGGGCGGCGAGAGGGCGATCATGCCAGGCGTCGCCGGAGCGCCCCGTAGATCCTCCGCGGTCCTGCCGCATAACGGAATAGAGCAGTGGCGCGGGTCGCTTCCAGCTCCCTCTCCAGCGCAGCGCGCCCCTCCCGGGCACCGGCGAGTGCCTCCAGGAGGGGGGCTTGCTCGCTGTCGATGCGCGCCACGTGCCGGCGGTAGTGCGCCAGCTCGGCCGCGAGCTCGGCGATGTCGGCTTCGAGGCGGTGGTAGCCTTCCGAGGCGCCCTTGCGCAACTCGGCGAGGCGCCCCTCGACCTCGGCGCGGTATGCCGCCGCGACACGGGCCTCGGCCTCCGCGTGGGCGGCTTCGCGCGCTCTGTCTGCCTGGGCTTCGACCAGCTCGGCTCCCTGCTCGGCCAGCAGGCGCCGGTGCCCGACCAGCTGGCGCTCCCTTGCTCGATGGGCGAGATCCTCCAGGTCCTTCGGGCCAGAGGGCTGGGGGACGGCGGGCTGCGTGCCAGAGGGCTGGATGCCAGAGGGCTGGGGGACGGCGGGCCGGGTGCCAGAGGGCTGGGGGCGAGAGGGCTGGGGGCGAGAGGGGTTCGTCGCCCTAATGGCCGTCTGAGCAACCGCGTCGAGGATGGTGGTGGCCCAGCGTGACCCGTCTGCGGGAAACGCGGGACTCCCCGGGAGATCCCGCTCCTCGAACCCGGCGAGGAGGGTCTCCAGCCGGGTGGCCACGGACTCGCTTCCCTCGCCGTCGAGGGCCACAAACCGGCGCTGGTAAGAGGTCGCAAGCGCCTCCACCCCATCCGACCCGCCGACTACGACAGTCGCCGACCGGATGACCGCGGCTATGTCTTCCAGGCTCAAGGGGCCACTCAGGCAGTCGACCCCAGGGGGCACCTCGGGCGGCCGCGGCCCCAGCAGAACGACGCTCGCGCCCGGGTGGGACCCCACCGACTCAGCGGCGGCCTGCAGCGCTTGGCGCTGCGCCGGGCGGTCCATTCCCGCGCCCACGACCACCACAGTGGATCCTGTCGCGGGGTGACGACCGAGCAGGCGGAGCCAGGCGAGCCGCCGATCCAGTGCGGTGTCGTCGAGAACCTGGGCCACCAGCTGGCACAGCACGGCCGGGTCCACGGTGATGCTGGGGCACGATGCCTCGTGCTCGGGGCCGAGGCCGTGCGCCGGGGGCCAGGGCGAGTCGCTCTCGGGGGCCGGATCCTCGGAGGCCGGATCGTCGGAGGCCGGGTCCTCGGGGGTCGGGTCCTCGGGGGCGATGACCGCCACGCAATCCAGCTCCGCGGCCAGCTCGGCTCGGCGCTGAGGAGTCCAGGGGGTCTCCGAGACCACCCGTTCCCCTCCATCGAGGGGGGTGCGCGCGACCCCCAGGGCCATGGCGCAGATCTGCACATCTGGCAGGCGCCGCCTCAGCTCGGAGCGGGCGACCCGCAGCGCGAACCAGGAGGCCAGGTCATCCTGGTCGGGGTCGCCCACACCTACGAGCAACCCGATACGGGGAGGTCGTTGCTGCGGGGCCGGATGTCTCTCGGGAGAGGGTCGAGCGGAGGTGGCGGGCACTGGTCAGGCGTTCCCAAGCCCTGGTGCGGGCTCGGCGATGCTCTCCGAGCGACCTGTGACCAGGCTCATCACCAACCCGTCGAGGATGTCAGCCTCTGAGACCAGGCATTCGCCGATGTCCAGGTAATCGAGCAGAGTTGCCAATACCACCGCCCCACCCACTATCACGTCCGCCCGGGCTGGTTCCAAGCCCAGGATCTCCAACCGCTCCGCTGGGTCCGTGGTTGCGAGGCGGTCGAGGAGGTCCCGGACCTTCGCCCGGCTCAAGACGCTGTGGTGGGTGGCGTTCCGGTCGGTGGTACCCAGTTCGATGGCGGCGAGGGTGGTGATCGTACCCGCCAGGCCGACCAGGACGGGCGCCCCAACGACGCCGGGCATGGAAGCGATCACCTTGTCGAGTAGCAGGCGGACGGTGGCTTCCGCGTCCTTGAGCTCCGCCGGCAGGGGAGGGTCGTGGCCCAGGCAGCGTTCGGTCAGCCGGACGCAACCCACGTCGAGCGAGATCGCCCCGATCGGGTCGTGGCCGGCGAACCCCAGGACGACCTCGGTCGATCCGCCCCCGATGTCAGCCACCACGTAAGGCCCGATCGCGCTGTCCAGGTCTGCTGTCGCCCCTGCGAAGGCCAGCCGACCCTCTTCGGAGCCGGAGAGCAGCTCGGGAGCGAACCCGATGATCTGAGCGGCCGGCGCGAAGAAGTCTGCCCGGTTGGAGGCGTCTCGCGCCGCCGAGGTAGCCGATACTCGCACGTTGACCACCCCGAGGCGCTCCATCTCGGCCCTGTACTCGGTGAGCACGTCGAGGGTCCTGGCTATTGCGTCGCCAGCCAGAGCACCGGTGCCGTCCACCCCCTTGCCCAGCCTGGTGATGCGGGAGAGGCGGAGGAGCTGACTGCCGTCGGAGTCCGCCACCAGCAGCCTGGTCGAGTTTGTTCCGCAGTCGATAGCAGCCAGCGCGCCTCCCGCAGCGAGCGCGCCCCCCTCAGCCAGCGCGCCGTCCGCAGTCAGCGCGCTCACCGCTCTTGCTCGGCGAGTCGGTCGGCTACCCAGCGCCCCACCGGGTCGTCCCCGCCGACCAGGTACCAGGCGTAGTGCGCGTGAAGGCACTTCACCCCCCGGCGAGTACCCCCGACACCGCCGCTCGGGACCGGGCCGGGATGGCCGCGTGGCAGTGCCGCATCTCGTTCGGCGCCATAGCGGGCGTGCGCGCTGGCGAGCGCAAACGGGTCGACCGCAGCCTCTGCGGCCCTCACTCCCCCGCCCGACTCGAGCCGGCTGACCTCCTGGTGCTCGTGGCGCCCGACGAGCCACCAACGGGTCGGCATGGGAGTACCGTCGGCCAGCAGAGGCTCGTTCCTGAGTACCACGGGCGACCCGTCGGCTGCCCTGAGCACCACCTCGTAAGCCCCGCGCGGCACCCGTCCGAGCAACAAGGCCACTGCCGCCGAGTCGCCGGTAAGCGTCGGGCTGTCGTGGGTTGGGCGGTCCTGGGTTGGGCGGTCCTGGGTTGGGCCGTTGAGGGTCGTGCTCATCCCCGCCATTTGCGCAGGACCAGCACTCCCCCCAAGGCCAGCAGGATCGCGGCGACCATCGCTGGGATGAGCCTCTTGGCGACCGAGCCGCCGGCCACATCTAGCAGGTCCACCGGCTCGGCGGCGCGCGCCGTGATCTTGCGAGGAGCCGAGAACGGCTCCTGGCCGCCCTGACCGTTGGTGTTCCCGTTGGTACTGGACGGACCAACCGGGTGACCGACGCCGTTGTGCTCGGCCGAGCTGGCAGGGCCAGGAGGTGCGTCCTGCTCGACGGCCACAGGTGCCGGTGCAGGGTCCTGCTCGGCCGGCGAACCCTCGGCCGGCGAACCCTCGGCCGGCGAACCCCGCCCCAGGATGGTTGCCTCCAGGCAGTCCACGAACTGGGTGAGCAGCTTGGCCGAGACGTCGGCAAGCACCCCCCGGCCGAACTGGGCCACCTTGCCCGAGACCGCCAGATCGGTCACCACCGAGACCCGTGTGGCCTCGTCGCCGTCAGGTTCGAGGCTGGCGGTGATGGTGGCGTTGGCGTTGCCCTGGCCCCTGGTCTCACGCCCTTCGGCGCGCAGGATCGCCCGGTGCCCCTCGTCGTCCTTCTCGACAAAGTGGGCTGTTCCCTTGTACTGCGCGGTCACCGGACCGACCTTCACCTTGACCACCCCGCGGTACTCCTCACCATCGACCTCGCGCAACTCGGCGCCCGGCATGCACGGAGCTATGCGTTCCACGTCGGTGAGCACACCCCAACATTCCTCTACCGGGATGCTAACTCGGAACTCGTTGGTCAGCTCCATGTCCTCGCGTCCTCCATGTCTTCGATGGTGTCAATATCGACCGGGTTGCCTTCACACGCTACTTCGAATACCAGCTCAGGCCGCCGGACCATCAGCACACGGGCACCTTGGTCACCTCCGGTGGGCAACAGCGACCACACCGAGCGGTCCAACCGAACGGGAGGCCGGCGTTTGCCCGCAAAGGTGGCAGTGACCATCGGACCAGTCGGCGCCTCGGCCACGGCTATCCAAGCAGAGGTCCCGACCAAGGGCTGGTCCCCCAGGCCGACCACCGCCGAGCGGTGCCCCTGGCGGCCACACCAGTCCAGGGCGACCCTCAGCGAGCTGGCCTGCCCGCTCGCCCAGGACTTGTTCTCGATCACGGTCACCCCCGGTGGGATATGCTCGGTCAGCTCGACCGACCCGGTGACCACGATGGTCTCGTCGAGGCCCGCGCCCAGCGCCGACTCGATGGCCCAGCTCACCAGCGGCCGGCCCCGGAAGGGACTCATCAGCTTGTGGATCGGACCTTCGAAGCGCTTTCCCTCACCTGCCGCCAGCAATACTGCGGCAACTGTCATCGCCTCCGGCGACGCTCCCGACGTCTGGCATGGCGCTCGTAGCGCAGCTCGGCGCGGTCGGCACCGCCGAAACCTCGACCGACCGCCGAACCCTCCCATCCGGGGCCACTCGGCCCAGGAACCACCTCGGAGTAATGATCGCCCGAGTCGCCATGGCCGGCCCTGCTCCGGACCATAAGGTCGCCCATGAGCATGAATCCACGGACGCGGACCGTCGGTGCGCCGGGGATTGGCGGGACCGGGCGGATCTGTAGGTACTTGCAGCCCATGATGGGAATCCCGGTCAAGGAGACCTCGATCCCCTCGGGGACGACCACCTCGATGTGGCCCATGAGGCTGAAGGCGTTGATGACCACCTCGGACCCGTCGATCTCCGCCTGTCGCAGGTCCAGCTCACAGGTCCCCATCAGGGCAATCACGTTGGTCACAGCCTTGGGTCGCCAGCGGCCGCGGTGGGAGTTGTCGCTCATCACCGAGATGGTCCACCCAGTCGAGCGCCGCCGTGCCGGCCCTCCCGCCCCGCCAACCAGCCCGCCTGCGCCCTGCGCAGGCCGGCCGATGGCGATCCCCGCCACCGAGGTGCTTTTCGGCAAGTCGAGCAGCACACGATCCAGCTCCTCGCGGGTTCGCGCAGCGAAGGTGGCCTCGAGACGTTCGGACAGCTCATCCAAACTTAATCGGCCCTCGCCACAGTGTTCCCGCAGCGCGTTCGCCACCGCTTCGCGCTCAGAGTCCGATACTCGCAGCGCCGCACCCGGATCCTCGCCGTGTGTACCCATAGGCTTTATTATGGCCAATGCGCAGGCGTCTTGCACGTCTGGAGACCGGCCGGGGCCTGTTCGTGACTGCCGTGGTGGTCATTCGCCGGGTGCGTGCCCATAACCCCGGCATCGGGCACCAAGCACGTCGTGGCTGCCCAATACGCCCGAAATGGCCGCCTCGCAGCCGAACTGAGGAGTGCTACCCGCCTGGGGGACGGGTAGCGCTCCTCAGTTCCCGCTGGCGGCACCCATCACGCAGCGCTTCGGGCACTGGCAACCGACTGGTGGGCATCTTGCACGGCTGTCTTGGCCACCACGCCATCTACGACGAGGACATCGCTTGGGAATCCGGGCCAACCGCTCGATCAGTAGCCCAGCGCCACACGGGCCAACCCGGCAAGGAATTTGCGCCGAGCACTTGACAGTTGGAACCGTGGCCCAACCTAGCCGAGGCGGGAACGGGACCGATCAAGCTGCGTGGATCGGGCCTTGAGCGTCGCGCAGCGCTGGTACAACGCGGCCGGTGCGACAAGCAATGATCTCGGCGACTATCGAGACCGCGGTCTCCTCGGGTGTCCGTGATCCGATGTCCAGGCCGATCGGGGCGCGCAGCCGGGCGAGGTCTTCGTTGTCCACCCCGGCCTCGCGAAGGCGCTCAACCCGATCTGAGTGGGTGCGCCGGGAACCCATGGCACCCACGTAACCCACCTTGGTGCCCAGGGCGGCGACTATGGCGGGCACGTCGAACTTGGGGTCGTGGGTGAGGACGCACACCGCATCTCTCGGACCGAGCCCAGCACCCACCTTGGCCAGGTGACGGTCCGGCCAGTCCACCGCCACCTCGTCAGCCATGGGAAATCGAGCCGGGGTAGCAAAGACTGGGCGAGCGTCGCAGACGGTGACGTGGTATCCGAGGCACTTGCCCACGCTGGCGAGAGCGGCGGTGAAATCCACCGCTCCGAAGATCACCAGGTTCGGCGGGGGGGCGAAGACCTCTACGAAGACCGAGACTTCATCGCTGCGAGCCTCGCCGTGGCGGCCATAGTGGCGGGTGCTGGAGAGCCCAGCGGCGAGGGCTCCGCCAGCGTCGCGCTCCACCACCCGGTCCAGGTCGGGATCCCCGAGGGTACCCTCGACAGGGCTGCCTTCCTGGATCAGCATGGTGGCGCCCAGGATCGGCAGGGAGCCCGCCGGGCTCGGACCTGCCAGGCTCTCGCAGACTGTCGCCAGGGCGACCGGCTCGTTGGCCCGAAGAGCGGCACGCAGGCTCGCATAGACCGGGGGCACCACCGGGTCCACCAGCACGCGGATGGTGCCCCCGCAGGTCAGGCCCACCGCGAAGGCCTGGTCGTCGGAGTAGCCAAAGCTCACCAGCCGGGCGCCTCCCCCGCTGGCCAGGGCATCTAGCGCCTCGGTCACCACCGCCCCCTCGACGCAGCCGCCCGAGACCGAACCGGCCACCTCTCCGTCCTCGCTCACCGCCATGGTGGCGCCGGGGTCCCGGGGCCCGGAGCCCTCGACGCCGACCACCCGGGCAACCGCGACCCGGCGCCCGGCGGCCAGCCAGCGATCTATCGCCGGGACTACCTCTTTCATCGCTCGATCACCTCTGCAAGGCTCTCCAGCGACCCCAGAGAATGACCCTCCACCAAGTCATCAACGTAGGGCAGCGCCGCCGCCATTCCCCGGGCCAGGGGTGCGTACCCGGGGCTCGCCTTGAGGGGGTTGACCCACACGACGCGGTGTGCCACCCGGTGCAGGCGTGCCATCTCAGTGGCCAGCGCCAGCGGGTCGCCCCGATCCCAGCCGTCCGACAAGATGACCACGATGGCCCCACGGGCCATGCCCCTGACGCCCCAGGTGTCGTTGAAGGTACCGACTCCCTCCCCCAGCCTGGTGCCCCCCGACCAGTCCCCCACCCGGCGGGCGGCCCGGTCAAGGGCCAGGTCCGGATCGTGCTGGGACAGCTCACGGGTCACCCGGGTGAGCCGGGTCCCCAGGGTGAAGGCCTCGACCCTGGTGCCCCCGGCGACGGCCACGTGGCAGAACCGCACCAGTGCCCGAGCGTACGGCTCCATCGAGCCGCTCACGTCGCACAGCAGGACAACCCGGCGCGGCCGCTCCCCCGGCTCGGTCCAGGCCCGGCGAACCGGCTCGCCCCCGGCTCGGATGGCGTGGCGCACCGTCCTGCGCAGGTCCGGCCGGTTACCCCGGCGCCTGGTCGCCACCCTGCGCCGTGAAGGACGGCGGGAGGCCCGCAGGCGCAGGTTTGCCATCATCCGGTAGGCCTCGGCGAGCTCAGCCGCGGTGCAGGTGGCAAAGTCCTTGGCTCGTAGCACCTCGGCCGCGCTGTAGCGCAGGCGGAGGGTCACTCCGGTGGCCTCCTCCAACTCGGGTTGGTCCTCTGCCGGGCTTTCGCCCTCCTCGTCCAGCAAGACAGTGACCGGGATGACCGCGGGCTCGGCGCCACCACCCGGTGCGCGGGCCAGCCAAAAAGCTGCAAATGCCCGGTCGTAGGTGGCGATGTCCTCGGGCCGATTCACCAGGGTCGCCCTGCCGGCCCAGTATACCGACACCCGGCTGCCCAACCCGAGCACGCCCAGGGCTTGGGAATAATTGAGCACTGCGCCCACCGGGACAACCATCCCTGCCAGCCGGAGCACCCGGGCGAAGGCGACCGAAAGGTTTCCCGGTCCGCTCAACGACCGCCCCCGCGCAGGACTGCGGATCGGGCCAGGTCGGCGATTCCCGCGGAGCGGACCCGCTCGGCGTCCTCCCGGTATTTGAGCACGGTTCCCAAGGTGGCTTCGACCCGGGCCTCGTCAAGCTCGCAGGTCCCCAGGGCAGCCAGAGCCTCAGCCCACACGATGGTCTCCGCGACCCCGGGGGGTTTGTAGAGGCCCAGCTTGCGCAGCTCAGCGACCGCGGCGGCGACCTGCCGGGCGAGGGCTTGGCTAACTCCGGGGGCGCGCATCGCCACAATGGCCACCTCCCGGTTGAAGTCGGGGTGCTCAACCCAGTGGTACAAGCAGCGGCGTTTGAGGGCGTCGTGCACGTCACGGGTCCGGTTCGAGGTGATCACCACCAACGGCGGATCGCTGGTGGTGAAGGTGCCGAGCTCGGGCACGGTGACCGAGTAATCAGAGAGGATCTCCAGAAGGAAGGCCTCGAACTCGTCGTCGGCGCGGTCAACCTCGTCGATCAGCAGGACAGCCGGAACCGAGCCGGGTGCTGGCGCTGGTGAGGGTGCGATAGCCGCCAGGAGAGGCCGGCGCACCAAGAAGCGCTCGGAATACAGCTCGTCCTCGACTTCGGTGCCGAACCCCGCCCCGTTGACCGCTCCGCGGGCCTCCGCAGCACGCAGGTGCAGGAGCTGGCGGGAGTAGTCCCATTCGTAGACCGCCTGGGAGACGTCGATGCCCTCGTAGCACTGGAGCCTGACCAGGTGGCCTCCGGTCCAACGAGACAGGGCCTTGGCCACCTCGGTCTTGCCCACACCCGCCTCTCCCTCCAGCAGCAACGGCCTGCGGAGCACTATTGCCAGGTAGACCGCCGTCGACAGCCCCGCATCAGCAAGGTAGCCATGCGCCCCCAGCGCTTCCCGCAGCTCCTCGGGGTTGGCGGCCAGGGCCCAGGCTGGCGCCCTGGCGGGAGACTCGGGACTCAAGACCCGACCTCCTGTCCGGAGCGGCCAGCCCCCAGCGCCCGCCAGATCCTCTCCGGGGTGGTGGGCATGTCGACGTGGCGGACACCGAGGTGCGCCAGCGCGTCCACCACCGCGTTTTGCACCGCGGGGGTGGAGCCGATGCTCCCGGATTCGCCGATTCCCTTGGCTCCGAGCTCGTTTAGCGGGGTCGGGGTCTCCATGTGGATCAGCTCGAAGCTGGGCAGCTCGGCAGCGGAGGCGAAGCAGTAGTCGGCCAGGTTGGCGGTCAACGGGTTGCCGTCGGGGTCGTAGCGCACCTCCTCCATCATTGCCTGGGCTACACCTTGGGCGATGCCCCCGTGGACCTGCCCCTCGGCCAGCACCGGCGCGACGATGCGTCCGGCGTCGTCGACGGCCACGATCCGGCGCACCCACACCTTGCCGGTCTCGGTGTCCACCTCGACCACCACCAGGTGCGCTCCGAAGGGAAACGTGGCCCCAGGCGGGGTGTAGTCCACCTCGGCGGCCAATCGTCCCGCGGGAAGGCTCACCAAGGTCGTGCCCCCGCCAACCGCCACCGCCGGCCCCGACCCATCGCGAGGCCCGGACCCGTCAGCGGCCCCGGACCGGTCTTCAGGCCCGTCAGCGGCCCCCGACCCGTCGGCTCCAGCCATCCCCCCCTGAGAAGTTGCAACCTCGGCCAGCCTGGCCCAGGTGAGTGGCGGGCCGGGCGCTCCCGGCGAGCCGGCGACGTAAAATCGGCCCTCTTCCAGCACGACGTCCGCCGCATCCGCCTCCAGGAGCTGAGCAGCTAGGCGCCGGCCGCGCTCCACAACTGCGGACGCTGCCTGGCGAACGGCCACTCCCCCGGTCTGCAGCGAGCGGGAGGCGAAGGTCCCCACCCCCCGGGCCACCTCCGCAGTGTCGCCGTGGCGCACCTCGACGTCGGATACCGACACTCCCAGGGTGTCCGCCACCAGCATGGCCCACGCGGTGTGGTGCCCCTGGCCGTGAGGGGAGGTGCCGGTGCACACCCGCACGCTGCCCGAGGCGAGTACCTCGACGGTGCCCAGCTCCCCGTCCGGCAGGCCGTTGGTGATCTCGACGTAGACCGAGACCCCGATGCCCATGGCCAGGGGACCACCGGCCTCGCGGCGCCGGCTCTGTTCCGCCCGCAACCCCGAATAATCTGCCGCCTCGCAAACCAGGTCCAGCGCCCGCTGGTAGTCCCCGCTGTCATACACCGTCCCGGTCGGGGTGCGGAAGGGAAACGCATCTGACGGGATCAGGTTGCGCCGGCGCAGCTCAACCGGGTCCATCCCGATCTCGGCGGCGAAGCAGTCCATCGCCCGCTCGATTGCCGCGGCGGCCTCCGGGCGTCCGGCTCCCCGGTAAGCGGTCACCGGGGTGGTGTTGGTCACCACCGAGACCGCCTCGAAGCCGACGCGCTCGATGTCGTAGACCCCGCTCAGCATGACCTTGGTCAGGGCGGGAAGGAAAGCCCCGATCCCGGGATAGGCGCCCGCGTCCGCGAGCACCGACAGGCGGTAACCCTGGACCCGTCCGGCGCGGGTCCCGGCGATCTCGATGTCCTGGACCTGGCCCCGGCCGTGGCCGAGGGCGACCATGGACTCCGAGCGGGTCTCCACCCAGTGCAGCGGCCTTCCCACCCGCCGGGCCAGCCAGGCCACCAGCAGGGCCTCGGGCCAGGGGGAGGCCTTGGCCCCGAAACCGCCGCCGACGTCGGGGGCGATCACCCGCACCGCGGAGCGCTCCAGCCCCAGCGCCTTGGCCAGGGCGTCGCGGATCAGGTGGGCGGACTGGGTGGACATCCAGAAGGTGACCCCTGAGCCATCCGACGACCAGGCCGCAGCGCAGGCCTGGACCTCCAGGGGGCACGGGGCCACCCGCTGGTTGAGGACTCGCTGGCGCACCACTACCTCGCAGTCCTCCAGGCTCCCCCCCACGGCGTCGGGTCCCGCGACCCAGGCCCGGTTGGTCTCCCCGTCCGGCCACAACAGCACCTCCCCCGCCAGCGAATCTTCGGGGGAGACCACCGCCGGCAGGGGCGAGTAATCCACCTCCACCAGCTCCGCTGCGTCGACCGCCTGGGCGCGGGTCTCGGCGACCACCGCGCAGATCGGCTCGCCCACGAACCGCACCACCCCGTCTGCCAGCCAGGGCCGGACCATGGCCGGGTGCAGGCCAGGGACCTCGGGGGGCAGCGGCGCGAGCTCCACGTCGCCCACCGTGATCACGTCCCACACCCCCGGTGCGCCCAGGGCCGCCGAGATATCAACCCTGGTCAGGAGCGCGTGGGCCATCGTCGAACGCACGTACACCACCGATCCCGCGCCCGGAAGCACCAGGTCCTCTACGTAGGTGCCGCCGGTGGTGAGAAATTTCGGGTCCTCTGTGCGCAGGACCCGAGTGCCCAGGATGCTCATCTAGTGCTCCAGGATAACTGCTTTTGAATAATTGAGCCGGCGCTCCCCCCGCCCCGCGCCCACCCCCGCTCAGTGCGTGGTCGTGATGGTGGTCGTGGTCGTCGTGGTTGCGGTGGTCGTCGTGGTCGGCAGGATCACGTACTCCTCCTGGCCCGGTGCGACCAGCCCGTAGTCCTTGTGAGCCAGGTAGGCGATATCGGCCTTGGTCTTGAGGGCCTTGGCCTGAGTGGCCAACGAGGCGTTCTGGGCCTT
The DNA here is from genome assembly GCA_050744225.1 of Acidimicrobiales bacterium. Taxonomy (GTDB): domain Bacteria; phylum Actinomycetota; class Acidimicrobiia; order Acidimicrobiales; family JAJPHD01; genus JAVKSL01. The sequence continues at coordinate 7,183 of JBOGGT010000103.1, read as the reverse complement.
GAGCTTGGATAGCTGGCGAGAGGTGCCGGCCAGCTCCGAGCGCTGGTGAAGCCAGGTCCCGGTGGGGAACAGCAGCACGAACGCTCCCAGCAGCGCCACCATGAACCCGGCCAGCACCCACCGGCCCCGCCTGGTCATCGGCCGCGCCCGCGCGGCGCCAGCGCGCTCACCGTGCGCTGCCTCGCCCGCGCGGCGCCAGCGCCGAGCCACCCTGGTATGCGGCAGCCTCGCCCAGCGCCGCCTCGATGCGCAGGAGCTGGTTGTACTTGGCCACCCGGTCGGAGCGCGCCAGGGCGCCGGTCTTGATCTGGCCAGCGTTGGTGGCTACCGCCAGGTCAGCGATGGTGGTGTCCTCGGTCTCGCCGCTGCGGTGCGACACCACGGTGGCGTAACCGGCCCGGTTGGCCATCTCCATGGTGTCGAGGGTCTCGGTGAGCGTGCCGATCTGGTTGGGCTTAACCAAGATCGCGTTGGCCGCCCCGAGGGCGATCCCCCGTTCCAGCCGGATGGTGTTGGTGACGAAGACATCGTCCCCGACCAGCTGGACCGCCTCCCCCAGCTCGGCGGTGAGGCTGACCCAGCCGTCCCAGTCCTCCTCGGCCATGCCGTCCTCGATCGAGACGATGGGGTAGGTCGCACACAGGTGCGCCCACCAGGCCACCATCTCATCCGAGGTGAGCCGGCGCCCCTCCCCCGCGAGGAGGTAGGCCCCGTCCCGCCACAGCTCGGTTGCCGCAGGGTCCAGGGCGATGGCGATCTCCTCGCCCGGGATTCGACCGGCTGCCTCTATGGCGATCAGCAGGATCCTTATGGCGTCCTCGTTGCTGGCCAGGTTGGGGGCGAAGCCACCCTCGTCACCCACCGCGGTCGACAGGCCGTCGCGCTGCAGCACGGCTCGGAGGGCGTGGTAGGTCTCGGACCCCCAGCGCAGGGCCTCGGAGAACGAGGCCGCGCCGATGGGGACGATCATGAATTCCTGCAGGTCCACGTTGTTGTCCGCGTGTGCCCCACCGTTCAGCACGTTCATCATCGGGGTGGGCAGCAGGTGCGCATTGGGACCGCCCAGGTATCGGTAGAGAGGAAGGCCCACCTCTGCGGCCGCAGCCCGGGCCGCCCCCAGCGACACGCCCAGGATGGCGTTGGCCCCCAGGCGGGCCTTGTTCTCGGTCCCGTCGAGCTCGATGAGGGCGGCATCCAGGCTGCGCTGGTCCAGGGGGTCCATGCCGATCACCGCCGCGGCGATCTCGGTGTTAACCGAGTCCACCGCCCCGGCTACTCCCTTGCCGGAATAGCGCTCGCCTCCGTCGCGGCGCTCCACCGCCTCGAATGCGCCGGTGGACGCGCCCGAAGGGACAAGGGCGCGGCCCTTGGTTCCGCCGTCCAGGGTGACTTCGACCTCGACTGTCGGGTTCCCCCGTGAGTCGAGGACCTCCAGTGCGCTCACGGCGCTGATCCGGTGGGGCCGGTGACGGCTGCGTTGCATGATCCTGTTACTCCTGTGGTTGGTGTTACAGAAGTTAGCTCATGTTGCGCCTGTAAGTGCCGGCGGGGTCATAGGTATAGGTGAGGACCCAACTGGTACCCCAGGTCCCCAACAGGCCCTTCACGGGCAGAGAAGCGCCAGGTTCACCGCTCTGGCCATGGCGGCGTACCCCGCGTCGTTCGGGTGCAGCGGGCCTCCGTAGGCAGACCGGATCCTCGCCAGATCGGCCGGGTCACGCAGCGCCTGGTCGAAGTCGATCACCCCGTTGAAGGCACCGCTGGTCCGGATCCAGTGGTTGACCGCCTCACGTGTGGCTTCAGCCGCAGGGGTGTAGTCGGGGCTGTCGCCCTGGAAGGGCAGGATGGTAGTGCCGATGATTCGCAGGCCGTGGGCGTGTGCCTGGGCCACCACGTCCCGCATCCCGCGGATCAGCTCGGCTGCGGTGAGCGGGGAGCTGGCGTGCGGGCCCTGGTCGAGGCGCAGGTCGTTGGTCCCCTCGGCCAGGATGACCGTCCTAATCCCGGTCACCGACCCCACATCGGTGCCGAACCTGTCCTCCGCGCTGGCTCCGAGGTGGGTGCCGTTGAGGAGCTGGTTGGCGTCGAGCCCGGCATTGAGCACTGCGGCTCGTTGACCCGGCGGCTCGACCGCGTCAATCCGGGCAGCCAGGTAATCCGGCCAGGTGGCATTCGCATCGAGCTTGGAGTTGTACCCGCTGGTGATCGAGTCCCCCAGGGCCACGACCGCGCCGATCTGATTCGGGGAGTACACGTCGACGCCCGAGAGGTAGTACCACGCGGTGATCGGGGAGGTGTATCCAGAGCTGCTGGAAGTGCCAGCGAAGTTCCCCGGCCGAGATGTGTAGCTGGTTGTGTTCGCGCCCGAATCCCACGTGGTCGGGCCGGTCAGGCCGGGCAGGTAGATGCTGACCGCAAGGTTGGCCAGGTTACCGATCGCGAGGTCAACCGGGTCGCTGTTGGCGGCCTGTCCCGGGTTGATGACATCGAAGCTCGCCCCGGAAAATGTGACCAACCGGCTGCTCGGCTCCTTCACCGCACCATCCGGCCGGCTGAGGCCGACGTGGACATCGTCGACGATAAGCGGGCTCTTGCCGTACTGGTTTGACAGGCGGATCCGCAGCCTGGTCCCTCCGAGACTCACGTGCACCACCTCCCGGAGGGTCTGGTTGTGGAAGCCCCGCTCCGATAGGGCATCCGTTGCATTGGCTGGGATCTGGCTGGCACTCCAGGTGCCCACCCACCCCGGCTTGGCTACGACTGAGGCGCACGAGGCGGTGATCGCGGAGGCGGTGTTAGCGGAGGCGGTGCCTGCCCAGCTGCGAGTGGCCCCGAAGACAGAGAGGCCCAAGGCGAGAATTGCCAGCAGAAGGGCGACCAGGCTCAGGGCGAGGACCTTGAGCCGGCGCCTGGGTTCTGCCGGGCCCTTCGTCACGCCGTTCGCCAAGCTTCCAATCCTCTCCGTCGGAACCGCTGTGAAGGATAGTGCACGGATCCGTGATCCAATAGGCACATGACAACAGACGCGGGAGTGCTGGGGCGCTTCATGGTCCGTTCGGTGGAGGCCGTCCGCCAGGAGGCCGGTGTGGTGGACCTCGAGGTGCTCGCGGTCCGCTACTGGCCGCTGGAGCCGCTCCCTGGGCTGCTGACCCTGGAGGACCCGGTCACGCAGGGCCTGGAGGCCCGACTCCCAAACGCCCCGAGCTTTGGCGGGGGGATGGCGCCCGAGACCAGGCCGGCAATCCTGCGCCTGCGCCTTGCCGGGTCGGCCACCGTGCGCATCACCTTGTGCCCCGGCAGAGAGTGGGATCCCGCGGCTGATGGAGCCGATGACGGGATCCTGCTGCCCGCCGGCAGGGCTGGCATGGCGGGCGGGGCCGAGCTGGCCGGCGGGGCAGGCGGTGCGGGCAGTAAAGTCGGGGCAGGCTTCGAGGTGGCGGTGAGTGGCGAATCGGTGACCCTCACCACCTCTTGGCTGAGCCTGGTGGTGGCTCGGAACCCGTTTTCCTGGTCGCTGGCCGGGCGGGAGGAAAAGGTCCTGGCCCGCAGCGGTGGCGAGCGGCGCCAGGTGGCGGGGTTTCCCCTCGCCCCTGCGCTCGCCTTCGGGGACGGGCGGGCCTGGTGCTCCTTCGAGCTGGCTCCGGGCGAATCGGTGGTTGGCTTTGGCGAGCAGTTCGGCCCGGTGGTGCGCAACGGTGACCGCATGGAGCTGGTGGCCACGGACGCGCTGGGGGCTGGCGCCGGCGGGACCTACAAGGCTGCTCCGGTGTTCCACTCCAGCGCGGGGTACAGCTGCCTCCTCAACTCCCCCGGCCCGGTGACCGCCGACGTCGGCGCGGCCTACCCCTCGGTGGCCAGCCTGAAGGCCGAGGAGGAGCGCCTCGACCTGTTCGTCTTCGCCGCGCCCACCCCCAAGGCGCGCCTCACCGCCATGACGGCACTGACCGGCCGCTGCCCAACCCCGCCCCGCTGGGCGCTGGGGGTATGGATGTCGCGCTGCCGCTACCGGGACCGGTCCGAGTTGGAAGAGGCCGTGGTGGGGATGCGCTCCCACCAGTTCCCCTGCGACGTGGTCCACCTGGACCCCGACTGGCTGGAGCGGGACCTGCTGAACTGCGATTTCGTGTGGAGCCAGGCGAAGTTCGGCGATCCCGCAGAGCTGGTCGCCAGCCTCGCTGACAGCGGCCTGCACCTGTCGTTGTGGGAGCTGCCCTACCTCGACCCGACTTCCCCACTGCACGCGGAGGCATCAGAGCTGGGACTTCTGGTCCGAGACGCCACTGGCGGCCTGGCGGCCGCGCGGGTCTTCTCCAGGGACGGCCGACCGCGCGCCCTGGTGGACTTCTCCAACCCCGCGGCGCGCCAGTGGTGGAAGGGCCTGCACGCCCCCCTGCTGGGCCTCGGGGTGGCGGCCTTCACCACCGACTTCGGGGAGGGCCTCCCCGACGACGCAGTGATGTCCGACGGCCGCTCCGGCAGGGCCTGGAGGAACCTGTACCCGCTGTGGTACAACCGCACCGTCGCCGAGGCGATCTCCGAGCACCGACCGCAGGCCGGCGGGCTGGTGTGGGGACGCAGCGGGTGGGCCGGGTCCCAGCGCTACCCGGGACAGTGGGGCGGCGACCCGGAGTCCAGCGTCGCGGGCATGGCGGCCACCCTGCGCGCGGGGCTGTCCTGGTCGCTCAGCGCACCGGGCCTGTGGGGGCACGACATCGGCGGCTTCTACGGGTCCGGCCCCAGCCCGGAGCTGTACGTGCGCTGGGCGCAGTGGGGGTGTCTGTCCCCACTGACCCGATTCCACGGGCTGGGGCCGCGCGAACCCTGGCGCTTCGGGGAACGGGCGCTGCGGATCGTGCGCGACTTCGCCCGGTTGCGCTACCGGCTCCTCCCCTACCTGATGAGCGCAGTGGGCACCGCCGCGCGCTTCGGGTGGCCGGTCATGCGCCCGATGTGCCTGGAGTACCCCGACGACCCTGCGATGTGGCACCTGGATTCGCAGTACCTGCTCGGCTCGGACCTGCTGGTGGTTCCGGTCCTCGACGAGTCCCCTGAGCCGGTGAGCGTGCGGGTCGTACTGCCGCCGGGCTGGTGGTTCGACTACTGGACCGGCGAGGCGCACCAGGGACCCACCGCCCTCCAGGTCGCGGTCCCGCTGGAACGGCTACCGCTATTCGTGCGCGCGGGCGCGGTGGTACCGATGGGGAGGGTGGTCGGCGGCGGCACCGAGGAAATTCCAAAAGGGGAATGGACGATGCACTGTTGGAGCGTGCCCGGTGAGCCCGCGGCGCGATCGGTGGTCTACGACGGCGAGCTCGAGCTGGCCTACAGGGAGGACTCCGGGGCCCTGGTGTGCACCGAGCCGGTCCGCCGAGCCGTCGCCGGGGTGCTTCACCGGCCGGGAGAGCCCGACGCCCCGCTGTCCCTGCGGTGGACCGACACCGAATAATCGGCTCCTTCCCGCCAGGGCTCGCGGTCCCAGCTCGCCCAGCGCTCGGCCAGGACCAGCCCGGCGCCGGTCGCCCAGGCGTCGTAGTCCACCACCCCCCACCCACGGCGTCCGAGCTGGAAGCCGGCGACCAGGCTACCCCCCGGCGCCAGGGCGGGGGCCAGGTTGGAGAGCACCGCCGCTTCTGTCCCCGCCTGGAGGAAGATCATCACGTTGCCGGCCATCACGATCACGTCGAAGACCGCGGCGGGCAGGGCAGTGCTCGACAGGTCGCCCAGGCGCCAGTCGAGCTCGGGCGCCAGGCGGCGGGCCACGCCGAGCATCTCGGGGTCCGCGTCCACCCCGACCACCTCGATGCCGCGCCTTGCGAGCTCGAGGCCCACCCTGCCGGTCCCGCAGCCGGCGTCCAGCACCCGGGCCGGGCTCAGTGACGCCACCAGGTCCGCCTCGCCGTGCATCGAGGCCCCGCTGGCCACGATCTGGTCCACCCGGGCCTGGTAGTCCTCGCCCCGGTCGCCCACCCTCGCGGACCTTAGCGTCCATCGGGGAAGCTCGACCCGCCGCGATAAACCCTGCGCGTCGACCCGCCGTGTCAACCCGCGGACCAACCCGTGGGTTGACGACAGATCGGGCCGGCGGGGAGACACTTGGGCCATGACAATCACCGACTACCTCATAAGCGGGGCACTCCTCGCCCTGGTGTTCCGCCAGATCCACGGCCGCCGCCTCACCCTGTTCAACCTGTTGTGGCCGCTGGGCCTGGTCACCTGGGCGGCGGTCACCTACCTGCACGGGATCCCCACCTCGGGCAACAACCTGGTGCTCGTGATGCTCGGCACGGGTGTCGGCCTCTCCCTGGGCCTGGGGTGCGCCCTGCTCACCTCCGTGCGTCCTGGCCCGGACGGGGTCCCCTTCGCCAAGGCGGGCGCTGCGGCGGCTACCCTGTGGATCCTCGGGGTCGGCGCACGCCTCGCCTTCCAGCTCTACGCGACCAACGGTGGCGGCCCGGCGATCGGCCACTTCAGTGCAGCGAACGGGATCAGCATCGCCGCCTGGGCAGCGGCACTCATCCTCATGGCCCTGGCCGAGGTCATCGGTCGCAGCGCCGTGCTGGCAGTTCGCGCATACGGGTTCAGGCGAGGGGGTGCCGCCGGACGGCAGAGCGCGCGGCAGGGCGGCTGGCTGAGCGGCTGGCAGAGCCAGGCGACCGGGGCCATCATGGGTGTGCGTGACCGCCGATACTGAGAGCTTGTCCAACCAGGCCGGACGGGAGAGGATCGTCCCATCCCGTCAGCGGCTGAGTCGCCCCGAACGGCCGATCCCCCACCCGGCGCGCCCGGAGCCGGGCCTCAGGACCCTGACCCGCCTGGTCGGCCTGGCGGCCCTGGTCTTCGGGGTGTCTACGGAGTCCCACCCCGGCCTGGGTGGCAGGCACCTCCTGGCGCTGGTGCTCCTTGCGGTGTCGGCCTCGGGATGGCTGGGCTGGCTCGCCGCCAGGTCCCGGGGGAACCGCCTCGCGGCCGGCGGGGCGATCTTGGTGATGGGCGTGGCGGGCGGCGCCCAGGTCGTGCTCGGGGGGATTGCCCTCGCCTTTGTGGGAGTAGCCGGCATGGGTGCGGGCCTGGCGTTCGACCTTGAGGTGGCGGTTGCACTGTCCGCCGCCGGCCCGGTGTCGGTCCTGTGCGCCGCAGCGGTGGACGGGCACCCGCTCTCGATCGCGATCGCGGCCGCTGGCGC
>JBOGGT010000102.1:0-2619 GCA_050744225.1 Acidimicrobiales bacterium | reverse complement strand
CGGGCGGGTCCGGTGCCGGCGCTGGCGGGTCCGGTGCCGGTGGGTCCGGCGCTGGCGGGGCCGAGGGGTCCGGCGGGTCCGGCGGGGAAGCGGAGCTGTTCCTGGTGGGGACCGCCGAGGTGCCTCTCGCCGGGCTGCATTTTGACGAGATCCTGGCGGAGGGGGACCTGCCGGCGCGCTACGGGGGCTTTTCGACCTGCTTCCGCCGGGAGGCGGGCACCTACGGCAAGGACACCAAGGGCCTGTTCCGGGTGCACCAGTTCGACAAGGTCGAGATGTTCTGCTTCGCCCATCCCGAGCGCTCCGAGTCCGAGCACGAGGCACTGCTGGCGCTGGAGGAGTCGATACTCACCGACTTGGGCCTGCCGTACCGGGTTGTGGCCATGGCCGCCGGGGACCTCGCCCCACCCGCGTCGCGCAAGTACGACCTGGAAGTATGGCTACCTTCCGAGGGCCGCTACCGGGAGGCGACCTCGTGTTCCAACTACACGGACTTCGCCGCCCGGCGGGCGCGGACCCGGTTCCGGGGGTCGGCTCCGGGTTCGGGGACTCGGTTGGTTCACACGCTGAACGGGACCGCCTGCGCGGTGGGGCGCACCCTGGTGTTCATGTTCGAGCACTGGCAGGAGGACGGCGCGCTGGTGGTGCCCCCGGTCCTGCGCCCTTTCTGCGGATTCGACCGGGTGGAGCCGCGGAACGCCGCCCCGGGCTGAGGGGCTTTTCGCCGAACTCGCGGGTCAGTGCCGGCTTCCGGGCCTTGCCGGCAGAACTTGGCGTGATAACGTCACAAAAACCGACTTCATCACGCCAAGTTCGATCGGACCTTGCTTGCCCGGGTGCTTCCGGTAGCCTGGGCGGTCGTGGCTGCCATCGAGCTCGATGACCTGGTGGTGCGCTACGGGTCGCGGGTGGCGGTCGACGGGATCTCGTTGCGGGCCGAGGCCGGGCAGGTGGTGGCGCTCCTGGGACCGAATGGAGCCGGCAAGACATCCACCGTCGAGGCCCTCGAGGGTTACCGGAGACCGGCGGGCGGCCGGGTGCGGGTCCTCGGTCTGGACCCGGTGGCCGACCACCGGGGGCTGACGCCCCTGATCGGGGTGATGCTCCAGCAGGGCGGACCCTATCCCCGCCTGGACGCACGGCGCGCCCTGAAGCTATATGCGTCTTATTACCGCAACGCACTGGACCCGGAGGAGTTGCTGGAGCGAATGGGGCTTTGCGAGGTGGCCCGTGTCCCGTTCAGGCGACTCTCGGGCGGGGAACAGCGGCGACTGGCCCTGGCGTTGGCGCTGGTCGGGCGGCCGCAGGTGGCCTTTTTGGACGAGCCGACCGCCGGGGTGGACCCGGAGGGGCGCCTGCGGATCAGGGAAGTGATCCGCGAGCTGCGCGACGAAGGGGTATGCGTGTTGCTGAGCACGCATGAGTTGGATGAGGCCCAGCGCCTGGCGGATCAGGTGGTGATCGTCGACCACGGCCGGGTGGTGGCTTCGGGCACCCCTGCCGAGCTGATGTCCGGGGCCGATGTGGTCGCCGGGGCCATCCGCTTCGGGGCGCCGGCCGGGCTGGCGGTAGAGGAGCTCGCCTTGGCGATGTCTGGAGTCGTGGTCGAGGAGCGTCCTGGCGAGTACCGGGTCGAGGTGGCGCCCACCCCCGACGCCGTCGCCCGGCTGGCTGTGTGGCTGGCTGAGCGCAACCTGGCCCTGGCTGACCTGCGGGCGGGCCGCCAAAGCCTGGAGGACGTCTTCCTCCGCCTGACCGGACCAGCCGCCGCCGGGCCAGCCGAGCCAGCCGCCGCCGGGCCAGCCGACACGCCAGCCGGACCTGCCGGACCTGCCGGACCTGCCGGACCTGCGCCCCGGTGAGGCCATTTCTCGCTCAGGCACGAGCCGAGGTGCTCCTCACGCTGTCCCAGGGAGAGAACCTCCTGGTGAGTCTGGGGCTCCCGCTGATCTTGCTGGTGGCGTTCACCCTGGCCCCCATCACTCCGGTCGGTGACATCCGCCGGATCCAGTTTGTAGCGCCGGGCATCCTGGCGCTGGCGGTCATGTCCACTGGTATGGTCGCACTGTCCATCGCCACCGGATTCGAGCGCAGCTACGGCGTGCTCAAGCGGCTGGGGAGCACTCCGCTCGGACGGCCCGCTCTGGTTGCGGCCAAGACGTGCTCGGTACTGGCGGTCGAGGTAGTCCAAGTGCTGGTCATCTGCGGCGTCGCCCTGGCGCTCGGGTGGCACCCCAGAGGTGACCCGGCGGCGGCCGCGGGGGCCTTTTTGTTGGGGACTGTGGCGTTCACCGGGCTTGGTCTGTTGATGGCCGGGACGTTGAGGGCTGAGCTTATTTTGGGTCTGGCGAACGGGCTCTACGTCATCTTGCTGCTCCTGGGCGGGATGGTCTTTTCGCTCTCGGTCTTGCCGGGCGGGTTGCGCGCCGTTGCCGACGCGCTCCCGGCCGCTGCCCTCGCCGGGGCGCTTCTGCACAGCCTGGGCACTGGTGGAGGCATCCCGGCCGAGTCGTGGATCGTGCTGGGAGGGTGGGCGCTGGCGGCCCCGGTCGCCGCTTCGCTCACCTTTCGCTGGGAGTAACGGCTCCGGGCTCTGGGTCGGGGGGGGTGGGGAAACTA
>JBOGGT010000101.1:0-9681 GCA_050744225.1 Acidimicrobiales bacterium | reverse complement strand
CATGACCCGATCTGGGGTGTCGACGACATGCCAGTCACCGGAGTGAGCTGGTGGGAGGCACTAGCCTTCGCTCGCTGGATCGGCAAGACCCTTCCCACAGAGGCCCAGTGGGAGTACGCTTGGCGTGGTCCGGCCGCCAACACCTATCCGTGGGGCCGCGATCTGCCGGACCTGTCTCTCGCCAACTACGCCCCCAACGCCGAGCCAGTCGATCGTCGACCGACTCGACCGGACGCCGCGCCGCGCAATGCTTCCGCGTGCGGCTGTCGGGATCTTGCCGGCAACTTTGCCGACTGGTGTCTCGACAACTACACCACCACCTACCAGGTCGCGGGCAAGGATCCGTTGTACTTTACAGACGAACGCGACGATCACGTCGTTCGGGGAGGCAGCGGCCTCCACGACGAGGACTACCTGCGGTGCTCGGCTCGGGACAGCTATCACCCAGGTCTGCGCGACAACCTGATCGGGTTTCGCTGCGTCCGGCTCGGGGCGCGCTAGCTAGTGGTCGAGGTCAACCCAAAAGTACGAAAACCATCCTCCCTGCGGTACTACCAAGACGGTCCGCCCTATGGGGTTGATGTGGACCCGTGGCAGCTCGAAGTAGTTGGTCTCGGCCTGCCGGCCCCAGTGTCGTTCAGCCGCGACCACCTGCGACTGCTACCTCGAGTCGAGGAGAGCCGTCGGTACGTGTGCGTGTGTAACTGGAGTATCCGTGAGCGCTGGGGGGGGCTACTTGCTTGCCGACCTGTTGATCATGGCGGGCCTGGACAGAGCGCTGAACGGCCTCTATTTGAAGCAGACGAGCATCGGCACTTCCGAAAGGGGCCTGTGCGAATCTACGATCCCGTTGCACGACGCCCTCGTTCGCCGAACTCTGCTGGTCGACCAAGTTGATGGTGAGCCGCTCTCAATCGAACGCGGTCACCCACTACGTCTCCTCGACTTTGGGCTCTACGGGTATCAGAGCGTCAAGGGCCTTCGACAGTTGGAGATTACTGATCGCTTCGAGCTGGGCGAATGGGAGCGCCGGGCAGGTTACGCCCTCGACGGCCAGATCAAGTCAAAGCGCTATCGGTTCTGTGATCTGGGATGCCACCACTTCATCGATCATCCCGGTGAGGTCACCGAGGTTTAAGCGCGCCATCCGTTGGCTGGACGAGCAGTAGGAGAGAGGAACTTATGGAGCATGCCATAGCAACGATCGAACTAGGGGCGATACCGGACGCGAATACTGATACGTATGTCATCGCGATGCCCGTGCCAAACATCACAGGATCACTTCACGTTGGACATGCCCTAAACCTGGTAGTCCAGGACGTGTTCGCCCGACACATGCGAGGAATCGGGCGCCCTGTCTCGTTCCTGCCAGGCGTGGACCACGCTGGCTTGTCGGGTCAGCTGGCGGCTGAGAGAGCACTCGAGCCAGTTAGCCGGCAGGATCTGGGTCGGGAGCGCTTTCTTGAATACATGCTTGAGTGGCACGACCGCCACCTGGCAAGGCTGTTGCTTCAGATGCGAAGACTCGACGTCAGCGCCCAGTGGGCAGAACCGGTGTCGTCTGTTGATCATCGCCGCCGCAGGCTCGTGCAGGATGCCTTCATCGAGATGTGGAAGCGCGAGCTGGTTTACCGGGATCTTTGCCTAGTGAACTGGTGCGTGCACTGCGAAACGTGCATCCCCAATGAAGAGATCGAGCGTCGAGAACTGACGCGGACCGCCTACCGCGTGGCTGTCTTCGACGACGAGGGATGTCGCCACACGCTGGCAACCCTGCACCCCCAACTGCTCCTGGGCGCCACCGCCGTTCGAGCACCGGCAGGCCATCCGGCGGCACGAGCGGAGACCATAGAGCTTCCCGTTATAGGTCGGGTGGTGCCGGTTGTAGTCGGAGAAGTGCAGCGCGATCGCGCACTCGGCACGGAACTGAGCCTTGTTCTTCCCTCCTACAACGCCGATGACTTTGAGCACGCCCGCCACGTTGGTGCGCCAATCACGAACATCTTCGCCGAGGATGGCACCATACTTGCTGAGGGCACGGACTACGATGGCCTAGATGATCAAGACTGCTGTGACCGCCTGATCGACCTCCTTGAGCAGGCGGGAGCGCTACTGGACAGGGAACCCTACCTGCATGGCCAGGCTCACCACTCCCTTTGCGGTGGGGTCGTTGTTCCCAGAGCTACGAAACAGTGGTTCATTCGGCTGGAACAGCTGCGTCCAGTCGCCGCTGCGCTTGCTGACCGACCGATTACACGATTCAACCATCTGGGTTGGGAGGGCCGATACCGGAGGCTCCTCGATAGCCTGGGCGCGGGCCAGGACGAGGGGAATCCCTGGTGGGAAGGAGCGTGCCTAGCGTTCGTCCGTGGCTTTTCGAGCAACCGTGACTGGATGATCTCCCGACAGAATTGGTGGGGGATTCCGATCCCAGCATCCCATTGTCCGAAGTGTGACTGGACCCACGTATCACCGGACGCGCGAAGTTCAGCGTGCCCATACTGCGGGGAGCAGAGCGTCCTGAGCAGCGATGTGCTGGACGTCCTCTTCCATAGCGCCCTGTGGGCGTACTGTGTCACCCCTGACGCCGATCGCGGCGTCCATGCGGACCTGGCGGTTATCGGCCATGACATACTTGAATTCTGGATCCCGACAGCGAACCTCCTCACCCGTTACTTGTTCGACCGGACGTCCATCAGCGATGTAGTGGTCCACGGCGTAATCTGCGATGCCGACGGTCGCAAGATGTCGAAATCCTTGGGGAACGCCGTCAACCTCGACGTGCTACTGGCCGAGCACGGCACCGAGGTTGTTCGCGCCCTGATGCTGAGCCTTATGGGAACGGCTGATGGTGAGGAGGTCATCAAGATGTCCGACGAGGAGGTCGGAGTTGCTGTCCGGCGTATGCGAAATCTCCAGGAGTGGTGCCGTGACGTGCTCGTTGTCGACAGCGAGACGACCAACCTGCAAGTCGACGTCGCCGGATCCTTCCGAAGAGTGGATAGCGCGATCGCAGCCCTCGATGTCGGCTCGGCCTATGGGGAGGCAATGCGCGTGATGGAGGGATTGGCTGCTCGCCCCGTCGTCGCGCGGGCAGATTGGGCGCAGCTAGCCATGCTCCTCGGACCGTTCCATCCCGGCCTGGCCCAGCGGGTGAGGGATAGCACGCAGTAGCAGCCAATCGCGATGTTTCTCACGATTGTTGACACCATTGGTTGATAGGAAGGCGACTGCCACTACCAGCGTATGGAGAGGCTACGAATCCTCCGATCTCATCGCGATTCACCGTCATGCCGCCTGATCGGTAGTCTCGGGGTCGGATGGGCCAGTTGCCGGAGCGGGCGTGCTCGACTCCTGACTGCGCTGGCCCGTCCGACCTCGCTGCGCCTTGGCCTTGCGCGCCTGGTCCTTCTTGCGCAGCTCGGGAGTCACCTGGAAGCGCTCGGCACAGATTCTCCGGCCCTCCGTTTCGTCGACCTCGGTGCCGTCGACATCGCGCAGCACGTAGGGGGCTTGGTCCCGCCAGCATGCTCCGATCCGGGTGACCAGCACCGCAGCCAGACTACACAGGGCTGAGTTGTGGTGCTTGCCCTCCTCGACGACCAAGCGGTAGTAGCGAGCCGCCAGGGTCGGATCCACTCGACGGGCCTGGTCAGCAGCCAGGAACAATGCCTCGCGCAGGCCTGGGTCACCGGACTTGGTGATCCCGCCGTGGTAGTCCCCCAGACCCGATTGGTTGACCCTGGGGACGAGACCGGTGAAGGCCCTCAGGCCGCCCAGGTTGGCGAAACGGCCCATGTCTCCGGTGCGGCCCAAGATGCCCGAGGCCAGGGTGGTCGCCAGTCCCGGAGCAGAGATGACGATGCCTTTTGGGTCCGCAGCTGCATACAGCGCCTCGATGCGCTCCTCCAGTGCCGCGATCTCGTCGTTGAGCTGGCGGACCAGGCGGGCTTCGGCGGAGATGTCCTGCCCAAGCTGAGCGAAGTCGAGGCCCCCACCGCTCCAAAGCTCGATGGCCTCCTTCGCTGCAGCCAGCAACTCGTCCGCCTTGGTCTCGCGCCACGCCCCCCGGCTGGTCTTGATCACCAAAGCTGCCAGGCGCTTGGCGCCGAACTTGGACAGGGCCCTCGGATCGGCAAAGCGCTCCAGGACCTCCAGTGCCGTCTTGGTGTAGTTGCCGCCCCCGAGCACCTCCGACAGCGCCGGGCCCAACAGCTCGAGCAGGCAGTCAAGGCGTGCCATGGTGGCGCTGCGGCGTTTTACCAGGCTGGAGCGGTGTCGCACCGCCCGGCGCAGGGGGTCAGCCGGGCCGAGTCCATCCAGAGCGGCCAATCCCTCGGGGTGCAACAGCGGCAGGCGGGCCAGGATCCGGCTGTCGAGACGGTCGGTCTTGGTGTGCTTGGTGTAATAGTCACGCAGATCCGCGGACTGCTCGGGCGGGATGAGGACGATGGTGGCGCCTTTGGCTCGAAGCCAGGCTGCCAGTGGCACCCAGGCGTTGCGGGTCGGCTCCATGATCACAGTTACCTCTGCACCCTCGGGAACCTTGGCCCACAGCCGCTCCAGATCGGCCGGAGTGGTCCGACACCTCCAGCCCGACCAGATGAACTCGCCAGCGCCATCGGTTGCGCTGGCCTGGTGCTCGGCCACACACGCCACGTCGATCCCCACGCGAATCGTCTCTGCCATCACGTTCTCCTCGTTCGTCGGATCCAGCCTCGCCCGGTCCCTCTCGCCGGTTCGCACGTTCCGCAGGGTTGTGTCCATCCGGACATTCTCAAAGCAGGGGTCCGGCACTAAGCCGGCCACCGAGTTCCTGAACAGGGATGCACGTGCGCCAAGGAGGTTCGTCTGATCGACGATCAGCTTCAAGGAGTCGAACTCACGCCCGCTCCGGTCACACACCTAGCCGAACCAGAAGAACCAGACTTGGCACACCCTACGTCAGGTCCTCCAGCAACTGGTGGACCCGCCACCGAAGCTAAATGTCACACCGATGGCGTATCATGAGAAGCGTGTTGCTCGACGGAATGACGTATTGATGGGAGACCCGTCGAACATCGAATGGACTGAGGCGACCTGGAATCCCACCACTGGATGTGATCGTACGTCTCCTGGTTGTGATCACTGCTACGCACTTACACTCGCTAAGCGCCTCAAAGCGATGGGCGTCTCCAAGTATCAGAGAGACGGCGACCCTCGGACGTCGGGACCGGGCTTTGGGCTAACGGTTCATCCAGGCGCCCTTGACCTGCCTAGAACATGGACGACGCCGCGGAGGGTGTTTGTCAACTCGATGAGCGACCTGTTCCATGAGACCGTGCCGGACACATTCATCCGCGAAGTCTTTGGTGTTATGGCCGACACGCCTCAGCACTCTTACCAGGTGCTCACCAAGCGGACTCGGCGATTAGTGCGACTCAGCACCGAGCTCACATGGCCGCCGAACGTCTGGATGGGAGTGAGTGTCGAGAACGATAGCTATGTGTTCCGTGCTGACCACCTGCGCAAGGTCCCGGCGGCGGTCCGGTTCCTGTCCATCGAGCCACTGCTCGGACCGGTGCCAAGCCTTGGCCTAGATGAAATTGACTGGGTAATCGTCGGCGGCGAGAGCGGCCCGCGGGCCCGGTGGATGCAGGGGGAGTGGGTCGTGGATATCCGTGACCGTTGCGCCGCTGAGGGTGTAGCGTTTTTCTTCAAGCAGTGGGGCGGCCCCACTCCCAAGGCGGGTGGAAGGGAGCTAGAGGGGCGCACGTGGAACGAAATGCCGATGACTCGCAGGGTCGCATCATGAGTGACGGCTGGGGCGGAGTATGGACCGATGTAAAACTGGACGTATTGCGCAAATACCTCCAAGCCTTCACGACCGCTTCAAAGAGGGCTCGTCGGACCGTCTACCTGGATCTCTTTGCCGGAACGTGCGCAGGTTCTGACAGCGAAGGGAGTCCCTACGGATCGGCTGAGCTGGCGATGACCGGCTGCGGCCATTAGGCTGGGCAGAACGGTGGGCTGGAGCGAATGTTCGGAGACTGCTGCGGCGGTGATCGGGCACCCGATCTATGTCGTGCGTGGACTTCGACCCGTGTGGATCTCCGGATTCGGGTCCAGCGGCGACGAGGCCGTCTCGCTGACGGTCACCTGTGGAAAGGAACCATGTTCTGTCTCCGTCGGCGTCCGGGTGGATCACCCGAACAGTGCATCTTGGCCTGTCATAATGACAATGCCCGACGGTCCGAATCAGAGTCGGACCTTCCCTCTTACCTTTGAGCGCTTGCCGGTGGTAATCGAGATCGATGGGGAACCTGTCGAGTTCCAGATAGTGAGCTGCGGGCAGCACTGGGCAGGTGAGGCTCAGACGCTTGGCTGATCGGGGACTTGGCGACCACTATCCACCCGCGGAGGCGCTGGGTGTTGAAGAATAGCCGTCATGAGATGCGTGCTCAGCGCCCACGGCCAGGTGACCGAAGGGGCCACCACCGACCAGATCGACGCGGCGAAGGCCAGCGGAGACTTCTTCTGGCTGGACATCGACAGCGGCGACGGCACGGACGAGGATGTGGGCGGGCTTGCGACCCTGTTGGGTCGGTTCGCCTTCCACCCGCTGGCGGTGGAGGACGCCGAGCAGTTCGACCAGCGGCCCAAGCTGGACGACTACGACGACCTGGCTTACATGGTGGCGCTCGGGGCTCCCCCCAAAGGCTCGACCAAGCTGGTCGAGGTGCACCTGTTCATCACCGCCACATTCGTGGTGAGCGTGCACCGAGGGTCGTGTGAGGCACTCGCCAAGGTGAGGATCCAGCTCGAACGGCACCACGCCCGGGACACGGTGGTGCCCCAGGCGGTGCTGACCTACCTGGTGGTGGACAAGCTCACCGACAGCTTCTTTCCGGCGCTGGCAGCCTTCGACGAGACCATCGACGAGTTGGAAGACGAGATCCTCCGCCAACCCACCGAGGCTCAGCTGGGAACCATCTTTGACATGAAACGACAGCTTATGATCTTCAGGAGGGGCATCACCCCACAGCGCGACATGTTCGCCAGCCTCAGCGGTGGCGTCACCGACCTGCCCGGGACCACCGACGAAGCAGCACGGTACTTCCGTGACCTCTACGACCACCTGATCCGGCTCAGCGACATGGTGGACAGCTACCGGGACCTGCTCAGCGGGGTCATGGACACCCACCTGTCGACCGTCTCCAACCGCCTCAACGTGGTGATGAAACAGCTGGCCATCATCGCCACCATTTTCCTCCCACTGAGCTTTCTCACCGGCTTCTTCGGTCAGAACTTCGCCGTGCTGGTGCGCTGGATCACGCCGGGCTGGACCTTCTGGGTGCTCGGGATCGGCACCGAGTTGACCGCGATCGTCCTGCTTATGGTGCTGTTCGTCCGGCGAGGGTGGCTGGGAGGCCCGACCGCCTGAGCCGCGAGGCTGGGTCGCGCGCCACATATTCTGGTAGGCTCAGGCCGTGAAGCACGAGGGGGGCGACGCGTGATCAGGAGCGGTGTGTTCTCAGCCCTACTCGTGGTCTGGTTCGCCATCGGGGCGATAGCTGGCGGCCAGAAACATTACTACAGTAGCGGCCCAACCAACTGCGCGAAGGCCAGCACCATCGCAGTGACCATCCTTGCCGGCCCACTCAACTACTTCGGGGTGAACCCGAAGATCACCAACTGCAAGCTGCCTTCGCCCAGCAACTGAGCACGCCTGGGCGCGGGCGCGCGGCGCGTGGGAGGGCGCGGCGGCGGGGTCGGAGCTATCCAAATTTTTCTAATTAATTTTGCTCAGTGCTCCCCGCCTTCGGTGGCCCACCCACGAAGTGCGTTAGCGGTTGTTCCGCCTGGCACGTAATCACCGCACTGGCCGGTACCACGGTCGCACCGATTGCCAATCCCGAGATGCGTAACCGTGGGCGGCACCTTTCCGCGCCTCGGCCGCGGAGGCAGGGATGGGATCCACGCTGATGTTCAGCTTGGTGTCGGGGGCCATTGCCGATGGACGACGGTTACGACAGTGTCTCCCGATGACGTGGTATATGGCGAGAGACGGTTCGGTATATCCGGCGGTAACACCTGCCTGATCACCGACAAGGGCAACAACGCCGATGAGGTGCATGTGCTCCCGAAGGTGACCTCGGCGGGCACGCCCGCTTGGGCCAGCGCCTCACGCACCTGCGGCACTTCATTCACCGCTGCGTATCCACCTTGCCCGAGTCGGGGCTGGCGCCCCGAGCGGGCTACGCCCGCACCCAAAACCATCCCAACGGTGGGGCCAGACCGTCGCGCTCACTACAAGATTGGGATTTTCCGGTCAGGCTGCCCTCAGCTTCACCGGACTGCTGCGAGGGCTCGGCAAGGTGGGTCTCTCACCCGCCTCCGGATACATGGCGCCTCGTGGCGCACGGCAACTGCATGGTATCGAACGGGATAAGGCACCTGGCGGATCCCGGCCATGCAGGCTGTCCGAGTTTGTACGGATATGTCCATATTTGCGTCGCCAGCGACCAGCCTGCACTAGCTTCAGCCCCAGACCAGGTGGCAGAGGTCGTTAGCAGCGTCGACAAGGTGCTGCGCAGGGCATTATTCGCAGAACACGACTACCTACTCGGCGATAAGGGGACCTCAGGTGACAGCGTCAGCAAAATATGCAAGGGCCGGAACGTTCAGGGGCCTGGGCGAACCGAAGGAGCTACAGTGACGGATCGGCGGGTTTTCCGCGTGATCGCAAGTAGTGCCCATGCTGGCGGGTCTGGCCATGTCCGCGATATCCGTGGGGGCGTCACCTGCGAGTGCAGATGGCACTTCGACGAATTGCACGGGCGCCCCTGGCACCATTGAGCCGTGGCACGACCAGTGTGCGATCGTCAACGACCCGTACACTTACGATCGCGAATACTTCGTTGTACCGCCAACGAACTACACCTTCCTGACTCGTGAGCAGATCCTGGCCGATGCTGCCCAGTACCGCGCCCAGGGCTTCACCCAGGACTTCCTCTGGTGGGCAAAGATCACTCGGATCACTCCACTCGCAGACCAGCTCTGGACAGCATGCGGCGACAACCCGAACGCCAACCCAAGGGCCGTGGGCCGGTTCTGCCAGACGGCGATCACATCCGGGGCTATTGGCACGGACCTGGCCGACCGCACGGTCGACGTAATCGGCTCGCAAGACGGCAACTGGATCGCTCTGGCCTGCGGTAACTTCGCCTACCCGGTCAAGCCCGAAGACGTCTACCCGACCATCAGCGGGTTTAAGTTCAACGACGTCAACAGGAACCAGGTCCGCGAGCCCGGGGAGCCTGGCCTCGGCGGGATCACCTTCACCCTCACGCGGGTGTCGAGCCTCGGGGGGAACACGCCCGGCGAGGTGGCTACCACCGTCAGCAAGCCCGACGGCAGCTTCTCCTTCCCACTCGACAAGTCGGACGAGGGGCCGGGAACCTATCGGGTCACCGAGCAGTACTCGCCGGACTGGCCCAACACGACGCAGCTCACCCAGACCATCGGGGTGCCCGAGGGCGCGGGTAGCGGCCAATACGGCCCGACGCTCATGTTCGGCGACCGCCAAGAGCTTCCCCCGTTGGCCGTCGCCGCCCCTGAGTCGGTCGACCAGAGCTCTTCGCAGGGAGCGCCGGTCACGCTGGACGGCCGAGGCAGCTACAGCCCCACCGGCGCCGCCAT
>JBOGGT010000100.1:0-6351 GCA_050744225.1 Acidimicrobiales bacterium | reverse complement strand
GCTGCGGGTCCTGCTGGTCCCGCGCGCCTCGCGCAGCCGCCTTGCCCGAGCCGTCCTGGAGGCTGTCCGCCGGGCCTTCCGCCGGGCCGCTGGCCTCGCGGAGTCCTACGCGTCCAAGGACCGCCGCCTAGCCGTCTGCGAGCCGGTCGGCCTGCTGGTGCTGCTGGGCTCCTGGGTCGGGATGGCGCTGGTCGGGTACGCCCTGATCCTGTGGCCGCTCGAACCGGCGCCCTCGGGAGTGGGGGCGGCTTTCCGGGAGGCCGGCTCGTCCATGTTCACCCTCGGCTTCGTGACCCCGCACCATTCCGGGCCCCTGGCCGTGGACCTCCTCGCTGCCGCCACCGGCCTGGTGATCGTTGCGCTGCAGATCGGGTACCTGCCCACCCTCTACGGCGCCTTCAACCGGCGGGAGGTGCTGGACACCATGCTGGCGAGCCGAGCGGGCCTGCCCGCCTGGGGGCCTGAGCTACTGGCCCGACACCAGCTGGTGGGGATCATGGACGACCTGCACAACTTGTACCACGACTGGGAGCAGTGGGCGGCGGACGTAGCCGAAAGCCACACCACTTACCCCTCCTGCTGTGGTTCCGTTCACCCCGGCCACGCTTCTCCTGGCTGATCGGCCTGCTGGCGGTGCTGGACTCCGCCGCCCTGTACCTGGCTCTTTCTCCTCGGGCGGCACCCTCTCAGGCCAGGCTGTGCTTGCGCATGGGCTTCACCGCGCTGCGCGAGATCGCCGGTGTCGAGGGCATTGCCTTCACCGCCGACCCGGACCCCGACCCGCCCCTCGCGCTCAGCCTCGAGGCCTTTGCCTCAGGAGTCGCGCGTTTGGCGGCAGCCGGCTTCCCGCTGGAACGCAGCGCCGAGGAGGCCTGGCCTGACTTTCGCGGTTGGCGCAACAACTACGAGTCGATCGCCTACGCCCTTGCCGACCGGCTCATGGCGCCGCCCGCGCCCTGGAGCGGCGAGCGACTCCGCCTCCCGGTCCCCTCGATGCCCGCGGTGCGTCCCCCGGACCGCAAACCGAGCGTTATGTCAAGTATCTGAAATGGGGGTCGTGTTCAGGTTCGGTCGTCTTCCTTCCAGGAGGTACCGTCGGTAGCGGTGCTGTAGTCGTTGGTCGACCGGCATGACGCCCCGTTCGATGTTGTCGATCCAGGCCAGCTCCTCGCAAAGCACCGAGTCGAGCCCAGCTCGTAAGAAGAGGTTGCGCGCCGGCTCGAGACTGCTCAGGTGCTGGAGGGGGAGGCGTCCACTAACGCTGGCTGGAAATCCATGATGATCATCCGGTTGGCTGCGTCGAAGGCGACGCAGGGCACGGCCCCCAACAGCCAGTGCCCGGTCGGACAGGGCGGTGGACCGCCATAGGCCGTCGATGACGACAACGCGACCGTTGGGACGGAGCAGCCGAGCCCAGGCTCTGACCGCGGCTTCGGGTCTTTTTAGTGTCCAAAGGACGTGACGGGATGCGACCACGTCGAAGGGGCCAAGCTCCTGGGGTGGTGACTCCACATCTCCGAGAAGGAACTCTGCCTGGAGGGACCTCGTCTCGGCTTCGCGGCGAGCTACGCCAAGCATCGCTTCGGACAGGTCCATTCCCACCACCTCGTTGCCCATGCCGGCGAGGAGGATGGCGAGGAAGCCAGTCCCTGTCCCGACGTCCAGGATTCGCAGGCGGGGCTCGGGCGGCATTAGGCGCTTGAGCAGATCTGTCCAGGCCCCACGCTCGACAGCGGTCTTGAGGCCGTGGCCCAGTGGGTGTCGTAGCTGGCTGCCCCGCGTTCCCAAGCAGCGGTCATGGCCACCTTGAGCTGTTCGTCGGTCGGTCGTTCCTGGGCGTTACTCATGCGCCTCCTGTGGTGTCGGCCGTAGACATGATTGAGAAAAGTCGCTATTGCTAACTGCTAGCGTCTTAGTGTATCGTCGCATCGTCGCCAGTCTGTCGAGGGGGGGTCCAACGAGTGTCCATAGAGGCCGAGGCGACTTTGGGCCCTCCCCTCGCCCCCCAGGTCGAGACCCCTCGGGTGACCACAGCCGTCCCATGGGGGCGTGTCGGGCGCGTGTTCCCGAAGCTGAGCGATCCTCGGCTCAAGCTTTCCGCCACCATCGTCGTCCTGGCGGTGCTCGGCCGGGACGGTCCTCAACTTCAAGATCTCGATCGCCCAGATCCTGGTCTGTGTCGTGGTGTCTGGCCTGATCGAGGTGGCGGTGACGTGGTGGAGGGAACGTGCCCTGACGTACCCGGCCAGCGCCATCCAGACGGGGCTCAGCATCGCGTTGATCTTCCGCGTCAGCTCCACGGGTCGCGCCCTGGCGTCGCCCGTGTGGACGCTCACGCTGGCCCATGATCACAACCTCGCCCTCGTCGAGCTCGGCCTGACGCCTGGCGGAAGCGGTCAGAGGAGGGGAATTTCAGTGATCGAGTCTGGGGAGTCTCCAGTGATCCTCAGCAGTATCACGTGAACCCCAGCTCTGACCTCCATAGCCATGCCCCACTCTTCGGCATACGTCGAGGAGTGGATCACCCAGGACCGTACTGACGACGAGCGGCGACGCCCCGCGCTGGCCCGAGCTGCCGCGCTCATTCCCGGCCTTGTTGACGATCCCGTACCAGTGCTCGATGTGGGAGGAGGCTACGGGATGTTTCCGTTCATTCTGATACGGCGGCGCGGACGCCGGGCAAGATTGCTTGATGCTGGTAGCGTCGCACGTATGTCGAATCGCCTGGCTGGCGAGACCAGCCCATATCTGCGCCAACATGCCGAGAACCCGGTGGAGTGGTACCCCTGGGGGGACGAGGCTTTCGCAGCCGCCCGCGAGCGGGACTGTCCGGTCTTCTTGTCGGTGGGCTACTCAGCCTGCCACTGGTGCCATGTGATGGCGCACGAGTCCTTCGAGGACCCGGCCACCGCCGAGCTGTTGAACCAACGCTTCGTGAGTATCAAGGTGGACCGGGAGGAGCGCCCTGACGTGGATTCGATCTACATGGAGGCGGTCCAGGCGATGACCGGCACCGGCGGCTGGCCAATGACCGTGTTCATGACTCCTGACGGCATGCCGTTCTACGGCGGCACGTACTTCCCCAAGGATGAGGGCCGAGGGATCCCGCCGTTCACTGCGATCCTGGCCTCGGTGGCCGAAGCGTGGCGGGACCGCCGTGAGAAAGTCCTGGAGGGGGCAGACCAACTCCTCCGCGAGATCCAGGCGCGTACCCAGGTGCCGACCGGCTCGGTCGCGGTCGGCTCGGTCGCAGCCGGTGCCGAAGCCGTTCTGGCCCGGGCACAGGGAGCGGGATCGTCCCCGGGTGAAGCCGTTCCTCCCGAGACCGCCGAGGCCGAGGGGGCTGCTTCTCCCGAGGGGGCTGCTTCTCCCGAGGCGGACCCGGCCGAGGGGGCTGCTTCTCCCGAGGCGGACCTGGCCGAGGGGGCTGCGGCCGAAGCCGTCGAGGCCGCTCGCGAGACCGAGGAGCTGACCGAGGTCATTCGCGCTTCGCTGAGCTATCCGAAGACCGCGGAGATGACCGTGGGAGGCCTACCGGCCCAAGAGGTCCTCCACCGTGCCCTCGCTGCAATCCGCTCGGCCCATGACGACCGCCGAGGAGGCTTTGGGGCCGCACCCAAGTTTCCGCAGCCTTCCATGATCGAGGTGCTGCTGCAGACCTGCGCCAACGGGGGCAGCACTGCGCTGGCCGGTGGATGCCTGTCCATGGCAGCCACCACCCTCGACGCCATGGCCAAAGGAGGGATCTACGATCACCTGGGCGGCGGCTTCCACCGCTACTCGGTGGATGCCACCTGGACGGTACCGCACTTCGAGAAGATGCTCTACGACCAGGCGGGCCTGGTCCGAGCTTACCTGCATGCCTGGCAGCTGACCGGGGCACCGCGCTGGGAGCAGGTGGTCTCCGAGACCATTGGCTATGTTCTGGGAACGCTGCGGGGCCCACACGGCGGGATATTCTCCGCCGAGGACGCCGATACCGACGGTGTCGAAGGCAGTTACTACGTATGGACACCGGCTCAGGTCTCAGCGGTGCTGTCGCCGGATGCGGCGGCCGCGGCTTCGGAGTGGTACGGGGTAAATGACGAAGGCAACTTCGAGGGCGGAGCGACCATCCTGCGACGCCCGGCGCGATCCGACCTGATCCGCCCATCCGAGATCGAGGCGGCCCGCAAGAAGTTGCTGGCTGCCCGATCCCAACGGTCCCGGCCGGGTCTGGACGACAAGGTTCTCTGCGAGTGGAACGCCATGTTCGTCTCCAGCCTCGCCGAGGCCGCCGGCGCACTGGAGCGTGCGGACTGGACGCAAGCCTCGGTGAGCACGGCCGAGTTCCTGCTGGAGGCACTCCGGCGGCCCGAGGACGGGCGCTGGATGCGATCCTGGCAGGGGGGTCAGGCGCGCCATCTTGCGTACGCCTCCGACTATGCCTGGCTGGTCGACGCTTTCACTCGGCTGGGCGAGCTGACCGGTCAGGCCCGATGGGTGGCCTACGCCAGTCAGGCCGCCGACGGGCTGCTCGGACTGTTCTGGGATCCTGACGAGGGCGGGCTGTTCAGCGCGGGCAACGACGCCGAGCGCCTGATCGTACGGTCAAAGGAGATCCGTGACGGCGCAACGCCCAGCGCCCAGTCGGTCGCCGCGGTTGGCCTTGCTCGCCTCGGCGCACTCACCGGCCAGGAGCGCTACACCGATGCCGCCCGCTCCATCGTCGAGGTGGTGGGGCCGATTCTCTCCGGGATGCCGAGCGTGCTCAGCCACTGCCTCGCAGCGGTGGACCTCTTGTCGGCCGGGATCACCGAGGTGGCAATCGTCGGCAACCGGCCTGACCTGGTGCGGGCGGTCCAGGACCGCTACCTGCCGAGGGCCGTCCTGGCCTGGGGGGAACCCTACCCATCCCCGCTGTGGGAGGACCGTGCGAGCGGTGCCGGGTACGTCTGCCGGGCTTACACCTGCGGGGCACCGGCACGCTCGGCTGAAGAATTGGTGACGCAGCTATAGGCTGCGAGTCTTAGTTGGTATAGAGGGGAAACTCTAGGTTTTGTTGGGGCCGCACCAGCGGCAAAGTGGTCCATTGATTTCATGCGTTTGTCGTGAGAGACTGGGTCAGCCAATGGTTTGGGGGGTACGAGTTCCCGGGATTCAGCCCAGGGACTGGTGAGGAGGCACTCGTGTTGACCGACATACGCACATGGGACGCTGGATCTGATGGCGAGCTCTCCGCGGACCTGCTGATTGCGGCGCGCTCTGGGGATGCGCGAGCGTTCCGCAGCCTGTTTGATGCCCTGGCCCCGGTGGCTTGGCGTACAGCTCTCATCTTGACCGGCGAAACCACTGGTGCAGCGGACGCAGTAGCCATCGGCGCAGGTCGAGCCTTCGGCACCACCTCGGCCAGTTCGGCGCAGATCGGTGACCCCACGGTCGCCATGCTCCGTGCAACGTGGCTGGCCGCGCTGGACATCTTGCACCGGGACCGCCGCCGGGGCGACGGTCCGACTAACGCGGAAGCCGAAGCCTCCGAGCCGCCGGTGACTGCGGAGACCAACCTGGACGCCGCACTGGTGTCGTTCGCCTTCCTGACCATGCCAGAACAGTGGCGAGGCGCCCTCTGGTTAACCGAGGCCGAGGGGTTGTCGCACGGCGTTGCCGGGGCCGTCCTGGACTTGGTCCCGAGCGCCTTTGGCCAGCTGCTCAACGACGCCAGGGCCGGCTTTGTGGAATGCGGACCGCGAGTTGATGCAGGTGGTAAGTCTCGGCCCGCCGAGATTGGCGACGTGAGTACCTTGTTACGGCCGGCACTAGGGGTGGTTCCCGTGGACCTGGATGCTGCAGCCGCCGAACGCTGGCAGGCCGCCCTGGTCTCCCGGACTGGATGGCACCGCATAGTGAAGTCAGTTGCCGAACGCACCAGCGGCGAGACTCCGATCCTGCGCAAGGCCGTGCTGCCCTTTGGGTCGGACCTCGCTCCGACGCCTGCGAAGATCGGCACACTGGATACGCACCGGGTCCCCAACTCGAGTGTCGCCGCCGATCTCGTCGAGGATGCTGGGGACGCCAGCGATTCGGCGGTGGCCAGAATCCGGGCGATCATCGCATCCATGGACACTCCGCCGGCTCCTGCCCCAGTCGCACTGGTCGAGGCGCCGGTGATCTCGCTGCGTGAAGCGTTGGCCGCCGCGCCGGTGGTGCGCCCTGCGCCCGCGCCGGTGGTGCGCTCTGTGCCGGTGGTGCGCGCGGCGCCGGTGGTGCGGCCCTCGACCGCGCCTGTGGTGCGGCCCTCGCCCGCGCCTGTGATCTCGCTGCGTGAAGCGTTGGCCGCCGCGCCGGTGGTGCGCCCTGCGCCCGCGCCGGTGG
>JBOGGT010000099.1:0-3106 GCA_050744225.1 Acidimicrobiales bacterium | reverse complement strand
GGCTACTCGCCTCTGACTCGTTTGACGATCTCGGCGGCTATCGCCTCCGGGACCTCGTTGTAAGCGTGGAACTGCATGCTGAACGTGGCCCGGCCCTGGCTCCTGGACCGAAGGTCGGTAGCGTAGCCGAACATGTCCGACAGCGGGACGTAGGCCTTGATGACCTGGGAAGTCCCGCGCTGGTCCATGCCCTCCACCCGACCCCGGCGCGAGGACAGGTCCCCGATGACATCGCCCATGTACGCCTCGGGGGTGACCACCTCCACCGCCATGATCGGCTCCAGCAGGACCGGGCGGGCCATGCGGGCGGCCTTCTTGACGCAGATGGACCCGGCGATTCGGAAGGCCATCTCCGAGCTGTCCACCTCGTGGTAGGAACCGTAGGTGAGGGTGACCCGCACATCCACCATCGGGTAACCGGCGAGCACACCCGAGGTCAGCGCCTCCTGGATGCCCGCGTCGATGGACGGGATGTACTCCTTGGGAATGACCCCGCCGGTGATCTTGTCGATGAACTCATAGCCCCCACCCGGACCGGTCGGCTCGAGGCTGATCACCACGTGACCGTACTGGCCCCGGCCACCGGTCTGGCGGATGTAGCGCTCCTCGACCTTTGTGACCCGCTGGCGGATGGTCTCGCGGTAGGCAACCTGGGGCTTGCCCACGTCCGCGTTCACCCTGAACTCGCGCAGCATCCGGTCGACCAGCACCTCCAGGTGCAGCTCGCCCATGCCCGAGATAACTGTCTGGCCGGTCTCCTCGTCGGTGTGGACCCTGAAGGTGGGGTCCTCCTCGGACAGGGAGAACAGCGCCTTGGACAGCTTGTCCTGGTCGGTCTTGGTGCGCGGCTCGACCGCCACGTGAATCACCGGCTCGGGGAACTCCAGCGATTCCAGGATCACCGGGGCGGACGGGTCGCACAGGGTGTCGCCGGTGGTGGTGAACTTGAGGCCCACCGCCGCAACGATGTCGCCCGAATAGACCGCGTCCTTGTCCTCCCGGTGGTTGGCGTGCATCTGCAGGATGCGCCCGACCCGCTCCTTGCGGTCCTTGGAGGAGTTGAGCACCGAGGACCCCTTCTCCAGGGTGCCGGAGTAGACCCGGAAGTAGGTCAGCTTGCCCACGTAGGGGTCGCTCATGATCTTGAAGGCCAGGGCAGCGAACGGCTCGGAGTCGTCGGCCGGCCGCTCGACCTTCTCGATCCCCTTCTGGTCGGTGCCCACCGTCGGGGGGACGTCCAGCGGGCTGGGCAGGAAGTCCACCACTGCGTCCAGCAGCGGCTGGACCCCCTTGTTCTTGAAGGCCGAGCCGCACAGGACCGGGACGAAGTGGCCCGCGATCGTCCCCCGACGCAGCGCCCGGCGCAGGTCGTCCGCGGTGATCGGCTCCTCGGAGACGTAGCGCTCCATGATGTTGTCGTCGAAGTTGGAGGTGACGTCGATCAGGGCCTGGCGAGCGCCCTCCGCGGCACCTACCAGCTTGGCGGGAATGTCCTCGACGGTCCAGCTCTCGCCCATCCCCTCCTCCCAGACCAGGGCCTTCATCCCCAACAGGTCGATGCAGCCCGAAAAGCCGCCCTCGGCTCCGATCGGGATCTGTACCACCGCCGGGAGGGCGTCCAGGCGGTCGGCGATCATGGCGACGGTGCGCTCGAAGTCGGCCCCGATGCGGTCCATCTTGTTCACGAAACAGATCCGCGGCACGGCGTACTTGTTCGCCTGGCGCCACACCGTCTCGGTCTGGGGCTCGACCCCGGCCACCGCGTCGAATACCGCCACCGCTCCGTCGAGCACCCGCAGGGAGCGCTCGACCTCGACGGTGAAGTCAACGTGGCCCGGGGTGTCGATGATGTTGATCCAGGTATTGCGCCAACGACAGGTGGTGGCGGCGGAGGTGATGGTGATCCCGCGCTCCTGCTCCTGGATCATCCAGTCCATGGTGGCCGCGCCCTCGTGGACCTCGCCCATCTTGTAGTTTTTCCCGGTGTAGTACAGGACGCGCTCGGTGGTGGTGGTCTTGCCCGCGTCGATGTGGGCCATGATCCCGATGTTCCGGGTCCTGGCGAGGGGGAACTCCCTGATGAGGGGTGCGTTCACCAGCGGTAGTGGGCGAAGGCCTTGTTGGACTCCGCCATCTTGTGCAGGTCCTCCTTGCGCTTCACCGACGCTCCAAGCCCGTTGGAGGCGTCCATCAGCTCCGAGGCCAGCCGTTGGGCCATGGTCTTCTCGCGACGCTGCCTGGAATAACCAACCAGCCATCGTATGGAAAGGGTACCGGCGCGCCGGGATCCGACGTCCACCGGCACCTGGTAGGTGGCACCACCCACCCGGCGGCTTCGGACCTCCAGCTCGGGGCGGGTGTTGTCCACCGCCCGCTTGAGGACCACCATCGGCTCGCCCCCCGAGCGCTCCTTGACCAGGTCCAGGGCGTCGTAGACGATCCGCTCGGCGAGGGTGCGCTTGCCGCGCTCCAGAACCTTGTTCACCAGCTGGGTCACCAGCACCGAGCGGTACACCGGGTCGGGCACCAGTATGCGCCGGACTGCAGGGCCTTTGCGGGGCATCTCAGGCGTCCCTCTTGGTTCCGTAGCGGCTGCGCGCCTGCTTGCGGTCGCGCACCCCCGAAGCGTCCAGGGCGCCGCGCACGACCTTGTAGCGGACCCCAGGGAGGTCCTTGACCCGCCCGCCGCGGACCAGCACGATGGAGTGCTCCTGCAGGTTGTGGCCCACGCCGGGTATGTAAGCGGTGATCTCAACCCCACTGGTCAGGCGGACCCTGGCGACCTTGCGCAGCGCCGAGTTCGGCTTTTTCGGGGTGTTGGTGTACACCCGCGTGCACACGCCGCGCCGCTGGGGCGCTCCGCGCAGGGCGGGCGTCTTGGTCTTGGTGGAGCGAGTTTCGCGTCCTTTGCGGACGAGCTGAGAGATCGTGGGCACAGACCTACCTGACTGGGAACCACCGATGGGAGAGGGCACTGAGGGCGCGGCGCGCCGAGCACAATTACTTCTAACAGGATAGCGGGAAGCGGGGCCAGAAGCGCCGCACAGTCAGTGGCGCCGGCACAGGCGGCGTCGGAGTGGCGCTAAAGTTCCGGTCCATGCTCTGG
>JBOGGT010000098.1:0-5844 GCA_050744225.1 Acidimicrobiales bacterium | reverse complement strand
CTCTTAATCCGCAGGTTCTCGGTTCGAATCCGAGGGGGCGCACCAAGAACAAGCAGTGGTGGATGTCCGTCAAACCGGGGTACCGTCATGGTTCGGGCCAGCGATCGGGTGCCTCAGGGATCCTTTACCAGTGAGGGTTAGTGGTAAAGGAAAACCGCTATCCTTTACTAGCAGGTCTCAGACAGTAAAGGATCAGACAGGAGTTCTCGCAGTGCTCGGAAGGTACGAAAGAAGGACGTGGCAGCATGACCCGTCCCTCGACGCGCCACATCGGTATCGTCGGGCCTGCAGCTACGACGCGTTCATCCCCCTGCCGATCGAAGAGCTTGAGGTCTCGATCTCGGGGTCTGTTGCGGCATCGGTGTCCGAAGCGGAGGCAGCGATCCGAGAACTCAACGCCGGGAGCCACCCGGCCTTGGCGCCCCTGGCAAGGCTGTTGCTTCGGACCGAGTCGATCGCCTCCTCGAAGGTCGAGGGGATGCAGGTCGACGCAAGAGCGCTTGCCCGAGCTGAGGTGTCCAGCGACACAGGGCAGCAGGCAGCGCCGACAGCCCTCGAGGTTCTCGGAAACATCGACGCTATGCAACTCGCCGTTGAGAACACGACCGCTGAACAATCCGTGGGAGTGGAGCAGATCACGGAAATCCATCGGGCTCTACTTGCGCGAGCACCAAACTCACACATCGCCGGGCGGATTCGCACCGAGCAGAACTGGATCGGCGGGAACAACTACAACCCTTGCGGCGCAGACTTCGTCCCACCACCTCCAGAGGAGGTCGAATGGCTGCTCGGTGACCTCAGTCGCTTCTCCAGCGCCGACCGCCTGCCCCCACTCGTTCAAGCGGCCATCGCCCATGCTCAGTTCGAGACCGTCCATCCCTTCGAGGACGGCAACGGGCGAACTGGTCGTGCGTTGGTCCAGGTCATCCTGCGGTGGCGCGGGCTGGCCCCCACCTACGTCCCGCCGATCAGTGTGGTACTCGCCGCCAACAAGGAGCGGTACATCCACGGATTGACTGCGTACCGCGAAGGGCAAATAGAAGCGTGGCTCGAGGTCTTCAGCGTGGCCGCGGCGCGAGCGGCACATCTTGCTCTCCGCTACCTGAGCGAGGTCTCCTCGCTCCAGGAGAGCTGGCGGTTGATGCTTCGTCAATCGTCACGCATCCGAGCGGATGCCGCGGCTTGGAGGCTCATCGACGTATTGCCTGCACAATCAATTGTCACGCTGCCAACGGCGGTCGCAAGGGTCGAACGGACAAAGCCGGCGGTGAACCAAGCGATCGAACAGCTAGTCGGCGCCGGCGTCCTCGTCCCGGTGTCGACCGGGAAGCGCAACCGAGCGTGGGAGGCGGTCGGCCTGCTCGACCTGCTGGTCCGGCTGGAGTCGGGTGAGAACCCCGAAGGCGGACCCGACCGGGCTCCGATTTCCTGACCTGTCGGAAAGTCGCCCCTCAGGTGTCTGACCTTGCCGAGACGAGATCAGACCAGGCCGCGGCCAACAGATGACCCCGCTGCCGTTCACTGATCCGATATATCGACTCGCCCCCGGCGCCTGGCTCATCTCTCCCGGCGACGAAGCGGAGATCACGCTTCGCCTGGGCGTCGCCACGCCGATCGTGCTACCGCTGGGCGGGAGCGGTTCCACCCAACTCGTAACGCGGCTTCGGTGGCACGGAGAGAGGAAATCTTGATCGGGTTGCTCGATGCCTCACCGGTCACAAGCTGGCTGCGATCGCTGGCTGCGATCTGGGACTGGCACGGGTGATTGCCAGGGGGGTCGCGGAACGCGTCATCGTTGTCGTGCCTTTCGACGGCTTCCCCGGAGCAGTGGACTCAGTAGGGCGGTGGACGCGTTGGTTTTCGATCTGGGGTCCGGACCATACTTCCTGGACCGCGACGTGCGAGGGTTCGTCGCGAACCTCCTCTATGGGGAGTTGGAAGTCTCACCTTGAGCGAGCCCCAGGTCCTGGCGCCGCCTTCCCCCGCTGCAATCCGGGCGGAGCCGCAGGCCAGGATGCTTGCCAACATCGTCGACTATATCGTGGGTCAGGACGACGTTCCCGCGGGAACGTTGGCTGCCTCCACCTCGGCTGAACCAGCGGGCCAAGACGACGCTCGTCCCGTGGTGACGGGTGACTGCGGCTATTCCGATGGTGCCACCCGTGCCGCGCTCGGCGCGTTCGGAATTCGGGCGGTGGCCGACCTGCCTCCGATACGCAACACCACCGGTGGCTACACCGTGAAGCGGCTACAGGTCGCTCGTTCTGAGGCGCCGTTCTGGGACAGCTGGACCGTCATCGAGTTCGCCCCGAGCCGGCGCGGCCGCCGCCCAACATCGCGATGCTCATCGTCCAAACGCCCACGCCACCATCAGCGGGAGCCCTTCTTGCCAGAGCCCGCCGCCGTGCGACCCGACCCGCTCCTTCATGACAACGTCCCCACCCGAAGCGCGCAGAGTAGTCGCCCACCGGGTTGCGTACAGGAGGAAGAACGGCTCCTGCGTGCCTGGGACAAGGTACGTGCGCGGAATCAAACTCCACATCTCGCAAGGCGGTCGATAGCCCGCTCCCGGCGACGCGCAGAAGATCGCTCCGTAGACGTCCGGATGCCGAAGTCCAATGGCGAGCGCCAGCTCTCCACTCGCCGAGTCACCGAACACCGCGGTGCGAACCGGATGTCCGCTACGGCCAAGGCACTGTGCGCTGCCCGCGCGGTGGCGGCCAACGCGCACAAGTGCGGCGGAGGCCACGAAGTACTCGCCATGAGAGGAAGGGGCGTATCCTGTGATTATGGACGATAGCGAGATACACGGCCGGATCAACGAACTGGTCCGCGATGAGCATCGCCTGCGCTCGTTGGGATCCTCCTTGGGCGAGGAGGAGCGGGCCAAGCTGAGATCACTGGAGGCAAGCCTCGACCAGTGCTGGGATCTGTTGCGCCAACGCCAAGCCAGGCGGAACGCGGGTCTGGACCCAAACGACGCTCAGGCCCGAGACACTGAGACCATCGGACACTATCGCCAGTAGAGCAAACGCCTCCGTCGCAGGGACCGGCCACCGGGCAAGGGCGCAAAAGCAGGGCACGGCACCGGGCGCGGGACACGGCACCGGGCGCGGGACACGGGACCGCCGGGCGCGGGACACGGCACCGGGCGCGGGACACGGGACCGCCGGGGCGCGCCCCATGCCCGGACCCGCCGGTTTGAGACGATGAGGATCCTCAGGGCACCTCGGGGCCTTCCCCGATCCGGCGCAACAGGGAGAAGGAACGAGCGCTTGCCGTGAGTGGCTCGCCGGCCTTGAAGGTCTCTCCCCCAGCCAGATCGTCGGCGGTCTCTAGGACGCCGATCCACGCCTGGCCGATGCTGGCGGGGGGGAGAGTAAAGGCGATGTCCTCGTGGTGAGCATTGAACACGACCAGAAAGCTGTCGTCGACGATGCGCTCCCCGCGACGTCCAGGCGTCGCGATTGCCTCACCGTTCAGGAATATCGCCACCGATTTGGCGAAGCCTGACTCCCAGTCCAGGTCGTCCATCGCCGTGCCGTCGGGACGGAACCAAGCAATATCGACAATCTCGCTCCCGCGTAGCGGCCTGCCAGAGAAGTAGGCCTTGCGCCGGAACACCGGGTGCGCCCGACGTAGGGCCAACAGCCGCTGGGTAAACGCGACCAGTGTGCCGTCGCCGGTTTCCCAGTTGTACCAGGACACGTCGTTGTCCTGGCAGTAGGCGTTGTTGTTCCCGCCCTGGCTCCGCGCCATCTCGTCGCCACCGAGCAGCATCGGGGTGCCCTGGGACAGCAGGAGGGTGGCGAGCAGGTTGCGGCGTTGGCGGTCACGCAGCTCGAGCACCGCCTGGTCGGTAGTCGGACCTTCCACGCCGCAGTTCCAGGAGCTATTGTTCGACTCACCGTCCGCATTGCCCTCGCCGTTCGCCTGGTTGTGCTTGTCGTTGTAGGAGGTCAGGTCCGCGAGGGTGAACCCGTCGTGAGCGGTGACGAAGTTGACGCTGGCGTGAGGATGGCGCCCGGTGTCTTCGTAGAGGTCCGAACTGCCGGTGAAGCGGGCAGCAAACTCTGCCAGGGTCTGGTCCTCGCCGCGCCAGAAGTCCCGCACGCAGTCGCGGTAGCGGCCGTTCCACTCCGACCATAGGGGGGGGAAGTTGCCCACCTGGTAGCCCCCGTCACCCACGTCCCAGGGCTCGGCAATCAGCTTGACCTGGCTCACCACCGGGTCCTGCTGGATGAGATCAAAAAAGGCGGATAGCCGGTCCACCTCGTGGAACTGGCGCGCCAGGGTCGAGGCCAGGTCAAAGCGGAAACCATCCACGTGCATCTCGATCACCCAGTACCGGAGCGAGTCCATGATCAGCTGCAAGACGTGGGGATGACGCATGTTGAGGCTGTTCCCGGTCCCGGTGGTGTCGTAGTAAAAGCGCTGCTCATCATCGACAAGTCGGTAGTAGGCCGCGTTGTCGATGCCCTTGAACGACACCACCGGACCCATGTGATTTCCCTCGGCGGTGTGGTTGTAGACCACGTCGAGGATCACCTCCAGACCGGCGGCGTGCAGGCTGCGTACCATGGCTTTGAACTCCTGGACCGGCGCACCGGGCAAGCTCGACGCGGCATAGTCGTTGTGCGGGGCAAGGAAAGCGATGGAGTTGTACCCCCAGTAGTTGCGCAGCCCTCGAGCCGCCAGGTGAGAGTCGTGCAGGAACTGGTGCACCGGCATCAGCTCAATCGCAGTGACCCCCAGCGCGGTCAGATAGTCGATGGCCGCCGGATGGCCCAATGCCCCGTAGGTGCCGCGCAACGCCGCGGGGATACCCGGGAACTTTGCCGAGAAGCCTTTTACGTGCGTCTCGTAGATGACGGTATCCGCCCAAGGAGTGCGGGGGTGACCGTCGGTCGACCAATCGAAGAACGGGTTTACCACCACCGCCTTGGGGATGTGGGGGCCGCTGTCGGCGCCGTTGAATGGCCCTTCCGGGTCGTCAAAGCGGTAGGGAAAGCACGCCTCGTCCCAATCCACACGGCCATCAACCGCCTTGGCGTAGGGATCCAGCAAGAGCTTGGACGGGTGGCATCGCTGACCGACCGAGGGATCCCATGACCCATGCACCCGATAGCCGTAGCGCTGGCCGGGAACGACCCCAGGCAGGTAGGCGTGCCAGCAATACGTGGTCTGCGCACTCAGGGGAACCCGAGTCTCTGCTCCGGCTTCGTCGAACAAGCACAGCTCGACCTCAGAGGCGACCTCACTGAACAGCGAAAAGTTGGTTCCGGCGCCGTCGTAGGTAGCCCCTAGGGGGTACGGCTGCCCGGGCCACACCTGCATGTCTGCATAGCTCACTAGCTGTCTCCAGTCCTCATTCTCTTGCGGCATCTTACGCCGGCGCCCCAGGCGGCTAGCCAGGAGATCCTGGGATTTGGGCAAGGCACCGCGCTAAGCTGGTGAAGTGAAGGTGTCGACCCGCGGTGACTACGCCAGCCGGGCGCTGTTGTCCCTGGCTCTCCACAGGGAGGCTGAACCCACCTCCGTCCACCACCTGGCCGAGCGAACGGGTCTCCCGCAGCCCTACCTCGAGCAGATCCTGCTAGCCCTCAAAGGCGCCGGCCTCGTACGGTCCAAGCGGGGCGTGGGTGGGGGTTACGTCCTGGCCCGACCGCCCAGGGAGGTGACCCTTGGCCAGATCGTGAGCGCGGTCGATGGGCCGATAGCGGCGGGCGATTTCGGCCTGCCCCACGAGAACGGCGCTTGCGATCACGAGGGCCAGTGCGTCCTGCTCTCCGTATGGTCCGAGGTCAGCGTGTACATGCGCTCCCACCTCGACTCTTTCACCCT
>JBOGGT010000097.1:0-2682 GCA_050744225.1 Acidimicrobiales bacterium | reverse complement strand
GGATGAGCTGGGCGCAGATGAGATTGGCCAGATTGTGGTCCACCTGCGCGCCCAGGAAGACAATCCGCTCCTTTAGCAGGCGCTGGTAGACGTCGGGGGAGGGCTCTCCACCCCCAGCCTGGGCCAGTACCTGGGAGGGATCGGACGCAAGTTGGATGCCGGGCATATTCCAGACGGTAGTCGGCCGGAACCTACCGGCTACCCTGTTCTCGCTGTGCCACGCGGGCGTGGCGGAACTGGCAGACGCGCCGGGTTTAGGTCCCGGTCCCCCAGGGGGTGGGAGTTCGAGTCTCCCCGCCCGCACCAAACGCACCATGCGCAAGCTATAGGTGGTCCAGGTCGCCCCAGGCCACCGACCAGGTCAAGCCGGTCGGATCGGGGGCCGAGTCCGAGTTGGGCACCGCCCCAAAGTACTGCGGGTGAGGCTCCAGCCTTCTCGGTAGTCGCCGGAATCCCCCCGAGAGCGCCAAGGCGTCCATGGCACTTCCCGCCAGGGAAACAATCGCAACCCCGTCCGCGCCGGCTCCGGCCCGGTCGCCGGCCCCGGCCCTGTCCGCACCGGAACAGATCGCTCTCACCAAACCCCTGGCCGCATCCTCGTGCCCGGCGAGCAACTCCAGAACGTAGGCAAAGCGCCCCCCGAAGGCCTGCACCATCCTGGTGACCGCCGCCCCGGTCAGCTCGCCACCCCGCCGGGTCTCGTAGTACTGGTAGCAGGCTTCCGGATTAGCCAGGTAGCGCCAGCGCCACCAGTTGGAATCCCGGATTACCCCGCTCTCGCCAGAGCGGGAGGCGCACGCGTCCCATAGACCATCCAGCCCGTCAGGGACCCCCCCGCATTGCCGGCCGGGGTGGCCCCGGGGATGGCGGAATACCAACGCCCTGCCGACCCGGCTGGCGATCGCCGGAACACCGAAGCGCTGCGCCACCCAGGCGTCGGACAACGGGATCACGTTCACCCGCAGCTGGGCGAGTTCGCGCCATCCCGCGCGGGTAATCCCTTTGTAAGAGGCCGTGCTGGGATAGGCAAGGGTGTAGGTCATCCCCTGGCGCCCGAGGTCGTCGTAGAGTGCCCGGGACAGCGGGGTAAACAGCCTCCTGCCCTGGTGAGAGGGGGCCACCGCCGCGTCGATGCCCAGCGCCGCCGTCGCCCGGTGACCCCCCAGCATCACAGGGACCGGCACTCCGGTATAGACCGAGACCAGGCGCCCTTCGTCCTCATGGACCCAGGTCCGAGACTCCCCGAAGGGGTTCTCCCAGTACTGCCAGGCGGTCATCTCGGGACGTGCCTTGGGGTTGTCCGGGAAGGCTTCAGCCAGCACCGAGCGGATCGCGGCGTCCTCGTCCCGCCCAGCTAGGCGCAAGACGGGCTCGCTCATCGGTGCCACCCTAGGACGAGTTGTCCGGCGCTGGGGTCCCTCGCCGGAGGCGCTGATCAGGAAGGGTCCGACCGCTCGTGCGCTTCGGCTGTGAGAGGCGTGCAGTTCAGCACGAACGCCAGAGCGAGTATCGCCCCCAGGCCGGCGAGCAAGCCATACAGGGGCGGGCCCACCCGGGCCTGATCGGTGGCGATCAGCAAGGTTGTCGCTGCTGCCGGCGCATGATGCGCCCGGAGCGTATGGAGAAAGAACAACGTGACACCCACCGCCAGGCCCGCGGCCCCCGCTTGGCGCAAGCCAGCGTGTCCCAGCTTGGCGATCGAGGTTGCGCTCCACAGGCCGAAGAGCGCCAGCGCGGCGAGCCCGGCTGCCACCGCCACCGAGTGGCCGAGCACCGCGTTGCGCAGCCTGGCCGAGGTAGAACGAGGATGGGCGATCAACAAGTACGCGGTCGGCGCCAGCGCCGCGGTGAGCAGCGGCCATCCAGAAAAGTGGTCGACCAGGCCCACAGAGACGATCGCTCCTCCCGCGATCAGGGCCAGGCGCACCGCGAAGGCCACGCGACCTCCGATCCCCGAGAGCGTGGGTCCTGGAACCGCCGAACTGGGAACCGCCGAACTGGGAGCCGCCGAGCTGGGAGCCGCCGAACTGGGAGCCGCCAGGCTGGATGACGACCGGTCCGGAGGAGGGGGCGAGGACCCAGGCAATGTCATCGGCTGAGTGCTACCCGTTGTGGGCAGTTACTAGCCGCGCGCACAGCCCGTTGTGGGCGGCCAGGCCGGTCCGCGCTTATGTTTGGACCTGTTTGGTAGCCCACCCAGAGCGAAGCGGGGCCACGTGGATGAGGCACCGCGACCGCGACGACGGTCGACCTGCGGAATCGAAAGAGCCGGCCGCTGCGGGTCCGTTCTTCCCCACGCTCGATATCGCCTCGAGCAGTTCCGAAGACCGGAAATTCCTGTCCTAAGGACGCGACCCCGCTTGTCTCGTTGGTAACCCGCTTGACGCGGCAGACCCAACCCCACGAGGAGAATCCAAGTGCAGACTACCGAAACCTCCACCCCCTTCAGCCGCCACCAGAGCTGGACGCTGCTCATCGCCTCCCTGGCCTCGTTCAAGATTGCCATGGACCCGCTGCTCCTCGCCGGTTTGGGTTCAGCCATGGTCTTCCCCACTGCCATCGCCTCGGCTGTATTCGCCGCCCACGGGAGCTTCGCGACATCCCTCACGTTCGTCCAAGGCGTCCGTCCTGCCCTCGACGCCCTTGCCCTGATCGGCTTCGCCGGAGCTCTCAGCGCTCTGG
>JBOGGT010000096.1:0-52517 GCA_050744225.1 Acidimicrobiales bacterium | reverse complement strand
TACAGCCGACCGTACTCCCAGCGTCTCACCTTCAAGGAGGTCAAGGAGCTGGCCCACGCAATCGCCAGGCCGCCGTATCGCTGGACCACCGACCAACTCTGGCAGGCCTACGAGACCCTGGACCGTTCGAAGGTGCACGGGTCCCCAGGCCGGGTCCTGACCAACATCGTGTCGCTCGTCCGCTTCGCCCTGGAGCAGGACAGCGCCCTCGTGCCCTTCCCCGATGTCGTCGAGGGGCGCTTCGCGGCGTGGATGGCGGGGCAGGAGACGGCGGGACGTGCCTTTACCGACGAGCAGCGGGTGTGGCTGGAGCGCATCCGGGACCACATCTCTGCATCCCTCGCCATTGGGGCCGACGACCTTGAGAGTGTGCCGTTCGTCCAGCACGGCGGTCTCGGCAAGGCGTACGAACTGTTCGGTGAGGCGCTGAACCCGCTCCTAGACGAACTGACCGAGGTCCTGGCAGCATGAGAGAGCTGCCGAAGGGGTGGGTGGAAGCCACTTTGGGGAACTTGGGGCATTACTGGAACGGTCGAGCCTTCAAAAAGTCCGAATGGCGAACGGAGGGTGAGGGTCGCCAGATCGTCCGGATTCAGGATCTCACGGGCTCGCACCAGGTACCCAACTACTTTGAGGGTGAAGCAGAGAGTCGGAATGTAGCTCGTTCCGGTGATATTCTCGTCTCGTGGGCGGCGACGCTCGGTGTCTTCGAGTGGCAAGGGCCGGAGGCAGTTATCAACCAGCACATCTTCAAGGTTGAGTCGTTCATTGATCGGCGCTTCCATCGGTACCTCCTAGAATCAGTCCTGGATGATCTCCGACGTCGCTCGCATGGCTCCGGCGTGGTCCACGTCACGAGGGAGGTGTTCGATGACACTCCGGTCCAGCTCCCACCGCTGACAGAACAGGAGCGGATCGTGGCGGCCATAGACGAGCAGTTATCACGTCTCGACGAGGCCGAACGACTTCTGCGAAGCGGGCAACTACGAGTGCTGAGAATGCGTTCCTCCGTACTTGCCGCGGTCACGCCAATGGGGGGCAGATGGACGTCTCTTGGTGAGATTGCCGAGATTGTCGGTGGGGTGACGAAGGACTCGAAGCGCCAGTCTGATCCATCGCTCGTCGAAGTGCCCTACTTGCGAGTCGCTAACGTTCAGCGTGGTTACCTTGATTTGAGCGAGATCACCAACATCCGGGTGCGACCTGAGAAAGCGAAGGCCCTTCGACTGGAGGCAGGTGACATCTTATTCAACGAGGGCGGTGACCGGGACAAGCTCGGCCGGGGATGGGTCTGGCAGGGCGAGGTCCATGACTGCATCCACCAGAACCATGTGTTCCGGGCCCGGCTCCTTACGGACGACTTCGACCCAAAATATGTTTCCTACCACGGCAACACATTCGGTCAGCGGTGGTTCGAAAAGATGGGCAAGCAGACCACGAACCTTGCCTCGATCAATTTGAGGGTCCTGAAGTCGTTCCCAGTTCCGGACCTGCCGGTTGGTGAGCAGCGTCAAATCGTCGCCGAAGTCGAACAGAACCTCACGCTTCTCGATTCTCTCATGAGAGCGATCGACCTCGCGTTAGCCCGCTCTCGGCAGCTCCGTCGCTCCATCCTTGGACGGGCCTTCACCGGCCGGCTTGTGCCCCAAGACCCCAGTGACGAGCCTGCATCCGCTCTACTTGCCCGTATCGCCGCCGAACCCGCGACCGCAACCAAGCCCCGACGGAGGCAGCGGGCATGAGCGACCCGAGGGGCCTCGTGCAGAAGCTGTGGAACTACTGCAACGTGCTGCGCGACGACGGGCTGTCCTACGGCGACTACGTGGAGCAGCTCACCTACCTGCTGTTTCTGAAGATGGCAGACGAGCAGACCCGGCCACCTTTCAGGCGAGAGCCCATTGTGCCCTACGGGCTGGACTGGCAGTCGCTCCTCGACCGGGACGGCGAGGAGCTGGAGGCCCACTACATCAGGGTCCTGAACGACCTCGGCAAGCAGCGGGGGATGCTCGGGGTCATCTTCCGCAAAGCCCAGAACCGCATCCAGGACCCGGCAAAGCTTCGTCGTCTGATCGTGGACCTCATCGACCAGGAACGGTGGATGATCCTCGACGCCGACGTGAAGGGTGACGCCTACGAGGGCTTGCTGCAGAAGAATGCTGAGGACACCAAATCCGGGGCCGGTCAGTACTTTACGCCCCGGCCACTCATCCACGCAGTTGTCGAGGTTATGCGTCCCCAGGCGGGTATGACCATCTGTGATCCGGCCTGTGGGACCGGGGGTTTCCTCCTCGCTGCCCACGCCAGCATCCTCGATGCCAGCCCCCTTCTCGACCCGGACGAGAAGCGTCACCTCCGTCACGACGCCCTCCACGGCTGGGAGATTGTGGACAACACCGCCCGGCTATGCGCGATGAACCTTCTCCTCCATGGGATCAGCGCAGCAGACGCCGAGAGCCCGATCCGTGTGGACGATGCCCTCAAGGCAGACCCCGGCGAGCGCTTCGAGATGGTGCTCACCAACCCACCCTTCGGTCGCAAGTCGTCGGTGAGCATCGTCGGCGCCGGGAGAGACACAAAGCGGGAAGACCTGACCGTCGTCCGCGACGATTTCTGGGCCAGCACCTCCAATAAGCAGCTCAACTTTGTCCAGCACGTCAAGACCCTGTTGAAGATCGAAGGGCGCGCGGCGGTCGTCGTGCCGGACAACGTGCTGTTCGAGGGCGGGGCCGGAGAGTCTGTGCGTCGCAAGCTCCTCCACGAGTGCAACGTCCACACACTCCTCCGGCTCCCCACCGGCATCTTCTACGCCCAGGGCGTGAAAGCAAATGTGGTCTTCTTCGACCGCAAGCCGGCATCCGAGACCCCATGGACGAAGGAGCTATGGATCTATGACCTGCGGACCAATCAGCACTTTACCCTGAAGGAGAACCCGCTCCGCTACGACCACCTGTCCGACTTCGTCGCCTGCTATTGCGCCGAGAATCGCACCAGGCGGGTTGAGTCCGAGCGGTTCCACCACTTCGGTTATGACGAGCTGGTTGGGCGCGACAAGGCAAGTCTCGACATTGTCTGGCTCAGGGACGACTCCCTCGAAGGGACCGACAATCTGCCGGCCCCGGAAGTCATCGCCACCGAAATCGTCGAGGACCTTGAGGCGGCGCTCGCGCAGTTCGCTGAGGTGGCTGCAAGCCTCAGTGCCTCGGCGGAGCGGCTGGGATGACGGGCGGTTGGCAGTCACAGGCCGAAGGTACCCTGTCGGTATGAGCGTCTCGGTGCGGGCTGCCGTAGAGCCCGCCTTGCTTTTGTGGGCACGGGAGCGCTCTGGGCTGCCCGCAGACGACCTCGTGCGCCGCTTTCCGAGACTCGATGAGTGGGAACGGGGCGCGAGTGCGCCCACTCTCAAGCAGCTTGAAGCATTCGCCCAGGCCACCCATACTCCGATTGGGTTCCTGTTCCTCCCAGAGCCGCCCGAGGAACAGGTTCCGATCCAGGACTACCGAACGATGGGTGATGTCGGAGTCCACCGCCCCAGCCCCGACCTGTTGGATACGATCTTCGCCTGCCAGCAGCGCCAGGATTGGTACCGAGACTTCGCCCAGGTGACTCGGGAGGACCCTGTCGCCTGCGTCGGATCGCTGACCACCTCCGCTCCTGTTGTCGAGGCGGCGGCCGCCATCAGGGAGACGCTGACCTTCAACCCAAGCGAGCGCGGGTCGACCGGAACGGAAGCGGCGGGGATCCTGGTCGATCATGCCGAAGGACTCGGCGTGCTGGTGATGGTCAGCGGCGTCGTGGGCAGCAACACTCACCGCAAGCTTGACCCGCACGAGTTTCGCGGCTTTGCCCTGGTCGACCGCCTCGCACCCCTGATCTTCGTCAACGGTGCCGACACGAAGGCGGCGCAGACCTTTACGCTCACCCACGAGCTGGTCCACCTCTTCTTGGGCGAGAGCGCCCTCGATGACGCGGAGGTGTCCTCGGCTTCTACGACTACCACTGAACGTTGGTGTAACCAGGTGGCGG
Organism: Acidimicrobiales bacterium; assembly: GCA_050744225.1. Classification (GTDB taxonomy): domain Bacteria; phylum Actinomycetota; class Acidimicrobiia; order Acidimicrobiales; family JAJPHD01; genus JAVKSL01. Next base: position 48,494 of record JBOGGT010000096.1, on the reverse strand, counting down.
CCGAGGTTCTCGTTCCGCTGGCGATCCTCCAGTCGGCTCTGAGAGGCGTGGCCGAGCCTGTCGAGGAGCTTCAGCACTTGGCCAAGCAGTTCAAGGTGAGCACCCTCGTAGTCCTGCGTCGCATCCACGATGCCGGTCGGCTCGGTTGGGACGACTACCGAGCAGCGCACAAACACGAACTGGCAATGATCCTGGAGATCCTGAGCGCAAGGTCGGGAGGGGGCGGGGACTTCTTCAACACCCAACCAGCTCGGGTTAGCAAGCGCTTCGCCAGAGCTGTCATCGCCAGCACGCTGGAGGGCCAGACCCTGTACCGGGATGCGTTTCAGATGTTGGGGTTCAAGAAGCTCTCCACGTTCGAGGGGCTGGCCACTCGACTCGGCGTCGGCTGATGACCTACCTGCTCGACACGAACGTCTTCATCGAGGCCAAGAACCGCTACTACGGCCTCGACTTCTGCCCGGCCTTCTGGGAGTGGCTCGACCAAGCCCACGCGGCTGGAGTTGTGTCCAGCATCGACAAGGTGGCCACCGAGCTGACTGGCCAGGAAGATCAACTCGCATCTTGGGCTGGCCATCGACCGAGAACCTTCTTCCTGGAGGCTGACCCCGCGCTGTTGCCCAGCCTTCAAGTGTTGAGTGGTTGGGCCATCGGTGCCGGATACAAGCCGGCCGCGGTCACCACGTTCCTGGGGGGCGCCGACTACTACCTGGTAGCCCACGCGCACGGGCATAACCATATCGTGGTAACTCAAGAGGTCCCGGCGCCTCCTCCGTCCAAGAGCATCAAGATCCCCTGATGCCTGCCTTGGCGTCGGCGTGAAGTCGGTGAATGTCTTTGAAATGCTCCGGGCTGAGCGTGCCCGCTTCGTCCTCGGGACGCTTTCAGGATGCTGAGGTTCAAGACGCCATCCGCATTCGAGTCGCTGCTCGGCTTGGCGCGAGCTGATGGCTGACCCTCCAACACCGGTGGGCGATCCCCCGGTCCCGGAGAGCGCCTCGTTGCGGGCCTGGCTGCCGCAGGTGGTCCGTGAACTGGTGGCCAGTTGTGACCCGGTCAGGATCATCCTGTTCGGGTCGGTGGCCCGCGGCGAGGAGGGACCGGAGAGCGACCTGGACCTGATGGTGGTGTTCGACCACCTCGAGAAGGGTCAGCGGATGGAGGCCAAGGCGAAGTTGATGGCTGCCAGCACGGCTCCGGTGCCGTGCGACATCTTCGTTACCGATGTCGCGGAGTTCGAGGCAGGCCGAGATGTGAACGGCACCATGGTCTACTGGCCAGCTCACGAAGGCTTGGTGGTCCATGAGCGGGCTCGAAGCCAGTAGGTCGAGGTCGCCTGCGCTAGTTTCCCATCTGGTGTTTATATCCGATCTGCGGCACTACCTGGACATGCCTGAAGGTGTCCCCGGGCCGGCTCGGCGAATGGCTGAGCTTCTGGGGTCCATTGTGAAGGCTGCCACCGCGGGAGCGGTGGGCGCGCCATGGACCACCGCGCTGACATGCGGGCGGCGTCCTGACCACCGCCCGTGCCCGGGACGCATGATGGTCCGTCGCGCTGGCCCGCAGGGGCCGATCAACTGGGCGTGCAGCGACTGCGGCGACGAGGGGATCATCAGCGGCTGGGAGGACTCCTACGCTGACCTACGGCCACGGGGGCTTACCAGCGTCAGCGCTTGGGCGCGCGGTGTGGCCGTCTCCGACGAGGTCATCGCAACCTTGCGCGTCCTGACACTGTTGGATCCTGACTGCGAGCGGCTGGTATTCTCGGCGCGGGCCGTCGACGGGGGTGCGGTGCTTGTGGCGGATGCAGACGCCCTCGAGGAGTTGGTTGGTTTCGTCGCCGCGGAGGCCAACCATGAACCCGACCGCCGACGCCGCAAGCGCATGGACAACGCGTTCTGTGAGCTCAGCGACGCACTCGAGCAGGGTTGGCCTGGGGGGTGATCCTGCGATGCACCGCCAAGCTGGCAGCCTTGGCGGGCCGGCCTGGCTCGGAGTCGGACTCGCTCGCCCCGAACGGCGACGACTGGTATGCCAACCTCGTTTGGATCGATGGCCGCAAGTGCCTGTTGGTCACCCATGCCGAAACCCTCTTCTCGGTATTCGCCCCCGATGTCCGGGCCGCCCAGCTTCGTCCTCTCGGCCCCTTCGTGGTGCCGATGATCGTGGCCGAGCTTGCCCTCGAAGGCCTCGGGGCCGACAGCCTCGGGTCACTCGACCCGGAGGCAGCAGTGATCGCCAAGACCGCTGATCGAAGCGTGCTGGGATGCATGAACGACCTGGCATTCCTGTGCGAGCGCGCCGCCGCCTGTGACGGTGGGTTGGCGAAGCTTGACCTGGCCCGGCTGCACCACCTACTTCACCGCAACCTCAACTCTCCCCGAGACTACGTGCCTGCGATCGAGCTGGCCAGGGAGCGGGCTCAGGAATCCTGAACCAGCGAGTGGACCGGCCGGGGGTGGCCATAGGCCGGAGGTACGCTGCCGGTATGAGCGTCTCGATTCGGGCTGAGGTAGAGCCCGGGTTGCTGGTGTGGGCCCGGGAGCGCTCTGGCATGGCTGCCGATGACCTGGTGCGCCGGTTTCCGAGGCTTGAGGAGTGGGAACGGGGCGACAGTGCGCCCACGCTCAAACAGCTTGAGGCATTCGCCCAAGCCACCCACACCCCGGTTGGGTTCCTGTTCCTCCCGGAGCCGCCGGAGGAAGAGGTGCCGATCTCGGACTACCGGACCATGGGGGATGTCGGAGTACGCCGTCCGAGCCCCAACCTGTTGGACACGATCTTCGCCTGCCAGCAGCGCCAGGAGTGGTACCGCGACTTCGCCCAGGTGACCCGGGAGGACCCGGTCGACTTCGTCGGTTCACTGACTACCTCGACTCCGATTGTCGAGGCAGCGGACGGCATCAGGGAGACGCTTACCTTCAGCCCAAGCGAGCGAGGGTCGACCTTGACGGACGCGGCTCGGATCCTTGTCGATCATTCCGAGGGACTCGGCGTGCTGGTGATGGTCAGCGGCATCGTGGGCAGCAACACCCACCGCAAGCTCGACCCGCACGAGTTTCGCGGTTTTGCCCTGGTCGACCTACTCGCACCCCTGGTCTTTGTAAACGGTGCCGACACGAAGGCGGCGCAGATCTTTACGCTCACTCACGAACTGGTCCACTTGTTCCTGGGCGAGAGCGCCCTAGATGACGCGGAAGTGGTTGCGGCTCCGGTGATCGAGACGGAGCGCTGGTGCAATCAGGTGGCGGCCGAGGTACTCGTGCCACTGGCATCCCTCAGGGAGGCTCTAACCGTTCTGGCTGAGCCCATCGAGGAGCTTCAGCACTTGTCCAAGCAGTTCAAGGTGAGCACCCTCGTCGTCCTGCGTCGCATCTACGATGCCGGTCGGCTCGCTTGGGATGAATACCGGGCGGAGCACGAACGCGAGCTTGGACGCATCCTCGCCATATTGGACGAGAGATCGGGAGGGGGCGGGGACTTCTTCAACACCCAGCCGGCTCGGGTGAGCAAGCGCTTTGCCCGGGCCGTCATCGCTAGCACGCTCGAGGGCCAGACCCTGTACCGGGATGCGTTTCAGATGCTGGGGTTCAAGAAGCTGTCCACCTTCGAGGGGCTGGCAGCTCGACTCGGCGTCGGCTGATGGCCTACCTGCTCGACACGAACGTCTTCATCGAGGCCAAGAATCGCTACTACGGCTTCGATTTCTGCCCGGCGTTCTGGGAGTGGATCGACCGAGCCAACGCGGCTGGACATGTCTTTAGCATCGACAAGGTGGCCGGAGAGCTTCGGGGGGGTGACGACGAGCTTGCCGATTGGGCTCACGAGCGAACGAGAGGCTTCTTCCTGGAGGGTGACCCAGCGCTACTTCCGAGCCTCCGGGCATTGAGCACCTGGCCAGTCAGTCCGGCTACCGGCCCGCCGCGGTTGCAACCTTCCTCCAAGATGCCGACTACTACCTGGTGGCCCACGTCCATGCACATCGCCATGTCGTAGTCACGCACGAGGTCGTCTCCAACTCCTTGAAGAAGATCAAGATCCCGGATGCCTGCCTGGGCCTAGGCGTGACGTCGGTCACTGCCTTCGAAATGCTCCGGGCTGAACGTGCTCGCTTCGTCCTCGCCGAGTCGGCATAACGGTTGCTCCAAGGTGGCCGGAGCCGTCCCAGCCTGGTCCCAATCGCTCGTCCCAAGCGGGTCCCAAATGCAGGGGTCTTGTATGGTTACCAAGGGTCAGCCATGGCCAGTACCGAGGAGGTCCGGCCACACATTGTACCAGGTAGAGGGTGTATTTTGCCTGGTGAACACCACCCGACCCGAACCTCGGCCCGCCGGTTTTCGAGACCGCCCGATTCGGCAGATCACTGTGAGCCTCTGGCCCTCTCCTACCAGCGCCTTGGGTCCGCCTGGGTCTGATCTTCAGTGGAGAAGCACACCGCCATGGCCGAAGCTTTTCTCCGCACGGCGACCGTGGTCGATATCTTCACCGTCGACGGCAGCGTCGGACGGCTGGTCGCTGCTGTCGTGGTCGAGCGGACCCTGAGGGCGGCGGGAGTGTCCCACGCTCAGCAACAGAGGCCATGTACCGATCCGACGATACCAACCGCCTATCCGAGTGGGCCTGCACTCCCTATCCGCTCCACCCGAGGACCCGCGCCCGCCCAAGGGGAGCCTGGTGGCGATGGAGCGGATGGACGTGGTGACCGGGGCGCAGGTGACAGCGCGCAGAACTGGAAGGATCTCGCTGGCGGTGACAACCAGAACCGGACGTCGCCCGAAGCCGCCTCCGACGTCCGCCCTGCGCAGCTCGTCCGTTTCATCATTCCGGCCAGGCTGCTCGCAACGCCCGCTTCGGAAGCGTGAGCGCCTCTGGTGGTGTAGTGGCGTAGGAGTCGACGACCGCTTGCAGGCCCTGCCTCCGGCGCCTCTCTGCTAGGGCGGTGGCGATCGCGTCGCGGACCAGCGCGGCCCTGGAGGCGCCCTCGCTATCTGCGACTTCGTCGATCATCCCAAGAACCTCCTCTTCGATCTGGATCATGAGACGCTACATGATAGCATACATCATAGCAGCCCATGAAAGACACATGGGAGCGCGTTGGCCGGCGGCGAAGCCTACGCTTCGAGGGTGCTCTTGGATGTTCTGATTGACCCCTTCGGCGCCACTTGGGCGCAGCTGCGCGACGCGGCGCTGGCCGCCGAAGGGGCCGGATTCGACGGGGTGTGGACCTGGGATCACCTGGCTGGTTCGGTGCATCGGGCAACTCGGGTGCCCGAGTGCTGGACCGTGCTGAGCGCGCTGGCCCCGCTGACTTCCCGAGTGAGCCTGGGTCCGATGGTGGCGAACGTGGCCAATCGACCCCCGGGGACCCTGGCGGTCATGGCGGCCACACTGCAAGAGGTCTGCGGAGGGCGCTTGATCCTGGGCCTCGGGGCCGGTGGCGGGCTAGACACCCCCTACGCCGCCGAGCAGCTGGCGTTGAGCAGGACGGTTCCGGGCGCGGCAGTCAGGCGGCGCCAAGTCGAGGAATCGATCTCGGTGCTGCGCGCCGTGTGGTCCGGCTCGACCGGCGGGGTAGCGGGCTTCACTCGACCCGAGCCGGTCCCGCCGATCGTCGTGGGCGCCTTCGGACCCAAGATGGCTGCTTTGGCCGGCCGCGCCGCCGACGGGATCAACTGCGGGGCTGGGCCAGGCCTACCGCCCCTGGTGGAGGTGGCCCGGCGTGCCCGTGCCGAGGCGGGCCTGGATGCCGAGCCGTTCCTGGTTACTGCTTCGGCCAGCCTGGACCGAAGGTGGCTGGATGCAAACTCGGCCTACCGGCGACGGGCGGAGGAGGACGGGGTGAGCCGGCTGGTCATGGTCGGAAGCCCGGCTGAGGTGATCGACGCAGCCCGCCGGGGCTCTAGCGGCCCATCACCTTGGCCATGGCGCGGCAGAACTCGGGCTAACGACGTGGATTGATCCCCTCAGCTCGTCGAAGCAGAACATCTATCGGGACGAGCTGGGTATTGCCGAGGTTGGCGGCCGAGTCAAACAACTTGACATAACGACAGGGCCGGAGGTGCAGGCCCTCGACGCTAGTCCCGGCCAGGTCCTCGGGCTAGCGTCGCAGGCAATGGGGATGCAACTGGGACTTATTGCAGCAGAGTGCGAGTGGCCCCCCTTGCACCAGGCGCTCGAGGTCCGTTGCGGAACCATCCAGGATCAGGGGGCGGTCGGGGCGGGAGAGTGGCTGAATCATCCGAATGGCCAGGATGTGCTTAATGTCGCGTGGGAGGACGGGCGCTGCTACGTCCTCGAGCCGGCCATGATCCTGAGTGCCGACAGTGACCTGATCCTCGAGCTGTCACGGGCCTTGTCGTGCATGGTGGTGGGTGCCGGTGCAGAGACAGTCAGCGGGTCCTTCTGGTTCACAGCGGCGGACGGCGGATCGCTCCGTCGGCTCCATTTCGACGTCAAGGTCAGCGTTGAGGATCCGCTGGACTTGGGTGAACCACTGAGCAGCGAGCCGACCGATGACTGGGACGACCCTGACGGAGAGGGGATCTTCGCCCGCCTTGCCGCCCTGGGTTTCGACCCCGAGGTGGGGTTGGAGGGACGTCCCGGTGGACGACGCCCCCTCTGGCTCGGCGAGGTGCTCCCGGAGCCCGGAGAGCTGGGCGCCCAGATCGACGAGCACTGCCGTGTTCATCAGCGAGCCGACTCGGACCAGTGGCTGAGCCGCGTCGGGGCCGTTGCGCGTGAGGACGGAGACGTCGATCTTCACGGTTGGCGGTCCAAACCCCGGAAGACCTCGCTCTTTCGGCGAGGCAGTAGGGGTCGCAAGAAATAGGAATTTGGCCGAGAGCAGGGTCCCGCTCAGCGGCCACTTTCGGTCTCCTGCGGGGGCTTGACCAGGAACTCCGCGCCCGGTTGCAACCCCACCTCGACGCCGGCCGGATCGTGATCATTTCAGCCCCGACGTGCGCGCCGTGCCCTCCGAGCTCGGCAACCGACTGGAACGCGCTGTACTGGCCGTGCGGCGGACCTCGGAGGCCGAGTCGCGTCGCTCCTTCGACGAGCTCGGTGTGTGTGTCCAGGACAAGCCCGCGCACCTCGACACCGAGCGCCCCCGCCTGCGCAACGCCCTGCGAACGCGGTGGCGCCAGCTGGGGGAAGCAGGTCCTGGTGGCGCTGCCACAATGTCCTGGCATCCTGGGCCCTTGTGAGCTCGAAACCAGTAGTTCCAGGCTGCTAGTTTCCGGTCTGGTGTTTGTATCCGATCTGCGTCACTACCTGGATATGCCTGAAGGTGTCCCTGGGCCGGCTCGGCGAATGGCTGAGCATCTGGGGTCCATTGTGAAGGCTGCCACCGCTGGGCCGGTGGGCGAGGCCTGGACCACCGCGCTGCCGTGCGGGCGCCGCCCTGGCCACCGCCCGTGCCTGGGGCGCATGATGGTCCGTCGAGCTGGGCTGGAGGGGCCGATCAACTGGGCGTGCAGCGACTGTTTCGACGACGGGATCATCAGCGGCTGGGAGGACTCTTACGCTGACCTACGACCGCGGGGGCTGAGGGGCCTCAACCCTGGAGCCCGCGGCGTGGTCGTTTCCGACGAGGTGATCGCCACGCTGCGCGCGGTGAGGATGTTGGACCCTGACTGCGAGCGCTTGGTGTTCTCGGCCCGGGTCGTCGACGGTGGTGGCGCGGTCATTGTGGCGGATGAAGACGCCCTTGGGGAGTTGGTTGGCTTTGTCGCAGCGGAGGCCAACCACGAGCCCAACCGACGGCGCCAGCGCCGCCTGGATGACGCATTTGGCGTTCTCAACGATGCGCTCGGCTCGGGTTGGCCTCGGCGGTGATCCTGCGCTGCACCGCGAAGCTGGCAGCCCTGGTGGGCCGACCTGGACCGGAGTCGGCCTCTCTCACCCCGAACGGCGACGACTGGTATGCCAACCTTGTCTGGGTCGATGGGCGCAAGTGCCTGTTGGTCACTCACGCCGACACCCTCTTCTCGGTATTCGCCCCCGATGTCCGGGCTGCCCAGCTTCGTCCTCTCGGCGGCTTCGTGGTGCCGATGATCGTCGCTGAGCTAGCCCGCGAAGGCCTGCGGGCCGACGGCCTCGGGGCACTCGACCCGGACGGGGCGGTGATCGCCAAGACCGCGGATCGCAGCGTGGTTGGATGCATGAACGAGTTCGCATTCTTGTGCGAGCGTTTCGCCGACTGCGACGGTAGGCTGGCGAAGCTAGACTTGGCCGGCCTGCACCGATTCCTACATCGCAACATCAACTCTCCCCGGGGCTACGTCTCTGCGATCGAGCTGGCCAAGCAGCGGGCTCGAGATGCGTGAACGAGTGGGTGGCCCCCGCCGGGGGCGGTCAGAGGCCGGAGGTACGATGCCGGTATGAGAGCGTCTCGGTGCGGTTTAGGTAGAGCCCGGGTTGCTGGTTTGGGACCCGGGAGCGCTCTGGAATAGCTGACGATGACCTTGTGTGCCGGCTTCCGAGGCTGGAGCAGTGGAACGGGGCTAAGTTGCCGACCGTTCCGCAGCTGTCGACCTTGCCGGATCAGCTGTCTGAGTAAGACTGTCACCGCCGTCGAGCAGTCAACGGCTGCATGGGCGTGCAACTTATGCCCACTCACCTGCAACGCGCACCGGCACTCGTCGCCTGGCAGAGCCGCGTGGCCAAGCTGTCGACGCAGCAGCGGTAGCGAGACGCTGGTGACACCGGCCTTCCGCTGCCCCGGCTAGCTGCACGGGCTAGCTGTTAGCACCTACCACTGACCGTAGCACTGTGGGAGCGTGGGGAACGGGTGGTGTGGTTCAGCCGCCCCAGTTCTCCTGGAGCCACGCCAAGCTGGTCTCCTCCGCGCCCCGTTCGCTCCGCTCCCGGTCGAAGAGTGCCTCGGTCTTCACCAGCACCAAGGTGTAAGGCCGTCCGGCGCGCCTCGTCTGGTGGCTAACGGGCAGCTCCGACGCGTCGATCCTGCTGTGTATGTGGCTCCTGCCTGGCTTGGCAAGCGGCCACTCCATCGAGTGCTTGGCTGGGTCGCCGAGGAACTCAGCGAGTTCGGCGCACAGCTTGCAGCTGCAGCTCCTGGGTAGTGTAATCGACCAGTCGCTGTCGGAACGAGGTGGCTTGGCAAGTCGGGCACGAAGCGCTCGGCTGCAGCGGGTGACGAGGACATCGAAGCCGGCCCGCTGGCGCTCAGCCGACAGCATCGAGGGCGCAGTCCGGGGGCAGGCCGAGGTCAGCAGCGAGGAGTCCGAGGACGGGCCGGAGGGCCTTGTTCCATCGGCGATTGTCGATCTTCAAAAGGCTCTTGGGGATCTCCCAGGTGTCGCGGACCCGGCGGTCGAAGAGGGTCTCGGTTCCCCTCCCGTACTGCGCGGGACGGCCTACCTGGCACAGTTGCTCGGCCAGGGCATCAGAGACCGGCAGGACCAGCGGGCCCACCCCGCGTACCTCGAGCTGCAGGTCCTCTGTTGGCACTGCTCGCTGGGCGCTGAACGCTCCCGGAGTGCTCAGCTCACCGAGCAGTGCGCCCAGACGGTCACGCGCAGCGGTGCTCACCCTTGCCCCACGGTCGTGACGAGGCGGCTCCGCTGGCTCATTGCCAACTTTAGCGCCGCACCTTTGCCCAAGTCAAAGGTATTGCCCGATATGTCTCGACCCGGCGCCGTTGTCGACCTCCTGGCCGTGGAGGGCGGCGTAGAGTTCGGCGAGGCTGGCACCTTCGGGCCCGGTTGAGCTGCGCGGTCTTGGCAAACAGATGGCGCCCCGCGACGAACGGGCCGAGCGCTGAGGCGTCGCGGACGTCACCTGGGTCGTCGCGACTCTCCAGGTGGAGGACAAAAGGGAGGGCGGGGTCTGGTTCCATAGAAGGCGGTGCAAGGGCACGCCGCAGATCATATTTGAGACCCGCCCCGGACGCCAGGGAAATTCATGATGCGCCAACAATGGACGACCCTTAGGACCTGTGTGACCACCAGCTGAGCGGCCAAAGGGCGATTCGAGCAGGTGAAGGCCGGAAGGCTTGGACCTCGTCGCTCAGCTAGTTGGCGCTCGGGTTCTTAAGCATGCTTTGCTCGGAGGTCTTCGATCTGGCACGGGGGGTCGGGAAGCTCGATGAGTTCGGGGTCTCCGGTCAGGAGGACGAGGCGGTGAGCGGCCGCCGTGGCTGCGGCGAAGCAATCAGCGAGGGCGATCGAAGCTCGGGCCTTCAGCCTGGCCGCCTCGACCATCCGAGCTGTTCCGGGCAGATCTGGAGCAAGGATGGCCCGAAGGGTGCTCAAGGTCTCGTCGGCGAGTGCCCGGCCATGGTCGCGCTCCAAGCGGTAGTAGACCTCGACGAGATTCGCGGCTCATGCATCCGATCCTCGAGCAGCTGGGACGCCATGCCACTGCCGGCGAACCGCCCGCCCAACGCGGAGGGCGGGTGCGAGGCCGAGAGCACGATCTGCCCATCTTTCAACTCAAATCCGACCTCATCGATCAGGTTGAAGGTCAACCTGATCCCGCAGCCACTTCGGGATCACCACCTGACCCTTCGTGCCCACACGTGGTGTCATACTTGGCCAGTATAACAGGATCCCTTTGGGCTCCCTGAGGGCTCAGGTCTGTGACCACGTGCGGCAAGATGCTGGTTGCGGCGAGGTAGGCTTCCGGCTAAAGTACAGCTATGGAATCCGGTCCAGGGGTGGCGCGACCTTCGAGTCCTGGCTCGCCCCGCCGGGGTGGGACTCGGTACGGAGTGGACACTGACACCGGCATCACCAAGGCCTTGACCTCTCTGTTGGAGCACGAGAAGGCTATGCCGAGCCAGGCTCTCCTCGAAGGGCTGATGGAGCTGAGGGCCAACTGCCCAGAGCCGACGTTGCGACTCGCGGCTGAGCGGGTCCTGAGGCGCTGTGCTCCAGGTTCACTGAGCCTCGATGCTGACCTCGCCGAGCTGGTAGAGGCAGCCGGCGACCGCCGAGACCAGCTGGTCCTGCTTGCCTGCTTGCCGGTCAGGGTCGGCGCTGCGATGTTGCCGGCCGGGGTCGGTGGCGCCAACCCGGGTGGGGTCGATGACGCCGAGCCCAGAGGATCGGGCGGCGCCACCCCCGGCGCAGCAACCCCTGACTGGGTAGGCCTTGCGACGCTGGGCAAGATCGGAGCCGGCCTGGGGGTAACGGGATCCAGGGTGGCTCAGATTCGAGATCGCGCCCAGGAGCAGGTTCGGGCGGCACTTGGCGAGTCGAGTGCCGCTCTTGGGTGGACCCTGGCCTCCTTGCGCCGTCGCCTGGGAGGCGTGAGCCTGGTGGCCGATGCCCAACAAGCGCTGCTGGATCACGGGCTCGGCCTGGGCGATGGGATGGGTGCCTTCGCACTTTGGTTGGCTGGGCCGTATCACCCGGTGCCGGACCGGCCGGGGTGGTTGGCCATCGAGCCGGCCGAGCTGCTTGCCGCCACCCAGGCGTTTGTCGCCGAGGATGGGGGAGTCCACTCGCTTTCCGAGGCCGAGGTTGAGCTGGATCGCCTGGGGGTCGGGTCTCGCTGGGTCGGTGAATGGCTGCGGGCCTTTGGGGCGGGTGTCATGGACGGCAGCGTGGTGTTGGTGACCGGCCGTCTGAGTCAGGCTGTCGAGCGGATCCTGGAGGCAGCCGGCCAGGCCCTGACTGTTGCCGAGATTGGTTCACGCCTGGCCTTGGGGGGTCGTGAGGTGGAGACCGATGCGTTGGCCAAAGCGCTGGGCCAGGCCCGTTTCCGGCGCTTGCCAGCCGACCGGGTGGAGCTCAGCGATTGGCCCCCAAGCCCCATCGACTCAACCGGCAGCTCTACCGTCGCCAAGACCCGGCCCGCCGCCACGCCGACCGTCGACAAGCCGGCCGAGAAGCACAAGGCCAAGCCCGCCAAGCCCACACGCGCCAGGCCCGCCAGGCCCGCCAAGCCGGCCCAGCCCACACGCGCCAGGCCCAAGTCCGTCGCAGCCAGCGCTGAGGCCAGCTTGGCGGGTGAGGAGGTCCAGCGCTCGTGGCTGTGGGTTCGGGTCGACACCGAAGTCCTGCGCGGGGGTGAAGCTGATGTTCCTCCGGCCACAGCAGAGCTGGTCGGACTGCAGCCCTCCCAGCGACGGACCTTCTCCAGCCGGTTCGGGCCGGTGACTCTCAGCCGCGAAGGGGACCAGACCCAGCGGGGCTCGGTCCGCGCGATCGCCCTAGCGTCGGGCGCCACCGACGGGGATACTTTGATGCTGGGTTTTGCCGCCGGAGGAGACGTCGCGGTCGAGGTCCACCGACCGCCGGCCCAGCCAGGACGCCAGAGCCCGCCAGGCAGCCAGACCCAGCCAGGACGCCAGACCCAGCCAGGTTCACCGGACCGGGTTGAGGCGGCCAGGATCGTGATGCAAGGAGTGACGTGACCTATACCTCCCCGGAGACCACCACCTTGGAGCAGGCGCTCGGCGTGCTGGAGGCTGAGGCCGATGCGACGCTGCGCACCCTTTCCGCGGCCACCAAGCAAGCCCGGAGGGCCAAGGTGGCAGCCGCGGTGGGCCAGGTTCGCGACCTCGCCCTGGCGCTGGATTCCGTGGTCGCGCTGGCCGACTCGGCGGCCGAGGCGGCCCGCCAGCTGCGCGCCGGGTGGCGATTTGACGTCCAGGGATGGTTCTCCTCTGGCGAATACACCAAGGAGCTGCTGGCCGCGGCCAGCGAGGCCGACCTCGGTCCGCTGGAGGACGACCAGCGGATCCTTTGCTACCCCGCAGTCATCGAGATCGGCGTCGCAGACACCTCGCTCTCCATCGACAAGCGCAAGGAGCGCAGGGTGCGGCCCACTGCGGTGGTGGCCCAGTTGAGCGCCCTGCGGGATCGCTTCGCCAAGCTGGCCCGCCCGGAGGCATACATCGAGAGCCTGGCTGCCGCTTACGACCTGGTGGTGGCGGTCATCGGTACCCGGCCCGGAGTGGCGGTGAGGCTGGTCGACGTCCACCGGGTGCTGACCCTGCGCCCTGGCTCGGCTCGGGACTACACCCTCCAGGACCTGGCTCGCGATATCTACCTGTTGGAGCAGAACGGTACCGTCCGGGTGAGGGATGGCCGCCGGATGAGCCTTCAGGCCAGCGCGACCACCCGCAACTCTCGCTACCTCACCACCGTCACCCGCGGCGGCCAGGCGAAGGTCTACGCGGCCATCGCCTTCGCCGCCCCGCCGCCGGGAACGGCGACCGCCCCGCCAGAGGCCGACCGGTGATCGCCCTGGACGACTGCCTCGACGTCATCGACGGTGAGTACCTCCACGGGTTCGTGGACGGGGGCGGGGCTGCGGTCAAGTTCGGTGTCGTGCCCGACGAGGCGGCCGCCGCTTCGTTCAGCAAGTGGCTCGGGGTGCTCGGCGAGGAGGCCGGTTACGCAGTCGCCAGGGTGGACGCGGCCACGACCCGGGTTCACCTGCTCGAACAGGTGTTTTTTGAGGTGGCTCGCCAGGTGGACTGGGACGGCCTGGCCGCTGTGACCGCTCGGCGCGCCCTGGAGGATGCCGGGTATCCAGCGCCACCTGAGAATCCGGATGCGTCCCTCGACCAGACCGCTTCCTACCACGGCGTGGACGCCAGGGAGCTCAAGCGGGAGGTGGACCGCTCGCTGCAGCGCCGGGTTTACCGCGATTACTCCATGGTCGGCGAGTTCCGCATCGCCATGCTGCGGCTGTGCCAGGCCCGCCTGCGTACCGGACAGGTGGCCGAAGCGGAGCACGCAGCGGTTCTGGACTGGCTGAAGGGCGACCTGGCGCGCATCTCGGCCCTCAAGTCCGCCCTCATCTTCCGCAAGATCGCCCGCCACAACGCCCGCCAGATGCTGTTCTCCCTGGCGCACTGGCTCTCGGTGAACGACCACGCCGGGCTGGTGTTGGTCCTCGACGTCCGTCGCCTGGGCTTGGCTCGCCGTCCGAGCCCGGAGGAGCGCCAGGGCAACTACTACACCAAGGGGGCGCTGCTCGACGCCTACGAGGTGATGCGCCAACTGGTGGACAACACCGACGAGCTGGCCCACTGCTTCGTGGCCGTGATCGCCGCCCCTGAGCTGCTCACCGACCACAACCGGGGACTCGATGCGTACCAGGCCCTGAAGCTCCGGATATTCGACGAGGTCCGCGACCGCCACCGGGACAACCCGTTCTCTTCGCTCCTCCGGCTGGGTCCCGCGGCGAACCGCCAAGGCGACCCCCCCGACGGAGCTCCGAGCGGCCCTCCGGCGGGTCCCCCGGCGAACAGCCAAGGCGACCTCCGAGTGATCGGAGCGCCAGATGCCTGAGCGCTCCGTGCAGCGACGCCGAGCCCTGGAGGCCCTGCGTGCCGGAGTGCCCAACCGTGACGCGGTCGAGGTGCTCGGGTCCATGCAGGTGGGCGTGGAGGACAGCTTTACCCAGCTCCTCGACTCGATTGCCGAGCCGTACGCGCCCGATGCCACTGCGGGCGAGCGCCCTGCCTCGGGGGGGATCCTCATCGGAGGGGGCTTTGGCACCGGCAAGTCCCACGTGCTGGAGCACCTCTCCCACCTCGCGCTGAGCAGGCGCTTCGTGGTGTCCAAGGTGATCATCTCAAAAGAGACCCCCCTTTACGACCCGGCCAAGGTGTTCCGGGCCGCCATTGAGTCCGCCAAGGTGCCGGGCCGCCCGGGCTCGGCCGTCGACGAGCTGGCGGTCGGGCTCAAGGTGGACTCGCCCGCCTACGCCAGCCTGTACCGGTGGGTACACGCTGACGCCTCGCCGGTGGACAGCCGCTTCGCCGCGACGCTGTTCCTCCACGAGTACAACCGCGGGGACGAGGAGCTGCGGGAGGCGATAGTGAGGTTCTGGGCCGGGGACCCCATGCCGGTGGCCGACCTCCGCCGCCGGCTCAAAGAGACCGGGGCGGTGGGGACCTACCCGCTGGCCAAGGTCAGCGCGCACGACCTGGCTCTGCATCGCTTCCGCTTCATCTCCCGCCTGGCGAGAGCCGCGGGCTTCGCCGGTTGGGTGGTCCTCATCGACGAGGTGGAGCTGATAGGCCGCTATGCCCAGCTTCAGCGGGCGCGCTCGTATGCCGAGGTTGCCCGCTGGGTGCGCGGGGACCGCGAGGACCCGGAGGCGCCGTTGTGTGCGGTGCTGACCACGGTGGACGACTTCGAGACCCAGGTGCTGATCGGAAAAAATGACCCTGAGCTGATCCCCAAGCGTCTCCGCTCGAAGGACACCGTGGAGTACGAGCTATTGGCGGCCCAGGCCGAGGCCGGGATGCGGGTACTGGAGCGCGAGCAGATCCAGCTCCAGCCCCCCGGCCAGGACGAGCTGGACCGCACCTATGCCGCGCTGCGTGAGATCCATGCCCAGGCCTACGGCTGGGATCCCCCCGAGGTCGCGGGCCTGGAGCGCCTGCCCTCCAACCGGATGCGCCAGTACGTGCGGGGCTGGATCAACGAGTGGGACCTGCGCCGGCTCGACCCGGCGTACGCCCCGGAGATGACGGCGTCCGAGCTGACCCTGGACCTTGGCCCGGAGGACGAGGAACCGGAGCAGGGCTGAGCGGTGCTCACCGAGGAGGTGGAGGCGGTGCTGGCGGCCCGGCCGGGGATGACCACGCCCGAGCTGGCCGAGGCGCTCGGCCATCGCACCGCCGCGCTGAGCCTGGCCCTGTACGGCGGGCACGGCCGGTTCCGCAGCGATGGGGAGCGCTGGTGGCTGGCGGGGGCGCACGCGCCGGTGGTGGGCGCGGGTCCTACGGCAAGTAATTTCCAAATTTCTTCCGAAAGACCACTGCCCACCCGAGCCAGCGGCCTCCACCGGCTCGCCTTGCGCGCATGGCAGGAAGAGGCCCTGGCGGCGTGGTCCGCAGCCGGCGGGCGGGGTGTGGTGGAGGCGGTCACCGGGACGGGCAAGACCCGCCTGGGGGTGGCTGCCGCCCTGGGGGAGCTGGCTCAGCGTGGCCAGGTGGTGGTGCTGGTGCCGACGATGGAACTGGCGCACCAGTGGGTGGCCGAGCTGGAGGCCCGGCTCCCGGTAGGGACTGCGGTGGGAATGCTGGGGGCCGGCGCCACCGACACCCTCACCACCCACGACGTGGTGGTGGCGGTGGTGAACAGCGCCAGGGCGTTCGACCTGCGACCCATCAGGCGGGGCGGCCTGCTGGTGGCGGACGAGTGCCACCGCTACGCCAGCAGGATGAATCGCCTGGCGCTGGATCCGCGCTTCACCCACCGGCTCGGCCTGAGTGCCACCTATGCCCGCGACGACGAGGGGCACCTGGCGTGGCTGGACCCGTACTTCGGGCCGACGTGCTTTCGCATGGGCTACGAGAGGGCGGTGGCCGACGGGGTGACCGCCCGCTTCTCGGTGACCTTTGTGGGGGTGGGCTTCAGCGATCCCGAACGGCTCTGGTACGACGAGCTGAGCGAGGAGATGGGCCGGCTCAGGGCGCGGCTGACCAACTCGTATGGGATCACGCCCGAGCCGTTCCACGTGTTCATCCGCGAGGTGAACCAACTGGCCGACTCCGAGGCTGCAGGCGGCGGGGCGGCCCGGCGGTACCGAGCTGCCTTGCTCGACCGCCGGCGGCTGATGGCGGACACCCCGGCCAAGGTCCGCGCCCTGGCCGGCCTGGCACCCGCGGTGGCCGGCGCAGACCGGGCAATCGTGTTCACCCAGAGTATCCACGCAGCAGAGGGGGCTCGCTCGACGATGGCGGGATGTGGGCTGCGGGCAGGGGTGGTGCACTCCCGGCTGGCGGTCAGGGCAAGGCGCGAGGTCCTGGGGAGCTTCGGGGCGGGGGAGCTGGACGTGATCTGCGCACCTCGGGTGCTGGACGAGGGCATTGACGTTCCCGCGGCCGACCTGGCGGTGATCCTCGGCGCCAGCCGCTCCAGGCGCCAGATGATCCAGCGCATGGGCCGGGTCCTGCGGCTCAAGCCCGACCAGCGCCCCGCCCGGTTTGCGGTCCTGTTCGTGGAGTCCACGGTGGAGGACCCGGTCTATGGAGCGCACGAGACCTTCATCGCCGAGGTCACCACCGTCGCCGAAGCGGTCCACCGCCTCCCGGCCTCGGCCCGCGCGGTCGAGGCCTGCGAGCATCTGGCGTGGCGCGGGTAGGAGCCTCGGCCAGGCCGCTCTACCAGGGCAGGTGGTCGGGGTCTTCGGCCAGGGCAATGACCGCCTGGTCGGCACTCACCGCCGTCGAGGTCGGCCCGAGGCTCGGGATGGGGCTGGCGCCGGGCCAGGTATGGCCTCCACCCGCGATGACGTAGAGGCCGACCTGGCGGCCGGAAGGACAGGAATACGCCTCCAGCCGGACGCCCGAGGCGACAGCGTCCTGGGTCGGGCCGCTGGCGCAGTGGTCCAGCGTCGCCCAGCGAGCCACCCGGGAGTAGGTGGGCACCGCCTCGGTGCCCTGGAAGGGATAGGGCCGGTCTCCCCCGCCGCCGTAGAAGGGGACAATCGGGTCTGCCGTGCCGTGCACCTCGATCATCGAAGCCGCGGGGCGCCGGCAGGCCTGCGAGTCGATGCTCGGAGCGACGGCGAATACCGCGGCCACGAGACCGGGGTATGCACAGGCAAGTGTGTTGGCCATGTCCGCCCCGTCGGATATCCCGGTGGCTACAACCCTGTGGGGGTCGTAGCAGATGCGCTGTGAGAGGGAGGCCAGGAGGCTCGAGATGAATTTCGTATCGCTCGCACCCACCGTGGGTCGGCGTACGAAGTTCCACTGGTCTCGGAGACCGTCGGGCGTGATGACATACACGCCTTGATGCAGGGCGTGCGCGGAGAGCTGGGTGTAGGCCTCCTGTTCGGCCGCAGTCTTGCCGTAGCCGTGGAAGGACACGACGAGCGGAAGGTAAGAGCCGGTGGTGGCCGCGGTGGGCACCTCCAGGAGGTAGGTGCGCAAGCTCCCCCCCGAGTCGAACGACTCGTGGTAGATGCCCGGTGCCGGAGCCTTGAGCGCGCAGCTCGATGCCGTGGCCGGAGTGCTCGTGACCTCCGCCGCCCCGGTGACCGCCGCCGCCCCGGTGGTGCCGGTGGTCGACCCGGTGACCGCCGTCGACCCGGTGGTGCTGGTGGTCGACCCAGTGACCGCCGTCGACCCGGTGGTGCTGGTGGTCGACCCGGTGACCGCCGTCGACCCGGTGGTGCTGGTGGTCGACCCGGTGGTGCTGGTGGTCGTGGTCGAGCTGTTGGGCTCCGGGGTGAACTGGGGCGGAGGCGGGTGACTGGGACGCGTGACAGTCTTGAACGAACCCGCGGAGGCCGCTCCGGGCGAGCCCGGGCTCCTCGCGCACCCGGCCAGTGCCGCAGCCAAAATCACTGTCACCAGCGACGGCAACAGGAGCGCAGCTCGCCGAACACTCGGAACCGGGGAAGCGACTTGGACGCGCACGACGTCAGTCTCCCACAGCAGTCAGGCAGGCTGGACGCCGTCCCAGGACCAGTGGGGCACGCCCAAGCCGGCGGGGACCTCGTCGGCTGAGCGGTGGTAGCGAGACAGGTTGGTGGTCGTTGCCCAGGTGAAGTAGTCGTGGAGGACTCGGCCTACCGGATCGTCCCCGACCGGGCCTGGTCGAAGTCGGCGAGCGCCTGGTCGAAGCAGGCGATCGCTCGAAGGTCCATCTCCTCGTGCAGCCCGTCGCCGCTGTGCATCCTGACACCGCCCACCCGGCTCGGATGCAGTCACCCCTGGGCGGAAGGGGGGATCACTTCGATCACCCCGTCGGCGTTTCCAGCGACGAAGACATTCCCGGTGGTCGGGTCCACGGCGACGGTGTTGGGCTGGCGGACGGTCGGGAACGAGGCGACCATCTTGGGGGTGCCGGTGCCGAGGTCGAAGGCCACCAGCCGGTTGGTCGCAGTCAGGGTCACCCACAACCTGGCATGGACTGGGTCCAGTGCCATGCCGTACGGAGCGCCGGCCAGCTTGGCGCTGCTGATCAGGCGCACCGTCGGGGTGGCCGAATAGGTCAGCAGCGCCCCGCCCTCCGTGTCCACCACGTAGAAGCGGTTGCGGTAGCCGACGTCATGGGTCGGCCCCACGCCCACCGGGAGCACCGCCACAGTGCGAAGGGTCTTGGCGTCGATCACGTCCATCTTGCGAGCACGGACGCTGATCTCAGCCACCCGGTCGCCGGTCGCTGCTATGCCCCCCGGCTGCTGGGGCACCGTGATGTCCTTGACCACCTTGGTCCCGGAGATGACGGTGACGGTGTTGGAGAACTCGTTGGCGACGAACAGCCGGCCGTCGGCCACCGCCACGTCGTGGGGGTGGACCCCGGTATGGATCTGGGCGGTGATGGCCTTGGTCTTGATGCTCACCTTTACCAGGCGCCCCGACTTCTCGCTCGGAACGAGCACCGGCCCGCCTGGCGCCTCCAGGGCGAGGTGTCGGGGACCCGCCGGCAGGGCCACCCGAGCGACGAGGTGGCCAGACTGGTCCAGGAGGTCCAGTGCCGGGGGGCTTTGCTGACCGGCAGCCACCAGCCCGGTAGTCGCATCGGCCACGATCCCTTCGGGGAAGGTGCCGGCGCCGAGCGATACCACGGTGCCCGCTGGCGTTGCCGTGGGGACCGGGGCGTGACCCGGCTCGGCCGCTGGTGGAAGGGTCGAGGAAGTCTTGGGAGACGCGGGGCCGGCACCGCACGCACCGAGGAGGGCCGCGGCCAATCCGGCTCCCAGCGTGGCGTACGTCCGCCGTCCGAGTCTCCGGGGCGGCCCGGACCCAGCACCGCCGCGGACAGATCGACCTCTCATGGTTGAACCATAGCCCCGGTCGGATTTCAGGTAACCAGCAGCTTGATCGCCTACGCCGGTGCCCATCCGGCTCTCCCACCACGCTCCCTGTAAACACTGGTGGTGTTTGAATAACCGACAGACACGCAAACACGACCACTCAGTCTGGGATGGACTTGATCGCATCCGGCAAAGTCATGGGAGCGGCCTCAGGTGGCCAGCAGCTTGATCGCCACCCCGGTGCCGACCACGATGATCAGGGCGCGCAGCACTCCCGGAGACAGGCGCCGCCCGTAGCGCGCCCCGATCACGCTGCCAGCTGCGCTACCTACGGCCAGCAATCCGGCGGGTAGCCAGGCCACCGGGCCGAATGCGATGAACAGGATGGCAGCCACCGCGTTGATCAGCCCGGCGAGGACGTTCTTGAGGGCGTTCACCCGCTGCAGGGACGGCTCCGGTCCGAGCGAGAGGATGGCGATCAGGATCACTCCCTGCGCGGCCCCGAAGTAGCCGCCGTATACCCCGGTCAGCACGACGCCCAACCGCAGCCACCACCGGGGAGTGCCCGAGCTGCCCGCCCCGCCCTCCGAGCCGCCCCCGCGCTGGTCGTGTTCGGCTAAGGCGCGCTTCAGCCGGGGCTGGGCGGCCATCAGGGCGACCGCTCCCAGGATCAGCCAGGGCACGATCGCTTGAAAGGTGCTCGGATGCGTAAGCAGCAGGGTGCCCCCAGCGATACCCCCTGCCGCGGCGCCCACCCCGAGGCTGACTGCCCGCCGACCCTGGCCGGCCAGCTCCGCCCGGTAGCCGATTGCCCCGCCCACCGACCCGGGGACCAGACCCAGGCTGTTGGACACATTCGCCACCAAGGGCGAGTAACCGAGTCCGAGCAGGGTGGGAAATGTGAGCAGCGTCCCCGACCCCACCACCGTGTTGACCGCCCCAGCCACGACCCCCGCCCCCGTGATGGCGAGGTCAGCCAGTGCGCTCAAGACGAGCCGTAGCGTACCGTTCCGAAATCTGTCTCATCTGTCACTTTGGACGAGGACGGGTTTCGGAGCCACTCGTTGCCGGGTGGCGGTGACGGTCCTATGCCTCTGCCCTTGCGGAGCAGTGCTGCCGTCTTCGCAGTTCGCCGAGGAGCACCTGGGCGAGCCCATGAACCTCTCCTCTCCCTGCGCGTTCGCACCCCTGCCCCTGCGGAGCAGTGTGCTGGTTCCCGCTCCACTGGCGGTACCGGAGCTGACGGCCTCGACGAGCGAGGCCAGGTTGAGCGCTGCGTTGAGGTCACGGTCTAGGACGGCCAGACATCGGGGGTTCTCGCAGCGGTAGGTGCGCTCGGCGAGGGACAGCTTGGCTTTCACTGTCTTGCAGGCAGAGCAGGTCTTGGAGGACGGGTACCACCGGTCGGCCACGACGAGGGTGCTCCCGTACCAGGCGCTCTTGTAGGTGAGCTGACGGCGCAGCTCGGCGGGAGAGGCGTCGGCGATGGCCCGGTTGAGCCCGGCCTTTCCTCGCCAGTGCCCCGAGCCCTTGGCGCTGGCGGTCATCCCCGCCACGTTCAGGTCCTCGACCACCACAGTTCCATACGTCGTGGCGAGCCTGGTGGTGAGTTTGTGCAGTCCGTCGGAGCGAGCCAAACCCACCTTGGTGTGAGCCCGGCCGAGCTTGACCGCAGAGCGTTGCCAGCGCTTGGAGGGCGACCGGCCCTTGGCGGGTCCTCGCCGGCGGGAACACTGCGCTTGCAGGCGGGCCATGCGCCGGGCGTAACGGGAGAGATGCTTCGGGTTGGGGACCACCTCGCCGGTGGAGAGCACGGCCAGGGACTTGACACCCACATCCACCCCGACGACCTCCCTCTGTCGGGCGGGGATCGCCTCGGGGCGTTCCACCTGGCACCCGAAGCTGACATACCACCGCCCGGCCTGGCCGGAGACGGTCGCCGACAGGATGCGGGCGCTCCCCGCTTCGAGGGCCGCTCTGAGCTTGGTAGTCGCCTCCTTGGTGCGAATGGCTCCGATGCGAGGAAGCCGGATGTGGCGGTCGTCTATGACCCCGAAGGCCCCGGTGGTGACCCGAAAACTCCGGTGAGCGCCGCGCTTGTGGCGTCGGGGGAAGCCGACCCGGCGTCCCTTACGCTGGCCCCGACGAGAGCGGTCCCACGCGTCGAGCCCCCGGGCCAGCGCGTCAAGCCCGGAGTTGTAAGCCTCCTTGGAGTTCTCCGCCCACCATGGTGCCACCTCGGCCTTGGCCGCGTTCCACTCCCGGCGAAGCGCTGGCAGGCTCCAGCGGACCGGACCCGCCAACTCGGTGGCCCACGCCCCTGCCTCGCCGGCACTGGCGCCCTGGCGCAGGGCCAGCACGCTGAGCGCCCGGTAGGCGTCCATGCGCTCGATCACCATCGCCAGGCCCCAGTTGTAGGCGTAACGGGCCGCACCGGCGTGCGATGCCAGCGCGGAGCGAGCATGATCGTTCGGGTCAAGCTCAAAACGAAACGCCTGGTGGACCGGCATTTACGTTGCTGCCTCAGCTTGAGTAGCCGACAGTGCTGCTTGAGCCCTGCGCTTGGCCGAGTCCGCTGCCCCTGCGGAGCAGTGCGCGCACAAGCTGGTAAGCACCTCAACCATGTCCCGTACCAAGTCGTCAGAGATCTCGACCTCCTCAATCACCACGACCCGCCGGCCCTGGGCGGCCAGCGCGGCTTCGAGGTACTCAACCCCGAAGCGGGCCAGACGGTCGCGGTGCTCGACCACAATCGTGCCCATCGTTGGGTCGCGCAGCAGTGCCAACAATTTGGTGCGATGGCCATTCAGGCCGGAGCCGACCTCGGCCACGACCTTCGTCGGCGGCAATGTCCGCCCCGTGGCCTCAGTGGTGAGCCTTGCCACCTGACGGTCCAGGTCGCCTCGCTGGTCCGCCGAGGAGACCCGGGCGTAGATGGCCACACCGGGCACCGTCTTGACCGGCTCGTCGACCAGGATCGTCCCAGTTGCAAGCTGCCGGGCAGGGACTGGCAAGACGCCAGCATGGAACCAGCGGGTCGCGCTCTGGCGGCTCACCCCGTTCTGCTTCGCCCAATCGGACAGCTTCACGCACTCCATCATGACAAGAGGGTGTGACAGTCGTGGTCGAACGAGACAGAATCACCCATTCCGGTCAACAGTTGGCAACCCTGCGCGGCCATCAGCCGGCATGTGGCTGCGCCCAGCGGTGGGTCACGCCGGATCTAAATGGAGTCGGGCGAACCCCGCCCCAAGTGGCGCTCCGTGGACCCATATCGAGTGGTCCCTTCACCGAGTGATCGGGCCGGCGACGGCTATCGGCGTCATGATGCTATAATTTCCGCATGCGCACGACAGTGGATTTGGACGACGATGTGGTGGCGGCGCTGCAGCGATTGCGCCAACAGCGTGCGCAGGGTCTGAGCAGGGCTATCAACGAGCTGATCCGGGCTGGCCTGGTCGCCCAACCGGCGGTGACCCGATTCCGTCAGCAGGGCTATCCGATTGGTTTGCGTTTTGACGTGACCAACGTGGCGGAGGTTTTGGATCTCTTGGACCAAGAGCCGGACGATTGATCCTCGTCGATGCCAATCTGTTGCTTTTCGCAACCGATGAGGCCGGGCCATTCCATGGCCGTGCCAGCCGATGGCTCGAGGCTCGGCTAAACGGGGACAGCAGGGTGGGGCTCCCGTGGCCGTCGCTCCTGGCCTTTTTGCGGATATCTACCAAGTCCCGCGCTTCACAGAGCCCACTTTCGGCTGATGTTGCCTGGGCTCAGGTCGCGGCCTGGCTCGCGTGCCCCCCAGCGTGGGTGCCGACCCCGACGGAGCGTCACGCTGAGGTTCTGGGTTCGCTGATCAATCGATACCAACTCACCGGGAACCTGATCCCCGACGCCCATCTCGCCGCGCTGGCCATCGAACACGGCCTGACCGTTTGCTCCGCGGACACTGACTTTGCCCGGTTCACGGAGTTGCGCTGGGAGAACCCCCTGGCTGGCGGGCTGTCGGAGGAGACACCGGCGGGGATAGGCTGAGCGCTATGTCGAGTGTTGTCGTCGCTCCTGAGGTGGTGACGCTGCCGGTGCCGCCGCGGCCGTTTGTCGCCGCGGACATCGAGCACATTGCCTGGGACGGTCGAAGGTGGGAGGTCATCGATGGGATGCTGGTCGTGAGCCCGTCGCCGTTCGGACGCCACCAGTGGTCCATCGGCCGTCTTTATCTGCTGCTCCAGGAGGCGTGCCCGCCCGATCTTCTGGTCATCCTCGCACCGTACGACTGGATCTCCCCGGCGGGCGACCGTCTCGAGCCGGACCTGTTGGTGTTCCGCAGGGACGACTTCGACCCCGACGGCCACCTCCGGGCAACCCCCCTGCTGGTCATCGAGGTGCTGTCCCGGTCCAACCCGGGCCTGGACACCGCGGTGAAGCGGGCGCGCTACGAGGCCCTCGGCGTCGAGGGCTACTGGATGCTGGACCCGGCCTCGCCCGGCACTCTGGTGGTGCTCCGCCTGGTGGACGGCGCCTACGTCACCCTCGCCGACTGCCAGGGTGACGAGGCCTACGCCGCGGATTTCCCCTTCCCGGTCCGGGTGGTACCGGCCAGCCTCGTTCCGTAGGCGTGGTGCGCAAAGTAATTGAGCCCGGTATCGGCGTACGACCTGTGCCCACCCCCGACCTGTCGCCCGCGCTGGGCGGCGGCGAGCCCGACCTGTCGCCGAGCGGCCTCCTCTGCTGCGAGGGCTCTGAGGGTCGCGGCGTCGCCTCGGGCGCCGGCCTCGCCGTTTCCCCAATCGAGCGCACCGACGGCGGCCAGCGCCGCTACCACCAGTTCGACCTTGACTGGATCACCATTTGCACCAAGCTGCGTTCCACCGGGCCGGGCGGGTGCCCACCAGTCAAATCAACCGGGGGGGGTAGCTACTGCGTTGCATTGCAAACGAGTACCCTAGGGCCGTGCGGGAGATCCGTTGGACGGAGAAGGCCGAAGACCACATAGCCGCCCACGCCGTGACCCCAGACGAAGTAGAGCAGGTCGTCAACACGAGGCCGCGCCTGGTGCTGAAAGGCCGGGAGGGGACGGAGTACCTGTTCGGCATGACCGACGCCGGCCGGCACCTGCTGATTGTGCTCGCCGATCGACGGACGCGACTACGTGGTCACCGCACGAGAGATGACCGATGCCGAGCGCCAGGCTTTCCGGCGCAGGGGAAGGTGAGATCAATGACCAAGTTGGACGAGATAGCGGCCCACGCCGCCAGCCACGACTTTGCGGCTGAGATAGATCAGGGTGTGTGGGAGGACGACACCGAACCCGACCCGATGGTCACCACGTCCCTGCGGTTGCCGAAGTCGCTGCTGGACTGGGTGCGGGAGCGGGCCACCGACCAACATGTCCGCCCAAGCGTGCTAATCCGCCAATGGGTCGAGCAGCGTCGCGATGCCGACGGTGGAGCCGGGGTCGAGGACCTTGCCTTGAGGGTGGAACGTCTCGAACGAGCCGTCTTCATCGACAAGCGAGCGTCCTGACGCGACGAACCCCAGCTGTCGCACAAGGGAATCGCTGATCGGGACACGGCGTGGCCTTGGTCAGGCCCCTGATACTGGCATGACCCGTTGATCAAATGGTCGGTGTTCCTCGCGGTGGTCTGGGTCGCCCCTTAGGCTTAGGGTCCCGGTTGGTGATCTTCTCCGGGACCCCAAAGAGGGACGGGACCGTTGCTCAAAGAGAGATGGTGTCGGTAGGCGCCGGAAGACGCTTCTGGATCAGCAGACCAAGCCGGCGCCGCCCGGCGTCACCACTGAAGCAGGAAGCCACAGATCCAACTCTCCAGAACTCCGCCCCGGTCTTGCGACTCCAGGACGTCGACAAGGTAGCGCTGGGTGTCCCGGTACTCGGTGAAGACGATGACCCGCTCGTCCCTCCAGGCGCGCTCGCCATGGGGGCCCGCTCAGCATCAAGGGGCCGCCCAGCTTGGCCGCAAGGGGGCCACCAGACAGCGCATCGGCGAACACGTCGTTGCGGGCCAGGACCACCGCTTTGGCCGAGCCAGCGCTCGGACAGGCGCCTTGTGTCACGGCTATGGCGGTGGCATCCCGGTTTGACCCGGCCAGGTGGGTGACGCTGGGCGAGGTGGAGGCGGGGTTCACCTCCTCATCCAGGGTGGCCGAGGTGGAGGGGTCATATGGGCTATATCCGGAGTAGCCGGCCACCACTCCGGAGGCCATCGCGTCCCCCACCGTGAGGGTCTCGGGGTCATATGGGCTATATCCGGAGTAGCCGGCCACCACCGGGTAGGTCCCGGCCTGGTCGCGAAGCCGCCAGCGACGCGGCTCGTCCAGCAGAACTACTCGATGGGCATGTTGATCGACGTCACCGATATCGGCGAGGTCCTGGAGCTGATGGGCGAGTGGGACAACGAGCCCGAGCCTTCAGCGTAGGCGGAGGTGCCCCTGGCGATGTGCGGGACAACCCAGGGGTAGGGCAGGCGTGGCGCTGGCCGCCCTTGGAACTCACGGGCGGCCAGGCGTCGAGGCCTGGCAGGCCATTACTTTGGCCATAGCCTGACAGAACTCGGGCCAGCGAGGGGCAGCGAGGGGCAGCGATTGTCCCAGCTCGTCTGAGCAGCAGGCTTACCGGGACCAGCTGGATGTTGTCCAGGTTGGCGACCGAGCCGTCACGAACCCCTTCGGGGGTTCCCATGGCCACCTCGGTGGCCAGGCCGCGCACGGTGGTGGTCACGGGAGCCACCAGGACCCGTGCCAGACGAGGAGCGACCCTGGCGCGGGTGAGCACCACGACCGGGCGGATCTTGTCCAGGTCTGCTCACCAGACCTGACCATGCCCCAGCCCATCGACGCCTATCTGCTCCGCCGAGCCTCGGCCAGGCGTACGACCTCGTTGGGTATGTCCCCGTCATAGGGCAGGTCTGCGCCCCCGGGCGCCTCCCAGGCCAGCTCCGGGTCCTGTTCGTAGGGCATTGCGTCGAGGGCCGAGCGCTCCTGCTCGACTTCGATGGCGTCGAGCAGTGCCCACAGGGCGCGGTAAATGAGCTCGCTGTCGTGCAAGCCCAGCCGGTCGCGCAACTCGGTCAGCCTGCGCCCGTCGACAGTGGTCGAAATACGTACACGTCCCATGCCAGCGGTGCACCTCCGTAGCCCTGACGCCATCATGGGATACGACGAGCACGACCTGCCGGCTTGAGCGGCCTGGTCGTGGACACCTCGGCACTGGTTGCCTTGGTCGCCGGCGAGGCAGGCAGCGACTGGCTGGTCGAGCAGCTCGCCGCGGTCTCGAGCAGGCAGATCACGGCGCCGAACGCAGTCGAGTTGGGCATCGTGCTGGAAGCCTGGGCGCCCGGTTTCCCTGGCATCGCCACCCGTGCCTTGCGCGACCCCGAGGTTGATGTCGCCGAGTTCGGAGTGGAACTTTTCGAAAGGGCCGTCGTGGCCTGGAGGCGCTTCGGAAAGGGCCGCCACCCGCGAAGCGGTTCGTTCAGCAGAGCTACCCGATGGGGGCCCTGATTGACTTGACCAACATCGGCGAGGTCCTCGGCATGATGGCCCAGTGGGACCCTGAGTCCGAGCCTTGATCCTGGTCGATGCCAACCTTTTGCTCTTTTGCCACCGACCAGCGCAGCCCATTTCATCCCCGGGCGAGGCAGTGGCTGGAGGCTCAACTCAACGGGACGACTCGGGTTGGGCTGCCCTGGCACTCCCTCCTGGCGTTCCTGCGCATCGCCACCAGCCCCAGAATATTCTCGGAGCCGCTGACTGACGGCGGATTTGGCGTGGGCCCAGGTTATCGCCTGGCTGGCGTGCGCGCCGGCGTGGGTGCCCGTACCCACCCAACGCCACACCGAGGTCCTCGGCTCGCTGATCGGCCGGTACCGGCCGACCGGCAACCTGGTCCCCGACACCCACCTGGCGGCCTTGGCCATCGAGCACGGGTTGACCATCTGCTCCGCCGACGCAGATTTCGCCCGCTTCGTCGAGGTGCACTGGCAGAACCCACTCGCTGGCGGGATTGCAGAAGCGACTGGTGGTGGTTGAGCATCGTCGCGGTACTCAAACACGCTTGTATTTGGCGTCGATGACGGCAGGGGGCACGCTGTCGCGGTGATACCACACTAAGTCGGGTTTAAGTGTCACCTGACTGGCTTCGTCTCCCGCCCGGGGTCATACGGCCAGCTTGACCGCCACCCCGGTGCCCACCACGATGATCAGCACCCGGAGCAGGCGCGGCGACAGGCGCCGCCCGTAGCGAGTCCCTACCACGCTTCCGGCGGCGCTGCCAGCGGCCAGCAGGCCGGTGGGCACCCAGGCGATGGGGGCGAATACCACCAAAAGGATCGCGGCCACCCCGTTGACCCCGGCCTCAGCCACCACCTGCCGCCGTGAGCCCGGTCGCCGCTGCCAGCCAGAGCCCGGTCCAGCAGGGGCTTGACGATCATCAGGGCGACGGACGTCAGGAGCAGCCGGGGCACGATGGCCTCGAACGCCGAGGGGTGCAGCAGCAGGAGGCTGCCTCCCACGATCCCACCAATGGCCGCTCCCAAGCCCAGGGTGACCGAATGGCGGGCCTGGCCCGCCAACTCGGCGCGGTAGCCGACGCTCCACCCACCGACCCCGGCACCAGGCCGATGGTGTTGGAAACGTTGGCCACCAGCGGCGAGTAACCCAATCCGACCAGAGTGGGCGAGGGCGCTCAAGACCTGCCCAACCGCACACAGACCGCCCGCTGGCGGGCTGGTCCTGCATCGAAAATGGCAGCCTGCCTGCGATGGTGGCGTAGGCAGGCTCGAACGCATGCGCACCGAGCGGTTCGGCAGACGACTCTACGTGGTGAAGATAGTTCCAGACCGGTGTAACGTTGGGCCGCTTCCGGCCACTTAACCGGTCGGAGGGGAGCACGGATGGAACGGTCACAGTTCGAGGATCTCTATAGCCGGTACTTTGACGACGTGTTCGCGTACACCCTGGTGCGAGCGGATGTCGAGTTGGCCAAGGAAGCTACTGCGACCACCTTCCTGGTGGCTTGGCGCCGCCGAAACGATATCCCTAACGACCCGAAACCATGGTTACTGGGTGTGGCTCGGCGCTGCCTCGCCGACGAGCGACGGGCTCGGACCCGCAGGCTAGCCCTCGATACCCGGCTCAGAGCCAGCACAGGTCAAGCTGAGGCCTGGGCTTGGGACCCCGCCAGAGAGGTGGTGGAGCAAGCAGTCGCTCTCTCGGCGTTTGCAAGCCTGAAACCTCCAGACCGAGAGATCCTGGTCCTAATATGCTGGGACGGCCTCACGCATCCGGAGGCAGCTGCAGTGCTCGGCTGCGGCGAAATCAGCTTCCGCGTCCGCCTGCATCGGGCGCGGAGTCGCTTCGACTCGGCCCTTGCCCATGCAGAGACCGACTCGTCGCCGGCGTCTGCGACCAGGCGGGCGCGGCCCAAGCAGCCCCGGAAACCCAAAGGCCCTATCGCCTGCGCAAGTGAGCGGGCGGCGATGTGACGCGGGACTGGTTGAACGCAAACCGCCTCACGGAAGCTCGGCCCTTCATTGCCAACCGTACCCATGACGCCTTGGGGATACCCGAGCGTGCTCGGCTGCTCCAGGACATCGTGAACTCACCGGACTTTGCCGCCCCGACTGGTCGCCATCGTCATAGGACTCATCCTGTCGGGTCGAACGCTATCGGAGCCGATCTGATTAGGTTCCGAAATGCAGCTGTGCGGATGTGGGTGTTCCGCAGCGTAGGGACCGTTGGAGTGGTATCAGTGATGCTCATGACGATCCTTTTCACAGGTTCCCTTCTCCGTCGAGACGACGTTCGCCAAGCTGCAAGCAGAAACGTCACCAAAGGACCTCAGGTTCAATACGCAGCTTATGTCCTCGGAAGGGCCACCGGAAACCTATCTGCCACACAGGACATGGTGCTATTCGCCCACGAAACAGAGAGCGGCCCGCGAAGGGGCTCTCTCGCCGGTCCGCCAACAGCATCCTCGGTCGACAGCTGGTGGGACCAAGATAGCCTCGACCGAGCTCGAATTGAGGGATACGCTGTTGATGGCCAACCCGCCTATGACATCGCCCTCACCGACAGGCAAGGGGCTATCTCCGAGAAGGGCGTTGACTACGGCGCCCACCTATGGTGGGCATCCTCGGCGCCTGCCAGCCTCATAAGGCTTTGGAGTTCAGCCAGCCACCTTCTAATGATCGGAGGTGCCGTTCCCACGCCCTTACAAATCAGTGAGGAGCTCAGGTCGGGTGCCTTGATACCTTCAGGCCACCAGCTCGTCGGGGACCACGAGCAGTTTGCCTTCACGGACAACATCGGCCACGGGACAAGCTACGAGCTTTGGGTCGACGCGGCGACTTATCTGGTGGTACGTACGAGCTTTACCGACTCTGACGGTGCCCGATACCAATCATCTCTGCAGTGGTTGCCGCGAGATATGGCATCCGAGGCTGACCTAAGCGTTCAGGTCCCCAGTGGTTTCACTCGCAGTATTGGCCCCCCATCGGCGGTCGCCAGAACTGGCGTCGGTGTGGGATGAAGCGTATCGCGCCGGATACCTGCATCGCCTTGACCAGTTAGGTGGCTAGGTCATTCGGGTGTGTGACTCCAGACGCCGGCTGCCGACCGGTACATTTCGTCGGGCGCCTCTACGAGATCGCGGTCCTTCGCTCCTCGCTACGGTCGGCGGACCGACGCCTCCCTCAGCTGGTATGGATCAATGGAACAGCAGGTGTTGGCAAATCTGCCCTTGTTCGACATTTCGTGTCCTGCCTCGAACCTCACCTCACCCTATGTTCGTGGAGTGATAAGGGCCAAGCGGACCAGCCGTTCTCGACGCTGAAAAAGCTTCTAGCTTCAGGAGGTGACTTGGCTAATGAGCTCAAGGGTGCGCTTGGATCCCCCTACCATCGCTGTGACCGTCCCTCAAGCGTCGCAACCCAACTAGCTGAACGGCTCGCAACCGTTGCGACCGCGCGTACGGTCATCCTGTTTATGGATGACGCACAGTGGGTGGATGCGCAGTCAGCCGAGTCGCTCGCGGTTATGTTTCGCCAGCTCACCGACCAACGGGTGCTAATGGTCGTAGCCTCTCGCACTGAACAAGTAAGGAGCGAGTCCCTCGGCTGTATCGTAAATAATGATGAACGTGCGAGAATGCTGGTGTTGCGCGGTTTGCCCCCTGAGGAACTGTACACGCTAGCACAAGCATTGGGCGCAAGGCATTTCGGCCTAGCGGCTGCGAGACGGATCTGTGATGGTGGCTTGGTCAGCCCCCTCCAGGCAGTAGAACTGCTTACCCAGCTTGATCGCTGGGTCCCACTTGCGTCGTCCGGAGAGTTCGTTATCCCGCGTTCCATTGTCGCGCGCTGGTCTTCGCTGGTGGAGTCATGTGGGCCTATGGCCCGGGCACTCATCGAGGCGGTGGCCGTCCTTGGACTCGATGTTAGCGTGTTGGAGGCGGCTAAGCTGGCAGGGATAGGGGACGTCACGGCGGAGCTCCAACGGGCTGTGGTGGCGGGCATCCTGATCGAGTCCGCCGGGCGCGTTGGATTTATTGATTCAGTGGCGCCGATCGCTCTTCGACAGGCAATGGGGCCAAGTGCGTGTCAGGCTTTGAATAGAAAGGCGGTTCAGCAGACGGCGGGTGAGCGGCAACTGAGTCATAGGGTCGCGATCGCTCGGCTTTGCACTGAGCAGGCTGCTAGTCTGGCTGGCGAGCTTGAGGACTTGGGGATCGAAGAGGCAAGATCTGGGGCGTTGGGCAAAGCAGTTGGCCACCTTTCTACGTCGGCTGACCTAACTGTTGATCCGGCCGACCGGGCACGCCGCCGCGAGTTGGTCACTGAGCTTGCGCTGGCCTACGGCGATGTTGCTCAGGCTGAGATGGAGCTTCGGGAGGTCCAATCCGATACCCTTGACGGCGGTAGCTTTCTAAGGGGTAAGCTGGCGTGGTTGTCCGGTGACGCGGTGCAAGCGCACGATGTGCTGGCACTGGCGTGGGCCGAGGCGAGTCGTGGGAACGATCAAGCAAGCGCTGACATAGCATCGACACTGGCTGAGATTGCCGTGAGTCAGGGTGCGCATGGCCAGGCCGAAACGTGGGCGGCGCTCACGCACGGTGGATCCACTTCGGCAATCGAAGTGGCGAACCTGGCGGGGTTGGTCAGTCAGGCTCAGGTCGGCCCGGTATCATGTGATCTCGGATTGGATGGTAAGGGTCACGACCGTGAGCAACCCGCAAGGGCCGCCTCGTTGCTGCGGCAGGGGCTTATGCGAATGTGGTCGGACGAGTTCCTTGGCGCTGGCCAATTCCTGCAAGCGGCGGTCGCAGCTGCACGGCTTGAGGGGGACCGATCGAGGCTGCTGGGCTATTGCCTGGCTGCGCTCTCAGATCTCGACTATCGCTCTGGCCAATGGGACAGCTCGATCGTGCATTCCGAGGGCGCGGCAGCGTTGGCGGCCACCGCTGGGCGTGCTTGTGACTCTGCTCTCTTTCACGCCGTAGCGTGCTGGCCTTTGTCTGCCCGCGGGGATTGGGCGGGTGCGGAGGCGCATATCGAGGCTGCTTCTTGTGTCACTCGACGGTACCCTGTGGCGATAGTGGTTGCATATGTGGAACGCGCAAAGGCGACGCTCTCGGCTAGCCTGGGTGACCCAGAGGCACAACTGAGCTCGATCGCCAGATCTGAAGACGCCTGGTCATCGGGTGAGCCGGCCTTCTTTCCGGGCGGTGCGGTGGAATCTGAAGCGCTCACCCTGTTGGGCCGCCTCGACGAGGCTGCGGAGTCGCTGGGCCGGTTCGAGCGTCAGGCTGTTGAGGGAGGTCGACGCTCCGCACTGGCGAGCGTCGCTCACGTGCGGGGACTGATGCTCGCACAGAGAGGTGACCGCCAGGCCGCAGGGGCGTCGTTCCGAGCAGGGCTGACGCTACTAGAGGGACTGGACCTGCGCTTCGGGGTGGCTCGGCTTCACCTGGACTACGGTGTTTGGTTGCGAGCGAGCGGCTCCCTTCGGGAGGGTGCGACTCAGTTGGCTAAAGCACGAGCGCTGTTCGCAGACCTGAGAGCGACGCCCTGGCTGCGTGCGTGCACCTCTGCGAATCAGTCCTCAAGAAAGAGTCCGACCCTTGGCGCCGGTCTGACAGCTTGCGAAGCGAGGGTGGCTCGGTTGGTCGCCGAGGGCAAAAGCACTCGTGAGGTAGCGAAAGAGCTGGTAGTTGGGAATCGGACCGTCGAGTTCCACATCAGTAACGTGTATGCGAAGCTGGGAGTATCTAACCGTGTTCAGCTGGCGAACCTGTTGGGACGAAACATCGAGTGAACGCTCCCGAACGGCAAGGTGACGGTTCGATGACCACAAGGGTCGGCGAGCCGGCAGCGGTGGGATCCCAGTAGAGAGACTTCGGGTTTCACGGGTACATCTGGGGACCGTCCTGTCATACCATTGAGACAGCTCCTCGTAGGAGATCGAGGAGGTGAGCGAGAAAGAGAGACCTAGGTGAAACGTCTTTTGATAGCGGCATCCGTGCCGATCGTGTCCATTTGCCTGCTGGTAGGCGGAGCCAGTGCCGCTTGGGCGGGGAGCTTGGGCACCTACAATGGCCAGGGAGTGAATATACGGACCGGGCCGTCGACGGGCTACCCGTCACTGGGTGAGGGCTCGTTTGGTCAGTACGCCTGCACCTACTCTGCAGTGGTAGGTCAGGATATCAACGGGGATCCCTACTGGGACTACAACCGCAACGAGAGCACGAACGTCGACGGCTACAGCGCTGACGCCTACATGTACCCTTACTACTACAGTCAGGGATGCTAGGAATGGCGAACGGGGGCCAAGGTGCGGCTAATCGCATAGGTCGCCGCACGCTGGCGACCATCACCATTGTGGGCCTCACGGCCGGCTGCGCTTCGCGGCCAGCCGTGAGCAGCCGTCCTGTGAAATCGCTAGTCCCTCCCCCGACAATCACGACGGCGCC
Source organism: Acidimicrobiales bacterium (assembly GCA_050744225.1). Classification (GTDB taxonomy): domain Bacteria; phylum Actinomycetota; class Acidimicrobiia; order Acidimicrobiales; family JAJPHD01; genus JAVKSL01. The sequence goes on along the minus strand of JBOGGT010000096.1, from coordinate 14,803 downwards.
GGCAGCGCCGAGTTCGGGCGCGAACATCCAGCTCCCGTTGGACGCCTATGGCGCTGGCACCGCTGAACAAGAGGGGGTCATCACCAAGGCCGACGACCTCCTTACCCAGCAGTGCATGCGCTCAAAAGGGTTCCAGTACTCTGCTCAGCCTGTCGGTGTCGGTTCCCCAGCGTCGAAGACAGTCGGCGAACCTTATGGCCCCTATGGCATCAATGATCCGGCTCAGGCGGCTCGCTACGGATACTCGGTCCCTTCCGGCTCCAGCACCGCGAACCTGGCTGCGAACCCGGCCCTGGCGCGGTCGCTGAGCTTCTCCGCCCAACTCCAAGATCACGGCGCCTCCTACATGGTGGCGTTGTACGGGACCGCTGCACCTCAGCAGCTGGCCGACAAGCATCCTCGCGGTTGTATTGATGCAAGTGCGAAGATCGCTGATCCGGCCTACGGAACCGTCGATAGAAGCCTGGTAAGCGAGCTCGCTCAGGAGTCCGTGCAGCGCACGGAGGCTGACTCACGAGTCATCCAGGTGGAATCGAGATGGAGCACCTGCATGGCTGCTCAAGGTTTTCAGTACCAGACGCCGTCGGACGCCCAAATGGCACCTTGGCCCGCGGCGCCAAGTCACGAGGAGATCCAGGTCGCTGAGGCGGATGTAACATGTAAAGGGAAGACAAATTTGCCCGGGATATGGCTGGCAGTGGAAGCCGGCTACCAGCGGGAGCTCATCCAGCAGAACGCTGCAGACTTGTCCCAGATCAAGCAGGACTTCGGTGTGCTCATTCGCCAGGCAGAGAAGGTGTTGCAGGACAACACCCAAGGCCCAGCGCGATGAAGCTCGGTCAATCACTTGCAGTGGCTTGCGCGCTCGGGATGTTGGCTTGCACTGCTTCGTGCGGCGAACCGAATAATGAGCAGACTGTGAGGACGGCGTACCTGGAGTACTGGCGAGCGCTCATCGAGGCGAGCGCTCAGGCGAACCCTCGCTTGCCGGCATTGGCCGCAACCACGGCCAGCCGACAATTGGCCCTGGTGGAGCGGAACCTGGCCGAGGATAACGACCTCCATGCGTTTGCCAGGGGGAAGGTGGTCCACCAGATTAGAGCTGTGACGATGGGCCGGACGACGGCTTCGGTGGTGGACTGCGTAGACGTGGACGGATGGCGACTTTATAGCGCCGCCACCGGCCGCCTTCTTTCCCAGCTGATGAAGCGGCCACACCAGCTGGTCGCATACACGCTCGGACAGGACGCCCGGGCTGGGTGGAAGGTCACCGATGACCAGGTTCTGGGAAGCTGTTAGATCAGTTGACCCCATTGGTCAGGCGTCCATAATGACAAGGACTGTCAGCGGTAGACGACAGCGTGTTCTACTGGTGGTCACGCTCGTGGCGGCCCTCATGGCAATAGGTGGACTGGTCGGTGCTACCCTGGTCAAATCTCCGGCGCAGCTGGCGGCCGAGACCAAACCACCGACGCCTTCGCTTCTGACGGCGCCGGCGGTGGACGAGGTCGTCCAGAGCACTGTGGTCCTCCGGGGGACTGTCGTCGCTCAGCATCGTTACCCAATATCATTGACTGCCGAAGACGGCGCCCAGCGACTGGTCGTAACGGGCACCTACAAGCGGGTTGGGGCCGAGGTCGAGCCAGGCGATGTCATTCTGGAGGTATCGGGCCGCCCGCTTATTGCACTGCGCGGCAAGTTCCCTGCCTACCGAGACATGCAACCTGGGGATACCGGCAAGGATGTGGCAGAGCTGCAGGCCGCGCTCCGGGGGCTGGGGTATTCTAGCCCAGGCGATGCATCCGGATACTTCGGTCCGAGCACCAAGCAGGCTGTCCGAGGGCTCTACGCTCATCTCGGTTACACCGTGCCCACGACGGGGTCATCGAGCGAACAGCAGGTACGAACGGCTGAGACAGCAGTGGTCCAGGCGCAGCGGAGCCTGGACGAACTGGAGGTTGAAGCCCGCGCGACGACTATTACTGCCGGGCAGTCCAGCGGCCACGCGTCTACGTCTCGCCAAGCCTCGTCTCCGACGGCCTCTGGGAGTAGTTCCGCCGGGTCTGGCGGAGTTTCACTTGCGACTCAAATTTCGTGGTCGGAACAGGACCTGTCCATGGCGCGCCAGGAGTATGCCGCGACGGTGTCCCAGACCGGCCCCACGGTGCCACTCAACGAGATCGTATTCATCCCTTCCTTCCCAGCTGTTGTTGCCGACTCCTCCGCTGAGGTTGGGAACGCGGTCCAGTCGCCAGTGGTTACCCTTACGACCGGCCAGTTGGTGATCCAGGGACAGCTCGATCCGTCGGAGGCGGGCCTGGTCCGGGCTGGAATGACCGTACTGGTCGATGACGAGGCGACGGGTTCCGAGGGCCGTGGCGTGGTTAGTCGGATTAATGCGCAGGTCAGCCCCTCGGCACCCGGCAGCCGCCCCTATGTCCCACTAACCGTAGCTCCTTCTAAGGCCCTGGCATCCGCCAGCTTGGGTCAGGACGTGCGCCTGACCGTGGTTTCGGCGAGCAGCGCTGGCAAAGTGCTCGCTGTCCCCGAGGCTGCGATCAGCGTTCGCGCTGACGGACGTGACTACGTGTCGGTGGTCTCGGCAAAATCAAAGCCGGTCGCAATCCCAGTGAAGGCGGGCATCTCAGGCGGTGGGCTCGTGGCCGTGTCTCCTCTGGAGGGCGGGCTCCACGTAGGCGACCAGGTGGTGACCGGGACGTGAGAGACCCTGTCCCGGTGGTACAGCTCCGTGCTGTGCAGCGGACCTATCCCGGCCCGCCACCCGTGGAGGCGCTCCGCCCCACGACTCTGTCAATAGATGGCGGGGAGTACGTTGCAATAATCGGACCCTCCGGCTCCGGTAAGTCGACGTTGATCAATCTGCTCGGCCTACTGGATCGCCCGACCGCAGGGACGTATCTGCTCGAGGGTGTCGAAGTTGGTTCCCTTGCGGAGAGGGAGCGCACGGCGCTCCGGGCCAGGCGGATGGGGGTCGTGTTCCAGTCCTATCATTTGATGCCCTACCGTACCGCAGCCGAGAATGTTGCGCTCGCTCAGCTCTACGTCGGCGTCTCCAGGCGAATTCGGCGGTCCGGCGCATATGGAGCACTCGAGCAGGTTGGGCTTGCCAAACGCAGCGACGCATTGCCGAGCACGCTTTCCGGGGGCGAGCGCCAACGAGTCGCGATCGCTCGTGCATTGTTGAATCACCCGAGTCTGCTGCTGTGTGATGAGCCGACGGGCAACCTGGACAGCGCAGCGACCGAGTCGCTCCTCCAATTGCTGGGAGTCCTCAACCGCGAAGGTCTGACGATCCTGGTGATCACCCACGACCCTGCGGTTGCGTCGCATGCGGTGAGGACGCTGAGCGTGCGTGACGGCGTAGTGAGCGAGCATGGGCGTCCGTTATCACGGGCCAGGCCGTGATGCGAGGATCACTGATCCGCAAGCCCTCACACAAACCAGAGGTCGAGCCTTCGCGTTTATTAAAGCGCGACCTAGCCTCCGAGGCGCTGGCCGGGATCGTCCAAAGACCAGGCCGTAGCGTCCTGACCATGCTCGGGACCGTGTTCGGCATCGGAGCCTTCGTGGCGATCCTGGGCCTGACGGCCACCGCGGGAGGTCAGATCAGCAGGCAGTTCTCGATCCTTGACGCCACGCAGGTCACCGTGACCGACGTTGGCGCAACGGCATCCTCCGCTCCGGTCCTGGACTTTCCCCCTGACGCAGGCGCTCGGGTCGACGCACTGCACGGGGCGGTAGGCGCAGGTGTGTACTGGCAGGTGCAGCTCGGGGACCAAGGAGTGAGTGCGACCCCCGGGGCGCCATCAGGGCAAGCGAGCAGCCTCGACCTGTACGCCGCGTCCCCGGGGCTGCTGGCCGCGATCGATCCGACGATGAGCGCAGGGACCATTTTCAACTCATTTCACGAGAAGCGCATGGAGCAAGTGGCCGTGCTGGGTGCTCCGGCGGCTCGTCAGCTGGGCATAACCAACCTTACCAACCAACCGGCCATCTTCGTTGGCGATCATGCTTACACCGTTGTGGGCATCGTCGGCCAGGTTCGCCGGCTTCCCCAGCTCCTCCTTGGGGTGATCATCCCGGAGACGACTGCGCTCCAACAGTATGGGGCTCCCGAGCCGTCCGGCCCCGCCGCGATGCTGGTGCAGACCAGTCTCGGCGCTGCCCAACTGGTTGCCCATCAGGCTCCCTTGGCCTTGCGTCCGGACGACCCGGCTCTCCTAAGTGCGGTGGCCGCACCTAATCCCACCAGCCTCCAGGGGGCAGTAGGGTCGCAGCTCAACACCCTGTTCCTCCTACTTGCCGCGGTGTCGGTCGTGATTGGCGCCCTGGGGATAGCCAACACCACACTCGTGGCCGTGCTCGAGCGCACCGGGGAGATAGGCCTGCGGAGGGCGTACGGTGCCCGGCCACTGCACATCGCCACCCAATTCCTTGCCGAGTCCACTGCGATCGGATTCATCGGCGGGCTCATCGGGACGGCACTCGGGGTGCTTGCCGTGGTTGTGGTTGCCCTCGCGCAGCATTGGACTGCCATCCTGGCGCCCTTGACCGTCTTCCCAGCTCCGCTGGCCGGCGGGCTGGTGGGACTCCTGGCAGGTCTTTACCCAGCCCTCCGTGGCGCCGCCATCGAACCTGCCGACGCTCTGAAGCGCTGAAGTACCACGGGGCTGTCGTGGGGCGTGGGTGGGCACGGCGGGTGCGGAGCGCCGAGCAAGATTAATCAAAAAGGGCGGCTTGCGCTCGGTCAGGGATGTGCTAGCATCAGCCTTACTATGAGAACCCGACCCGGAATCCTCGTACTCGTAACCTAGCGCACGCCTGTTCCCTCGTGTGCGCCCGCCTCCCAGACAGGGAGGCTTTTTCATGTCCGGCCCCGATCAGACAAGAAAGATACCCATGAAGCTCACAGGCGCCCAAGCCCTCATCAAGTCCCTGGAGGCCCAGGGGGTCGACGTGATGTTCGGCCTTCCCGGTGGGGCCATCCTGCCCGTATACGACCCGATCATCGACTCGTCCATCCGCCACATCCTGGTCCGCCACGAGCAGGGCGCGGGGCACATGGCCGAGGGGTACGCCCACGTCACCGGGCGACCCGGCGTGGCGATCGTGACCAGCGGGCCAGCGGCAACGAACATCGTCACACCGCTGTGCGACGCTTACATGGACTCGGTGCCCTTCGTGTGCATCACCGGGCAGGTGGCGACGGGCTCCATCGGCACCGACGCCTTCCAGGAGTGCGACACCACCGGCATCACCATGAGCGTGACCAAGCACAACTGGCTGGTCACTGACGCCGCGGACATCCCCCGGGTGGTCGCCGAGGCCTTCCACGTGGCCACCACCGGCCGGCCCGGCCCGGTGCTGATCGACCTGCCCAAGGACGTCTCCAACCAGATGATGGAGTGGTACTGGCCCACCCCGGACGAGGTGGTTGCCGGCCTGCCCGGATACCGACCTACCACCAAGGGCCACCCCCGCCAGCTGGCGGCCGCGGCGGCGATGATCGCATCCGCCGAGCGCCCGGTGATCTACGCCGGGGGCGGCATCCTCGCCTCCCACGCCTGCGAGGCCCTGCTCGCCCTGGCCGAGGCCACCGGCATCCCGGTGGTCACCACGCTCATGGCGCGTGGCGCCTTCCCCGACAGCCACCCCCTCTGCCTGGGAATGCCGGGCATGCACGGCAACTACACCGCGGTCACCGCCCTCCAGCGGGCTGACCTGCTCATCGCCCTGGGGACCCGCTTCGACGACCGGGTGACCGGCAACGTGGCCGGGTTCGCCCCGCAAGCGAAGGTGATCCACGTCGACATCGACCCCGCCGAGCTGGGCAAGGTCCGCCGCCCGGACGTGCCCATCGTCGGAGATGCGCGCCAGTGCATCTCCGAGCTGGTCAAACTTCTGAGTAATCTGCCCGGTGCCGCGGAACCCGCCGTGCCCACCCCCGTCGGCGGTTCCCCTGCCGGCGGCGGCTCCCCGGCCAGGCCCGACTTGGCCCCCTGGATGGCCGAGATCCGCTCCTGGCAGGCCCGCTACCCCCTCACCTACGACCGTTCGGCCGAGGGGGTGCTCAAGCCCCAGTACGTGATCGAGACCCTGCGCGACAACACCCCCGACGACACCATCGTGGTCTCTGGGGTCGGCCAGCACCAGATGTGGGCCAGCCAGTACTGGCGCTTCGACCACCCCTACACCTGGGTCAACTCCGGGGGCCTCGGGACCATGGGTTTCGCGGTGCCCGCAGCCATCGGGGCGAAGGTGGGACAGCCGGGTCGGCTGGTGTGGGCCATCGACGGAGACGGCTGCTTTCAGATGACCGCGCAGGAGTTGGTGACCGCGTCCTCCGAGCGGATCCCGATCAAGGTGGCCATCTTGAACAACGCCTACCTGGGGATGGTGCGCCAGTGGCAGGAGATGTTCTACGACGAGCGCTACTCCGAGGTCTACCTGTCGCCGGACCTGCCCGACTACGTGCGCTGGGCCGAGGCCATGGGCTGTGTCGGCTTGCGGGTGGAGGACGCCTCGGAGGTTGGCCCTGCCATCGACAAGGCCAACGCCATCGACGACCGGCCGGTGGTGATCGACTTCCGGACCGACTGGACCGAGAAGGTCTACCCGATGGTGCCGGCCGGGCGGTCCAACGACGAGATCGTGGTCGACCCCTCCCAGGGTCAGGGCGGCCGGTGAGCGCTGCGGTGGGCCGCCGGCCTTTGCTCGGAGGCGGCCGGTGAGCGCCGGCGGGGGGTCCACCCGGCCGCAGCACCACATCCTGTCGGTGCTGGTGGAGAACAAGGCGGGCGTGCTCACCCGGGTGGCCAACCTGTTCTCCCGCCGGGGCTACAACATCTACTCCCTGGCCGTGGCCCCGACCGACGACCCGGCGTTCTCCCGGATCACCGTGGTGGTCGACGTGGCCTCCGCCCCCCTGGAGCAGGTGGTCAAGCAGCTTCACAAGCTGATCAACGTGCTCAAGATATCCGAGCTGGACCCGGTCGAGGCCACCGAACGCGAGTTGCTGCTGGCCACGGTGCGGGTCGAAGGGGCGCGCCGGAGCCAGGTCATCGAACTGGTGGACGTGCTGGGCGGCAAGATCGTGGACGTCGGTCACGATTCGTTGACGGTCATGCTGGCCGGCGAGCCATCCCAGTTGGACGACTTCGAGGAGCTGGTGGGAGCCTATGGGATAGTCGAGATCCAGAGGACCGGCAGGATCGCCCTGCCCAAGTTGGAGCGCCAGGCCCCTCGCGGGCTCCGAGCGGTTACAGGAAAGGTGAGCTGAGAGAGATGGCAGTCCTTTATTACGAGGCAGACGCGGACCCCTCTTTGATAGGTGGCCGCAAGGTGGCCGTCATCGGGTACGGGTCCCAGGGTCACGCCCACGCCCAGTGCCTGGCCGACTCGGGGGTCGACGTCCGGGTCGGGCTGCGGCCGGGCTCGGGCTCTGCGGCCAAGGCCGCCGAGGCGGGCCTCCGGGTTTGCTCGGTGGCTGAGGCGTCCGCCGAGGCGGACGTGGTGATGATCCTGCTCCCCGACACCGAGCAGGGCGCGGTCTACGCGTCGGAGATCGCACCCGGGCTGGTGGACGGCGATGCGGTCTTCTTCGCCCACGGGTTCAACATCCGCTTCGGGCTGATCACCCCCGCGCCCGGCCTCGACGTGGCGATGGTGGCCCCCAAGGGTCCCGGCCACCTGGTGCGGCGCACCTACGTCGAGGGGGGCGGGGTGCCCTCGCTGATCGCGGTGGCGGCCGATGCCTCGGGCAAGGCCAAGGCCCTGGCGCTTTCCTACGCCCACGCCATCGGGGCCACCCGGGCGGGCGTGCTGGAGACCACCTTCGCCGAGGAGACCGAGACCGACCTGTTCGGGGAGCAGGTCGTGTTGTGCGGGGGTCTGACCAGTCTGATCCAGGCGGGGTTCGAGACCCTGGTGGAGGCCGGTTACGCGCCGGAGTCGGCTTATTTCGAGTGCCTGCACGAGGTGAAGCTGATCGTGGACCTGATGTACGAGCAGGGCATAGCCGGGATGCGCTTTTCGATCTCGGACACAGCCGAGTACGGGGACCTCACCCGCGGTCCCCGGGTGATCGACGACCACGTCCGGGCCGAGATGCGGACCATCCTGGGCGAGATCCGCGACGGTACCTTCGCGGCGGAGTGGGTGGCGGAGAACCGCGCCGGTCGTCCCCGCTTTGCTGAGCTGCGCGCGGCCGGGGCCGCGCACCCGGTGGAGAAGGTCGGCGCCGAGCTGCGGGCGATGATGCCCTTCGTGAGCGGGGGTCGCCCGAAGCTCCAGGACGTCTCGGGGGGGTAGGTGACCCGCCGGGTCCGGTCCGCGAACTCGGTCCGGCAACGGGTGCTGCCACCGACGCCCCTACTGAAGTAATGGGCGTCGGCGGCCCACCGGCCGGCGCGCTCGTTGGAGTCTGCGCGCCGCCAGCGTGATGTACGCAGCTGACCACACTGGCGCCGCCCGCTCGCGCACGATGCGCCCCTGGAGCACGCGTGCTGCTGGCGTCGTGGACCCCAAGCAGCGCGATGCCCGCCATGGGCCAGGCACTCACCGCGTACCTGCCGCCGCCTCCGACCAGCCGTGGCCCGCCGAGCCGTTGGAGTTCCTCATCCGCGCTACTTGTGCAGAGGACCCAGCAAACCGAACTGAGGAGTGCTACCCGTCGCCACCACGGGTAGCACTCCTCAGTTCGGGTAACACTCCTCAATTCGACGGCCAGAGCTCGTCCGGGCAGGTAAGTGCGAGCCTCGCCCACCACAGTCGGACACGTGCTCAGCGAGCAGGACCGCCTGTCGGCCGAGGGCCGCTGGGGTCGCCGACGAGGGGGCGGTGTACAACACGAGGTCACACGCCAACCCAAGGGCCCACTCGACGCTGAAGCAGATGCGGTTCTGTTCGTTCGCTTCGATCCGGTAGCCCAGTACGTGGTTGTCGGAGGGGTACGGACCGAGTCGGGCGGTGAGCGCCTTCCGGCTCCGGCGCCACGGCCGCGGCACTCCTCAGCGGTAGCGGCTGGGATCGCGGCCCAACGCCGTGGCCACCTCATCGAAGCCGAGCCGTGCCGAGCCAGCTTCGGCCAGGCAGTCCCTCGCCTCGGCCGCCCGAAGCTCCAGGACCTCTCGGGGGGTAGCAGCACCGGGTCGGGGAGCGCACCGGCAACGGTGTTACCACCGACGCCCCTACTGAAGTAATGGGCGTCGGTGGCCCACCGGCCGGCGCTCTCCTTGGAGTCTGGGCGGTGCCGGTACGCTGTATACGTGTCCGATGCCGGCCGGACGGTCTGTGTCGCAGACGTAGACGAGATGGCGACGGGCATGCCCCACGTCACCGTGTGTCGGGGATCGGGAGGCAATCCCGTCTATCAGGTAGGGGGCAAGTCCTTCGTGTTCTTTCGCAACCCGCGGCCTGACGCGACCGACCCCCAGACGGGGCAACGATTCGACGATGTAATCGGTTGCGCCTTTCTCGGCCAGCCCAACTCTGGGCCGCCGGGTTCTGCTGCATCGAGTGCCGATTACTCCGTGATCCAGACCATCAATGTTGGCCGCGGCTCGTGCGGGCTTGGAATCGACACCGCCGCCGGGACCGTTTACGTGGGGCAAGTCGGGGGTATGGGGTCCCTACGGGGTATCGGTCATTGACGCGAGGACCAATGCCGTGCGACGCACGATCATCTTGGGTGATGCCTTCCCCCAAGGGTTGGGGGTCGACCCCAGGACAGGGACCGTCTATCTAGCGAACGAAAGCATCACCAGCGACCCCACGGTCTCGGTCATCGACGAGAAGACCGACAGGGTTACCCATACCATCCATCTGGAAGCAAGCAACTCGCCATCCGGCTTGGCGGTGGACCCGACCACCGGGACCGTCTACGAGACCAACTATGACGGCAACTCCGTTACCGTGATCAACGAGAAGACGGACAAGGTAGCCCGCACCATTGACGTGGGCCTCAACCCGTAGGCCGTGGGAGTGGATCCCCGGACAGGGACCGTGTTCGTGGCGAACGCCGGCGACAACGACGTGTCGGTCATCGACGAGGCCACCAACCAGGTGACCGGCGCCATCGGGGTAGGCGACGGGCCGTCGGCAATCGCGGTGGATCCCACCACCGGGAACATCTACGTGGCGAACGGCACTTAACGCGCCCCGATGGGCGAAACGCCTCAGCCGGGAAAGGCCCTCACGCACCCGTTGGGGTTCAGATTCCACCCGTGGCCTCCAGGGATCGAGCCTCGCTTGGGTTAGGATGTAGCTGTGACTGTCGACGGTGCCATCGTTCGGGTATGGTCGACCTGACCAACGTCTTGGGAGACCAAGAGCGTGACGACGTCGAGTGGAAGCAGGATGCCAGTAACCGCGACCTGCTGCGAAAGACGATCTGCGCGCTCGCCAATGACCTCCCGGGGCGCGGTCAGGGACACCTTTTGATCGGAGTGCGAGACGACGGGACGTTCGCTGGCATCACGGTGGACGACGAGTTGCTCCTGCAGGTCACCAACATCCGGGATGAGGGTCGGATCCTTGACCGTCCGGTCTTGACGGTTGCCAAGGCTGTATTCGCCGGTGGGCACTGTGTGCACGTCGAGGTGGTCGCGGCGCGCAGGCGCCCGGTTCGTTTTGACGGCACGGTCTGGGTTCGAGTAGGCACGAGCACCCGGCGGGCGTCCCGCGAGGAGGAGGTGCTTCTCACCGAGCGAACCCGGGGCGCTGATCTGCCATTCGACCAACAGCCGCTCGAAGGCACGGGAGAGACCGACCTCGATACCGAGCTGTTCAGCTCGACATACCTGCCCGCCGCCGTCGACCCTGCCGTGCTCGCCGAGAACGACAGGAGCATGGGCCAGCAGCTGGCTTCGCTTGGGATGCTCGACCCGGCGTCGGGCGAGGCCCGGGTCCTGGGTGTCTTGGTGGTGGGCCTCGACCCGACGAGTCGCATCCCCGGGGCCTACCTTCAGTTCGTTCGCTACGAAGGGCCTGACCAGGCATCCAACGTCATTGACCAGGAGGAGCTGAGAGGGAACCTCATTGGCCAGCTCGCGACGCTCGACCGCCTGCTGATGGCCAACGTCCGCACCGCTCTTCGCGAGGTTGGTGGCCTACGCCAGGCCGACCAGCCCGATTACCCGATGTCCGCACTGCGCGAGCTGGTCCTCAACGCCCTCACCCATCGGGACTACGAGCACTTCAACGCCCCGGTTCGGATCAACTGGTTCGATGACCGGGTCGAAGTAACCAGCCCGGGCGGCCCGTATGGGGTGGTGACCAAGGACACGTATGCGCAGCGCAACGACTACCGCAACCCGGCTCTCGCCGCGGCGATGAAGCAGCTGGGTTACGTCAACCGCTTCGGCCGTGGGATCAGCCTGGTCCGAGCCGCCCTTGAACGCAACGGCAACCCGCCGGCTGTCTACCAGATCGAGGACAGGTACTGGTCCGTCGTGGTCCGGCGCTGCACATGACCACCTCCATCGCCTTGTTCAACATGGGCGGGGTTGGCAAGACCACCCTGACGTATCACCTGGCCCACATGGTCGCCTACCTCGGATGGCGCGTGCTTGCACTGGACCTGGACCCGCAAGCCAACCTGACGTCCGCGTTCTTCGACGAGGAAAAGGTGGAGTCATTCTGGGAACCGGGGGGCCAAGACACCATCTTGTCTGCTGTGGAGCCACTAGTGCGTCAGCTTGGCGATGTACTGCTCCCCACACCCGCGGAAGCCGCTGAGCGCCTGTGGGTAATCCCGGGCGATCTGGGCCTGAGCCGTTTCGAGGACCGGCTGTCGGACGCGTGGCCGAGGAGTTTCCTCGGGGAAGAGGGTCCAATCCGGGTTACCACGGCGTTCCACCGAGTCCTTCGCGGCTGTGCGGAGCGCGTGGGGGCCGATGTGGCCTTTGTGGACGTGGGGCCAAACCTGGGTGCGATCAACCGGGCCGCGCTGCTGGCTTCGGACGACATAGTGTTTCCCATGGCGGCGGACCTGTTCTCCCTTCAAGGCTTGCGCAACCTGGGTCCCACCCTGCGCGAGTGGCGACGAGCGTGGCAGGGCCTCGTGCTGCCCAACGTCCCGGCGCAGATAGGGGCGCCCGCTGGTGAGATGAACCCCATCGGCTATGTGGTACTGCAGCACACGGTCCGACTTGACCGGCCGGTGAAGGCCTACGACCGGTGGCTTCGCCGCATTCCGGAGGAGTTCCACCGCGCGGTGCTTGGCGAGGCGGAGCCGTGCCTGAATGGCGGGGTCGACGCTTACCAGCTCGGAAGCCTCCGCAACTACCGGAGCCTCATGCCCCTGGCTCAGGATGCTCGTAAGCCCATGTTCGACCTACGAGCCGCGGATGGCGCAGTCGGCTCCACGAGTCGACTCGTCCGGATCTGCCATAGCGACTTCGAGGAGCTGGCCCGGCGCATTATGGCGGCAGCCCAGATAGACCAGCCATGAGCTGGCCCCAAGCGGGCAAGGCGGCCTCCCTGACCTGATCTATGCCCGAGGGGCTTGCGCCGTGGCCTCACTGGTAGCTGTTGACCGCCTCCAAGGTATAGAATTGACGGTGTCGGAGGCGCTAGGCTCCCGGAAGTGGTGCCCGGGTTGACCGTAGGAACTGACGGGACTCCGGGCACGTGCGCGTTCAGGGGTCCGTCACCACAACACTGACTTGGACGTCCCCCAGGAGGTCGAGGTAGCTGGCGTCGCCGGTGGCGCGTTCGTGAGCTACAGCCCCGGCAATCGCAGCATCCGGCAGCCAGAGCGCAGCCTCGTCGTGCGGCCTGCGAAATTCGTAGCGCAGCTCGGTGGATGCTCGGTTCGCCCTCTTTGCCTGGACGATTGTACGACGGTCGCGATCGTCATTTTGGGCCTCCCTACTCCCGATCACCAGGTGATCCACTCCCATCTCAACCAGGTCCCACAACAGTCTGTTGAGGCAGAGCGCTCGCGCCCTGGCAGGGTTGCAAGTGCCCATCGGCGCGAAGACGTACCCGCGGTTCACACCGTCCAGACTGGAGACGGTGGCAAGCATCCGGCGACGCTGCGCCTCACTGTCGGATCGCCAGTGGAACCGACGTTGCCCCGGGAGCGGGACCGACCTCGCCGCTTCACGTGCTGCGGGGAGGGCGTCGTACCGCACCAAGACGGCCGCGAGCAGGTAGAAGCCGGTTGGACCCCGGCGAATCGATTCGTCCACGAAGGCGGTCAGGTCTAGTCGCACGATTCGTGGAGTCTTTTGTTACATTGGGCTAATAGTTGCACGTCAAGTAAAGCTGTCCTTCGTTGAGCAACAGGCCTTACTGTGGCACGCCAAGGTTGACGTGAAGCCTTGCCGGGCGACCATACGCTCGGCCCGAGTTGCTGTGAACCGAACACTTGATCGTGTCACAGGCTCTAAGTAGCGTTTGCTCATCGTCATCTGCCCGAGGAGGACACAGTGCAACTAGAGACCGACCGACTGATTGCCGCTTGCGGCGACGACAGCTTCGAAAGTGGGATCCTGATGGAGGCGGAGTTGGAGCCGCTTGCTGGAGCCGGTGCGCCGGTGAAGCCGGCCGTGTACGCCGGGGCGCGCTACCAGCTGGACGAGAGATGGGTGGGTGAGGGCGCCGATAGGGCGGTCGCCAAGGTCGTGGTCATCGACAACGTTCCGAGTCAGGCAAACCGACTTGAAGCAGCACTCGAGTCTCTCTTGGGGCGAGTGCGCCTGCCTGGCGTGACACTCGACCTCAGTCAGATCGGCAGCCTGCCACCTCACCTGCCGACCAGGCTGTCCGGCCTGCGCTTCCCCCACCGCAGCGCGGATGCATACCTGCGGGATTCAGAGCTGGATGGTGTGGCGTTCGACAGGACTCAAGTGGGCGCCGCCATTCTGGCTGGAACCGCTGACAGCCCGTTGGCCCTGTTCGAGTGGTTTCCTCAGGCATTGCTTTTTGGTTTCTGGCAGTCCCACCTGGGGAAGAAGCGATCACAGGCCAAGCTGGCGCGATCTTGGGTGTCCGAGATCGTCGGAATCCGCCCTGGGAGCGTGGAAACCCGGACGCTGGGCGTCAAGGGTGATCCCCTCAACCTGAGTGGCGACGAGAAGGTCGTCTACCAACCAGAAGACCTCTTGGAGGGTTGGGAACTTGCCCAAGGGGTCAAGAAGAGCGGGGGATCCAAGAAACAGGAGAGCTTGAGCGAGATCGGCCACGGCCAAGTGCCCTTTCGTACGGGCCAGGAGGCCCCGGCTGGGATCTCCTGTCAGACCGTGATGCAGCGGGCTACGGTGTCCTTCGCCGGGCTGCGCCGGGTGTGGTGTGGTTCGCCCGAGGCGAATGCGACGGGCCGGGCGCTGTTGGCTTCGCTGGGCCTGCTTGCCCACGTAAGCGCATTTGGCCGTTCGTTCAGCCTCAGGTCGGGATGCGAGCTTCGGCCGGTGCGGGTGAGCTGGACTTGGCTTGGATCTGATTCCGACGATGCGCTTGAGCTAATGGACCAGGACTCGGCGGTCCAGATTTTCAACTCGTGCGTGGCCGCAGCGGAGGATGCGGGGCTGCCGGTGGGCACCCGCTGGTCGGATCCGATGACCCTCACCCCGAACAAGGAGTTGGTGAAGGTGATCCGGAGCACTTGGCCGGTGGGCGGCTGATGCTCAGCATTCATGTCGATCTTCTGAGCGGGACGATCCGGGCCGGTTCCGCAGATGATCTGGCGCTTACCGGTGACGATCCTGGGGAGTGGCCCCCAAGCCCGGCCCGCTTGTTCTCGGCCCTGGTGGCTGCCGACGGGACTGGCCCCCGAAGC
>JBOGGT010000095.1:0-2040 GCA_050744225.1 Acidimicrobiales bacterium | reverse complement strand
GTGGCGGCGGTGGTGGTCGCCGACCCCACCCCGCAGCGGTGGCGGGCGGGCTGGCAGGTGCTGGGGGTGGCGGCGGACTCCGGAGCACCCGACGTCGCCGCGGTGGCGGCCAGGCTCCTGGCTCGCTGCCGGCCCGACGGGGCAGAGCTGCCGGCGGAGGTGCGCCACTTCGCCCCACTCCTGCGCGAGGCGGGACTGCTGAGCGGATGAGCTCCGACCAAGGCCCCAATAGGAGTATCAGTCTCGCCCTTCCTGCGGCCAGACTGTGGGCCGCGGCTCGCTTCCCGTACCTGGCCAGCGGGCTGTTCGGGTGCAGGGTGGTGGAGGCGCCCGGGATCGGCACGGTGGCGGTGGACCAGGCCTGGCGGCTCTG
This sequence comes from Acidimicrobiales bacterium, assembly GCA_050744225.1. Taxonomy (GTDB): domain Bacteria; phylum Actinomycetota; class Acidimicrobiia; order Acidimicrobiales; family JAJPHD01; genus JAVKSL01. Next base: position 1,667 of record JBOGGT010000095.1, on the reverse strand, counting down.
GCTGGACCCCGCGGTGGCCGCGGACTGGACCCCGGCTCAGTTTGGGAGCGTGCTGGTCCACCACGTGTGCCACCTCCTCAGGGCCCACGGGGAGCGGGCTCTGAGCGCCGGGGTTGGGTCGGGTGAATCCCTGAGGTGGGTCCGTTGCGCCGATGCCGAGATCAACGACGACCTGGTCCCCGCTGGACTGGAGCTGCCAGGAGCCCCGGTCCTGCCGGACCAGCTTGGTGCCGAGCCGGGCGGGCTTGCCGAGCGGTACTACACCTTGACGCTGGGATCGACGCCGGCGGGACCACAGGGAGAAGCTGCCCCTGGGGCCAGGCTCAGGGGGGAGGACGGCTCACCTGGCCTGCCAGGTGGCTTGGTGTGGGTCGACGGCAGCTCTGGAGAGCCCTCAGCGACGTCCAGTCCGGGACAACCTGGTTCCGGCGCACCGGGAGCGGGCCAACCGGGCTGGTCCCTGGACTGTGGGAGCGGGGCGGACGGTCAGGACAGGCCCTGGGAGCGCTCGGCGCAGGCCGAGGGGACTCCCCCGGGCCTTTCGGAGTGGGAGGCCGACCTCCTGATCCGCCAGGTGGCCACCGAGTGCGTGCGCCAGGGCCGGGACGCGGGCACGGTCCCCGCTGGGTTGCTCCGCTGGGCCTCCGAGGTCCTCCAGCCAGCCGTGGATTGGCGTCGAGTGCTGGGGGCCGAAGTACGCAGGGCGGTGGCCGACGTAAGCGGCAACCTCGACTACTCGTACCGGCGGCCTTCCAGGCGAGCGTCAGTCTCCGGTGCGGTGGTCCTGCCGTCGATGCGCCGGCCCATTCCCGAGGTTGCCGTGGTCTGCGACACCTCCGGGAGCATGTCTGACGAGTTGCTCGCCCGCTCCCTGGCGGAGGTGGAGGGACTCCTCCGCTCCCTGGGGATGGCCCGTGAGGTGCGGGTGCTCGCCTGTGACGCGGCGGCCGCCCCCGCGCAGCGGGTAACCCGTGCCCGTCGGCTCGAGCTTGTAGGTGGGGGTGGTACGAACATGGGGGCCGGCATCACCGCGGCCGCCGCGCTGAAGCCACGTCCCGCGGTGGTGGTGGTCCTCACCGACGGGTTCACCCCCTGGCCGCACGAGGCGCCGCGCGGGATGCGGGTGGTGGTGGCGCTCCTCGGCGAGCACGCCCCCGAAGCCCCGGCCTGGGCACGTTCGGTGCGAGTTCCGAGCAGTCCCTGAGCCCCATCCAGGTGCGGCTCCGCCCAGCGTCGGCCGGTGGAGACTAGGTTGGCTGGCCATGGTAGACGACCCGACCGCTGGGGCAACAGTGCTGGTGGTCGATGACGACCCGGTGATCCAGCGGCTCTTGTCGGTCAACTTCGAGATGGAGGGCTACGAGGTCCTGATCGCGGGGAACGGCGCGGAAGGCATATCGACGGCCCACAGCGCTCGGCCCGACATAGTGGTGCTCGATGTGATGATGCCCGGGATGGACGGCCTCGAGGTAGCCACGACCCTCAAGTCCGACCCGGACACTGCCGCGATCCCGGTTCTGCTGCTTTCGGCGAAGGCCCAGGAGGTCGATATCCGGGCAGGGGATGCGACCGGGGCCGATGCCTACGTGACCAAGCCATTCGACCCACTCGAGCTGTTGGAGCTGGTCGCCGGGCTGATCGCCAAGGCCAAGGCGGTACCGGAGGGG
>JBOGGT010000094.1:0-6289 GCA_050744225.1 Acidimicrobiales bacterium | reverse complement strand
CAATCACTCCATGAACGACTTGCCTCGTCCCCTCGCGGCCACCGACTGGCACGCCTCCACCAGGACCGGCAGGTAGCGCGCGGGGTCGACTAGGCACACCCCGTGGTCCCCGGCCACCTCGAAGGTTTGTGCGCCCGGGATCTCTCTGGCCAGGGCCCGCTGGCGAGGGGGTTCGACCACCCGGTCCAAGGTGGTGAGCACCACCGAGGTGGGCACGTCGACCTCGGAGATCCACGGTGCCGAGTCGAAGGCGCCTATCGCCGAGCCCGCCCTCAGTAGCACCGCGGGGTCGTTGGGTGCGACCTGCTCTGCTGCCCACTCGGACATGGTCAGGCCGGCGAAGCGGCGCTGGGCGAAGCGGGAAGCAAGTGGGCGGCTGAGGGCACGCGGAGCGATCCGGGCGAGGTGCGAGAGAGCGAGGAGGCTTGAGTAGAACAGCTCGCCCCCGCCAAAGCTGGTCGCGGTGGAGCAAAGCACCAGCCCGCTCACTACCTCGGGATGCCGGTGCCAGGCCAGCTGGGCCACCGGTCCGCCCATGGAGTAGCCGACCATGATCACTTGGTCCCGCCCGGCGACCCGGGCGAGGGCCACTGCGTCGTCCGCGCAGTCCTCCAGGGTGAAGGGCCGGCGGGAGTGGATGCCGCCTCCGTGGCCCCGCTGGTCCAGGGTAAGCACTGAGAAGTGCTCTGCCAGGCCAGCGTAGCTGGGACCCCAGTTGACGTCCGCGGTAACGGTCCACCCGTGCAGGAGCAGGAGTGTGGGCGCCCCTGGTGGACCTTCGATCACCCGGGTGAAGGCCGAGCCCCTGCCGGCCAGGTCTACCTGCCTTCCGGGGGGAATGCCGGGCGCTATCGGGCTGGTGATAGTCACGGCCCGCAGGTTAACCGCTGTGATGAACGGCCTGCACTCAGCCACCGGGAGGTGACGGATCAGCCCCCGATAGCGACGATCTCCACCCTCATGGCGCCGCCCGGAGCCTGGTAATCCACCAGGTCCCCAGCGGCCCGGCCGGTCAGGGCGCGCCCGAGGGGAGAGTTCGGGGAGATGACCGCCAGGCCCTCCCGGCGCTCTTCTATGGAGCCGACAAGGTAGCGCTCTACCTCTGCTTCGCCGGAGTAGCGTAGCGACACCACACTGCCGGCCCCGACCGCCACCGTCGGGGCAGCTCCGTCCTCGACCACCGTTGCGGAGATGAGCAGGGCCTGGAGCTGGCGGATTCGAGACTCCATCTTGCCCTGGGAGTCCTTGGCGGCGTGGTAGTCCCCGTTCTCCGACAGGTCCCCGAGCGCCCTGGCGGTCTCGATGGCCCGAGCGATCTCCACCCGCCCCCTGGTGGTCAGGTCCTCCACCTCGGCGCTCAAACGCTCGTAGGCCTCCCGGGAAAGCTTGGTCTCGCTCATCGGGCGAAGGTTAGCTGGGCGACCAGCCTGAAAACATCATCATCCCCTCGAACCTTGGACCCGTGATTGACGGACGTCCTAGGGGTTGTGCTAGGCTTAGTCCGTGAGCCCTTCCTCGGCCCTGCACGCAGTAGCCATTACCCGCTAGCTGGGCACCCCGACCGGTGCGCAGCTCTTCGACCGTCCACCTGGTGGGCGGTTTTTCGTTGCCCGAACCGAAACGCAAGGATCTCAAACAGTGCCCCCTCCGCAAACGCATCGGGTTGCCGTCATCGGCGGCGACGGCATCGGCCCTGAGGTGGTGGCCGAAGCCCTCAAGGTTGTCGCCGCCACCGGGGTCCAGCTCGACACCACTGCCTATGACCTCGGCGCCGACCGCTGGCTGCGCACCAAAGAAGTCCTGCCGGATCAAGTGCTCGAAGAGCTCAAGGCTCACGACGCCATCCTGCTGGGTGCGGTCGGCCCCCCCATCGGGAGCAAGCAGGTCCCGCCGGGCCTGTTGGAGCGCGGCCTGCTGCTGCGGATGCGCTTCGCTCTGGATCTGTACGTCAACCTGCGGCCCTTCAAGGCCGGTCCCGGGGCGCGCAGCCCGGGCATGGACCTGGTGGTGATCAGGGAGAACACCGAGGGCACCTACGCCGGCGAGGGTGGCCACCTGAGGAAGGGCACGCCTCACGAGGTTGCGACCCAGGGCTCGGTCAATACCCGCTTTGGCACCCAACGCTGCGCCGAGTTTGCCTTCGCGCTTGCCGAGCAGCGCCCCCGCCACCAGCTCAGCCTGGTGCACAAAACCAACGTGTTGACCTTCGCCGGGGACCTGTGGCAGCGCACGGTGGACGAGACCGCGCCGGCGCACCCCAGCGTGAGCTGCGATTACACCCACGTGGACGCGGCTTGCATCCACCTGGTCGAGAATCCGGGCCGCTACGACGTGATCCTCACCGACAACCTCTTCGGGGACATCCTCACCGACCTTGCCGGGGTCCTGGCGGGCGGGATCGGCCGGGCGGCCTCGGCCAACCTGAACCCGGCGCGCACCGGGCCGTCGCTCTTCGAGCCGGTCCATGGGGCGGCCCACGACATCGCGGGTACCGGCAGGGCCAACCCGGTGGCGGCAATCATCTCCGCCGCCCTGATGCTGGACCACCTGGGCGAAATAGACGCCGCCGCCCGGATCACCCGAGCTACCGAAGAATGGACCGCCACCGCGCCCGCCGCCGGCACCCGGCCCGACCCCCCACCCTCAACCCAAGCAATCGGCGACGCGATCGCCGGAAAGGTCTGAAACCATCATGCCTATCACCGCCACCGAGAAGATCTGGATGGACGGTTCTCTGGTCGACTGGGTCGACGCCAAGATCCACGTCCTCACCCACTCACTGCACTACGGCTCGGGCGTGTTCGAGGGGATCAGGGCCTACGAGACCGACGAAGGACCGGCCATATTCCGCCTCACCGACCACATAGCACGGCTCTTTCAGTCCGCGCACATCTTGATGATGGAGATCCCTTTCAGCGCCGACGAGCTGGTCGAAGCCACAAAAGACGTTGTTCGGGTCAACCACCTGCCCTCCTGCTACATCCGCCCGATTGCCTTCCTCGGCTACGGCGAGATGGGGCTCAACCCGCTCACCAGCAAGGTCAACGTGGCCATCGCCGCGTGGCCGTGGGGGACCTACCTGGGCGACGAGGGCGTGGCCAACGGCATCCGGTGCAAGGTCAGCTCGTGGTGCCGGGCCGATCCCAACGCCTTTCCCCCGGCGGCCAAAAGCACCGGCATATACGTCAACTCCTCCCTAGCCAAGGTCGAGGCGCTCAAGTCCGGCTACGACGAGGCAATCCTGTTGTCCCCTCAGGGCCACGTGAGCGAGTGCACCGGAGAGAACGTCTTTATCGTCAAGGCCGGCAGGATCATCACCCCCCCGGTCTCCGCCGGCGCCCTGGAGGGCATCACCCAGGCCTCGATCATGACCATCGCCGCCGACCTCGGCTACGACCTCACCGTGGGCAATATCCTGCGCACCGACCTGTACACCGCGGACGAGGCCTTCCTGTCCGGAACGGCGGCCGAGATCGTCCCCATCCGCTCGGTTGACGACCGGTCGGTGGGCGACGGTCAGCCCGGCCCGATAACGAGGCGCATCCAGGAGGTCTACTTCGCGGCAGTCCGGGGGAAGGTGGACCGCTACAAGGACTGGGCTGAGCATGTCTGATTTGGAAAAATTGAGCCCGGCTCCCCCCCGAACCGGTGCCCACTCCCACGCCGTGCCGGCCTTGCCAGAGTCGGTGGACATATACGACACCACCTTGCGCGACGGCAGCCAGCAAGAAGGGCTGTCGCTGACCGTCGACGACAAGCTGGCTGTCGCCCGCCAGCTCGACCACCTGGGGGTGGCCTACATCGAGGGCGGTTGGCCGGGGGCGAACCCGAAGGACGACGAGTTCTTCCGCCGGGCGGGCTCCGAGCTGGAGCTGTCCAGCGCGACCCTGGTGGCCTTCGGATCCACCCGGCGTCCGGGGGGGCGGGTGGGAAGCGATCCCACCCTGCGGAACCTGGTCTCGGCAGGGACCTCCGCGGTGTGCATCGTGGCCAAGTCCTGGGACTACCACGTGCGCGAGGCACTGCGCACCAGCCTGGACGAAGCGGTGGCGATGGCGGGCGAATCGGTCGCCTGGCTGCGCTCGGAGGGCCTGCGGGTGTTCTTCGACGCCGAGCACTTCTTTGACGGGTACCGCTCGGACCCGGGCTTCGCCCTGCGGGTGCTGGACGCGGCGGCATCCGCCGGAGCGGAGGCGCTGGTGCTGTGCGACACGAACGGGGGGAGCCTCCCCGACTACGTCGAGGAAGTGGTATGCGCGGTGCGTGAGCGGTTCGTCAGCGGGGTGTCCGGCGGCTCAGGCGGGCCGGGTCCCGGTTGGCCGGCCTCGGGCCGGCCGGCGCTGGGGCTGCACTTCCACAACGACAGCGGGTGCGCGGTGGCAAACACCCTGGCCGGGGTGCGAGCCGGGGCCACCCAGGTCCAGGGTTGCGTGAACGGCTACGGCGAGCGGGCCGGAAACGCCGATCTGACCGCAGCGATACCGAACCTGTCGCTCAAGATGGGGGTGCGCACCATCGCCCCCGAGCGCCTGGAGCGCCTCACTCCGGTCGCCCACCACCTGGCTGAGCTGGTCAACATCGCTCCCAACCCTTCCCAGCCCTTCGTCGGGTCAGCTGCCTTTGCCCACAAGGCGGGCCTGCACACCAGCGCCATCGCCCGCACCCCTGCCGCTTACGAGCACATCCCGCCCGACGCGGTCGGCAACGGCACCCGCTTCGTGGTGAGCGAGCTGTCCGGGCGCTCGACCCTGGCGCTGAAGGCCGCAGAGCTGGGGTTGGAGCTGGACAGCCTGGCTCTGTCGGATGTGTTGGAGCACCTCAAGGCGTTGGAGCACCGCGGTTACCACTTCGAGGTGGCCGACGGCTCGCTGGAGCTGTTGATGCGCTCGGCCACGGGCTGGCGCCAGGAGCTTTGGCGCCTGGAGTCCTGGCGGGTCATAGTTGAGCACCGCCCGGCCACGCTGTTCGGCGAGGGGGGCGCCACCGCGGCGGACCCGGGTTTCGCCTCCGGCGCCGCTGGTGGAGGCTTGGGCGGCGGCTTGGGTGGAGGCTTGGGCGGCGGCTTGGGCGGCGGCTCCGCGGAAGCTGACCGCCCCCGCGATCCCGTGCCCCGCGATCCCGTGCCCGGTGCTCCCGCGCCCGGCCGCAGCGCGACGGTCAGCACCGAGGCTACGGTGAAGATCCACGTCGGAGGCCAGCGGGTGGTCGCCACCGCCGAGGGCAACGGACCGGTGAATGCCCTGGATGCAGCACTGCGCGCGGCGATTGGGCCACACTTCGCCGAGCTGTCCCGTCTGCACCTGACTGACTACAGGGTGCGGGTCCTGGACAGCTCGACCGGCACTGGCGCGGTGACCCGGGTGCTGGTGGACACCACCGACGGGGAACGTTCCTGGTCCACCATCGGGGTGTCCGACAACGTGATCCAGGCCTCCTGGCAGGCGCTTGAAGACTCGGTTGCCTATGGCCTGCTCCTGCTCACCGGCCGGAGCCTCAGCACACCGCCAGCCCCCAGGGATACTGAGGCGGACTGACCGAATGGCCCTCGCGAGCCCGCTCCACCTGACGGGTCTGCCAGAGCAGGACCCAGGTCCGACGACGCTGGCGCAGTTGTCTGCATCGGTGAGACACTGGTCTGGTGACCCAGCCCGACTACGCACCGATCGCGCCCACTGACCGGGTCCGTCCGGTCGGAAAGCTACCGACCCCACTTGCCTGGAGGGCGGACCGCCCCGGCGATGTGATCGGCGTCTCGCCAGTACCACCGGCCGGGCAAGACGGAGCCGGGCAAGACGGAGCCGGGCAAGACGGAGCCGGGCAAGACGGAGAGCGGGGAGCCGAGTGGTTCGGGCTGACGGGGCCGGACCAGGGATATGCCCTCCACCTCGCCGAGCGTTTTCACCAACTGCTGGTGCTCGCACCGGGTGACTCTGCCGAGGATGCCGTCGCTGGCTGCCTTGGCGTGGCCCTTCGCCGGGCCTCCGCGTTCGACCGCGCTCCGGTCATCTTCGATCTGGAGCTGGCCTTCACTCTTTGGGGATTCCTGGCGGCCGAGCCGGCCGACCTGGTGGCCTGGCGGCGGCCTCTGTTCTCGTCAGCCGCCCACGATTACTGGGTCCAGCGTGAGATTGCGGCCCGGGTTCTTCCCGAGACCCTGTGTCTCACCCCCGCCCAGGTCCGCGAGCGCCTTTCCGCCTGGCGCCAGATGGTGGACGCAACGAAACGCTGAATGAATCATTGATACGGGATCTGGGGGCCAACTGAGGAGCGCTACCCGTCAGGGTGACGG
>JBOGGT010000093.1:0-5370 GCA_050744225.1 Acidimicrobiales bacterium | reverse complement strand
CCGATCCCGAGCTCACGCAGCGTTTCGAGAAGGCCATCCTCGGGGTCCCGGCTGAACAGGGAGTACTCGTTCTGGGACGCGGCCATCGGATGGACTGCGTGTGCCCGGCGAACCGTCGCCGGGGCTGCCTCGGAGATACCCAGGTGACGAACCTTGCCCTCCACGACCAGCTCCGCCATCGCACTCCAAGTGACCTCGACCGCCACATCGCTGTCGACGCGGTGCTGGTAGTACAGGTCGATCCGGTCCGTACCGAGGCGCAGCAAAGAGGCGTCGCAGGCCCTGCGCACGTATTCGGGACGACCGTTGATTCCCACGGTGGTGCCATCCTCCCGCCGCTCGATGCCGAACTTGGTGGCGATGACGACTTCGTCGCGGTGTCCGGCGATGGCCCGCCCCACCAGGCGCTCGTTGGTGAACGGCCCGTACATGTCCGCGGTGTCCAAGAGGGTCACCCCGAGGTCGAGCGCGCGCCGGATGGTCGCCACAGACTCCGCCTCGTTCGCCGGTCCATAGGACTGGCTCATCCCCATGCACCCCAAACCGATGCTGGAGACCGTCAACCCGTCACCGAGGGTGCGGGGCATAACCACCGGTTGTCCCATGATTCCTCCTTTCGTTGTTGTCAAAGAGTTACTCTGCCTTACCCGCTGCCGACCAAGGACAGCGTCACCTCCACCTTCGAGGGCGACAAGTTGGAGGTGTGCACAAAACGTTCCACCATCTCGCCGAACGCATCGCTCAGTGAGGCCAGGTCCACCTCGTCGCCGATCTCCAGGCGAGCCCGCACCTCGAGGTCCCCCGCCCGCCCGAACAGGCCCACGGTCGCACGACGAACCCCGCTCAGGGTCTTCAAGTCGGCCTCCAGAGCTGCCGCCACCGGAGCTGCGCGCACCATAGTCCTGCCTCGCACCGGCCCTTGGTACCCCTCGCAGGGGTCAAAGTCGGCCAACCGTGGGGTGCCCTGGTGGCGGAGCTCGCCGCGCACCAGGACAAGCCCCAAAGCCACCAGCACCAACCCGATGAACGCCACCGAGGCGAACGACATCCACCCGCCATCCCCCCACCACCGCACCACGGTGGGGTCCACCACGTCGACGGGTCCCGCGTGTCCCCAAGCTCCAAGGGCAAGGCTCAGTCCGCCGCCACCGACCGCGGTCAGCATGACCGCAATCAACACCCACATGACCCGGTTTGTCCTGTCGGTCACCCAGGCCTCCCACTGTTGACCCTGGTGCTGGTTCCCCCACCCCTTTCGCCTGGCAATCTGTGGGCCGCCACCAGCCTCACCCTCACCTGGCTCGTGCGGGGAACCCCAAATCGGGCCAGTCCCTGACGGGTGACTTCTTCGACTGTGGCTAGGAGGGCGGGTCGAGGATCGCCCGTTGCGCTGTCGGGCGGTCCCGGAGTGGTCGCGGACGGCGGCTCTCGGGCCACCACGTTCACCCGCCAGTCTTGACCCTTCGGGGCGATCCTGATTCTCGGGTGGGAGGTGGAGATCTGACCACGTACCCAGCGTGCAAGATGGGCCTCGAAGGACCGCCGGACTACCCACCACTCGGCCAAGCCACCGGCGAGGCTTACCTGAACCCGGTGCGTTCGCCAACGGCGAAGCTCGAACACGGCCAGCAAGAATCCTCCCGCGGCAACAAGGGCCAATACCACGATGACGGTCGTCGCCGACCAAGGAGTGTGGCGCAGGACTCTGAGCCAGCTCTTGCCGGGGACGATCACAAATCGGTCTCCCAGAGCGGCCAGGATGGTTTCGAGCATCACAAAACCGCCTGCCCCGACGAGCACAAGGCCGAGTAGCAGCCCAAGGAGGCGGTTGAGCAATCTCACCCGTCGCCGAACGCCTCGACAACGATGTCGTCGACCACCACCTCGACCGGTCGAGGGTCGCCCAGGGCTCGGAGCGCGGCTTGCGCCGCCGCGAGTGCGGGGTCAGTGACTTCGATCACCGGCAGCCGGTCAAGGACGATGTGCGCGACCACCGCATCCTCCAGGAGACTGACACCGACGACCGTTCCCCCGGGGTGCTGGGTCCCAACCTGGACTCCCCATCCAGGCGACATTCGCGCCACCCCGGATACTGCACTGATCGCGCTGGCCACCGCTCGGGCCAGGATGGCCCGGTCGGGACCAGATCCGTTCACAGCACCCGGCTGGGGATCTCGGCCCCACCGATGGGATTGGAGTCGGAGTCGGAGTCGGAGTCAAAATCGAAGTCGAAGTAGACGTCGTCCACGTTGATATTCACCTCCACCACCTCCAGCCCGGTCATCGACTCCAGCCGGTCAATCACGTTGGCTCGTACCGCCTCGGTGGTCTCGATGATGCTCTGGCCGTAGCGAGCGACGATGTCGATGTCAACGGCCGCTTGGCGCTCGCCCACCTCGACGGCGATGCCCTGGGTGTCCGCATCTGGCGGTGCCCCACCGGGAACGCGTGAACGGAGCGCGCCGAAGGCCCGCGCGAGGCCCTTGCCCATGGCGTGGACCCCGGGGATCTCCCTGGTGGCCAGCGCCGCGATCTTGGCGACCACGACGTCGGAGATGGTCGTGACCCCCCGATCCGTCCGGAGCCGTGCACCGGGCACTGGCTTGGCCGGCGCCCCTCCGGCGGGCCGGGCCTCGGTGCCGCGGATCCCGCTGACGCGTGCCTCGCGAGTGATCGGCGCGACCATGCTCGACTCAGACTCCTCAGGGTCCGAACCCCCGGCGCTGGCCGCTGTCTCGGCAAAGTTGGGATTGGTCGGCTGGTTCATATCGGCAAACTCCTCATTTGTCTGGAAATGGGCTGGTGAGTTTTGTAGGCACGACGCCGGTCAGCGCTTGGGGCCGTCGTCCCGGAACCGTTCGGCGAGACCCCCCAGGTCCAGGCCACCATCCAGGGCGACGACCACCAGCCATCCGATCACGCCCGCGATGATTGCGGCCAGCACCACCCAGGAAGCCGCCCACGCCAGCCAAACGATGAGAAACCCCACCAGGAACCCGAACTGACGACGCGACACGACGCTCCTTGCTTTCACTGGAACCCGATGGCCCCAGTCTGGTCCCAACGATACCCTCGAAACGTGCAAGGCAACATCGGTGCTCCCTCCGGGGAAACGGATCCGGCCAGTACGCCTTCTGGCAAGGTCGCTCCTCCCGTCGAGGTCGCCATCCGGCTCGACACCCGACGGGGCGGAGAGGGTGGGATTCGAACCCACGGTCCCTTGCAGGACACACGATTTCCAGTCGTGCCGATTCGGCCGCTCTCGCACCCCTCCCGAGCAACCCAAGCTAACCTGTGGGGCGCGCCCGTCGCTCCGTGCGGCGGCCGGGTCCTGCGCAACGGCAGCCCGTGAACCGAGTCAGGGCCGGAAGGCAGCAGCTCTCAGCGGGAATCTCCGTGTGCCGCAGCAAGCCTGGCCGTCGCACCGAACGACGGGCCGCGGTTCTAGGCTGGGAAGGCGATGCCGGAGGATGCCTACCAGTCCCTGTACCGGCGCTACCGGCCCCAGCGATTCGCCGAGGTCCGAGGTCAGGATCACGTTGCGACCGCCCTGCGCAACGCGGTTCGCCGCGACCGGGTGAGCCACGCTTACCTGTTCAGCGGGCCACGTGGAACGGGCAAGACCTCAACCGCTCGCATCCTGGCCAAGGTTCTCAACTGCGAGTCACCGGTTGACGGGGAGCCCTGCGGGGAATGCGAGTCCTGCAAAGCCGTCGCGGCTGGCTCCTCCCTCGATGTCCACGAGTTGGACGCGGCATCGAACAACGGGGTAGAAGCGATGCGTGAGCTCGTGGCGCGCTCAGCCCTGGCCACTCCCGGCCGGCACAAGGTCTACATTGTCGACGAGGTCCACATGCTGTCGACCGCGGCGTCGAACACCCTGCTCAAGACGTTGGAGGGACCCCCTCCCCGTGTGGTGTTCGTGCTCGCCACCACCGACCCGCACAAGGTCCTGCCCACCATCGTTAGCCGGACCCAGCACTTCGAGTTCCACCTTTTGCAGGCCGATGTGCTGGCGGGTCTGTTGAACGACGTCCAGGCTGACGCAGGCCTGGACCTTCCGCCAGCGGCGCTGTCCCTGGCGCTCAAGCGGGGCAACGGCTCGGCGCGGGACGCACTTTCCGCGTTGGACCAGCTGGTGGCGGCGGAAGGAGTCTCCGACGAGGTGGTCTCCATCGAGGACGTCATGGAGGCCCTCTGCGAGCGTGACGCCGCGGCCGCCCTGCTGGGTGTGGCGCGAGGGATCGACGCGGGCCGGGATCCGCAGCGCCTGGCGGGCGAGCTGGTGGCGCAGTTGCGGCAGGGCTTTCTTGCCAAGATGGCCCCCAAGCTGGTCGAGCTGGCCGCGGAGGACCGGGATCGGGTTGCCGACCAGGCCGACCGGCTCGGAACTGCCCTCTTGGTCCGCTCGATGGAGACCCTCGGCCTGACCCTGGTGGAGATGCGCGACGCCCTCGAACCTCGGCTCTGCCTGGAGATCGCCGTGGTACGCCTGGCCCGGCCGGAGTCCGACGGCTCCCAGGCCGCCCTGCTCGAACGGATCGAGCGCCTCGAGCAGCGCCTGGACCGGGCCGCCTCGACACCTGGGCTCGCCCGCCAGGCCCCGCCGGCCGGACCAGCGGTGGCGGGGGCCAGGGCGGCGCTGGGGGCGCTGGGCCAACCCGGGAACGTCCCTCGTGAGGCCGTCCAGGTTCTGGGAGCCCCACCTCCGCTCCCCGCATCCGGCCTGTGGGCGCCCGCTCCCCAGGCTCCTCGTGCACACGCTACGGGGCCGAGTCGTGACGACCTGGTCGAGGCATGGGGAGACCATCTGCTCGAATCGCTGGGTCCACGGGCTCGCTCGCTGTTCCGTGCGGGCAGATTCCTCGGCTCCGAAGCCGGGACGTTCAGCTTCGCTCTGCCCGACCCGAATCACCGTGCCAACTGCGAGCCATGCCGGGAAGAGGTGGAAGGCGCGCTCAGTGCGCATTTCGGCGTTGCGGTCCGACTCCGCTTGGTCGTGGACGAAACACCCGGACAGCCGGGTTTCATGCCGCGCCCTGAGGCACCCGAAGCTGCCCTCACTATGGAAGAGATGGACCTGTCCGAGGTGCACCTGCTTCCAGAGGCCGAAGCGAGCGCGCCCTCGGCAACCGAGCGCGTCTTGCGGGCCTTTCCTGGCGCCGAGCGCGTTGGGACCGATTGATGCTGGCACCACACGGCGCAGGACCGCATTGGGCCGGACAACAACGGAAGGAAGCAAATTGACTGCTCCCACGACTGAAGCCGTGGGATTCTGGGGCTCAGGCTGCCAGGATCTCCGCAGGGACACTGGGCTTAGCGCCGTCGTCGCCCACCGGGAGTTGCCCGGACGGTTCAGCCCCGCCGCCC
>JBOGGT010000092.1:0-4801 GCA_050744225.1 Acidimicrobiales bacterium | reverse complement strand
CGAGCTGAGCCAGACACAGACCTATTCTCATCGTTCGTGGCGGCCGTCAGGCCATGGGTGTCTGAGGAGTCTTACCCGAACTGAGGAGCGCTACCCGTCTGCACCACGGGTAGCGCTCCTCAGTTCACCAGGATCACAGCTCCGCGGCCAACGCCGCCGGGCAGAGCCACTGCCCTGGCCCAGAGCCACTGCCTGCTCCTCAAGGCTCTGCTCCTCAAGGCTCTGCTCCTCAAGGCTCTGGTCCTCAAGGCTCTGACGGTGCCTGATGGCTCTGACGGTGCCTGATGCTGTTGCTCGGTCGGAGCACTCCCAATACTTCGGCGACGTCCTCGGACGCGGCCTCCTGGCTAGGCGAACCAGCGATTTCGTTCCACCATCCCAAGCTAAACCAGGGGCCAGGGGTAGGGGCGCAGGTCGGGATCGGGGGCAGGGAACCGCGGGTTGCCCAGCAGGATCGCCGCCCGGCAGCACACCGCCTGGGCGTCGTTTGCTGCCAGCAGACCCTCCAGGGACTCTGGAGCCGCCGCCGCTACCTGCTCCAGGCCCGAAACCAGGCGGTCTGGCAGTTCCTCGCCAGCAAAGTCCCAGATCACGGTGCGCAGTTTGGGCTCGACGTGGAAACACAGCCCGTTGTCAATGGCCCAGATGCGCCCGTCGTCGCCGGCCAGGCAGTGGCCGCCCTTGCGGTCCGCGTTGTTGGCCAGCAGGTCGAAAGCGCCGATGGCCCGCAACAGATCGTGCCGGGCGGGGTCCTCCAACAGGGTGAAGTAGTGCTGGGAGAAGTCCGAGGGCACGAAGCGCTGGAGGGAGCCCACCCCGAAGGGGGCGTCCTCGCGCAGCACGGTCTCGGGCACCAGATCCCACCCGAGGGCCACGCTCAGCCGGTAAGCCGCCACCTCGCGCCGGTACAGGCCGCCCGGAAAGTCCCACAGCGGTCGCTCCCCCCGGTGGGGCTTGTAGATGGCCATCAGCTCCGCCCCACCAGCTCGGCAGGTAACAAGAAAGGTGCCGTTGGAACTCCACGGCATGCGGCCCTGCACCTCGACCTCGCCCTTGGCCAGGACCTCTAGAGCTTGGGAGGTCGGTGTCCGTTGGTCCTCGGGCACGCGTGTCCTGATGGGTCGAGCGGATAGCCGCACAGCGGGCACGGGGGTCGGCCGGCCTCGACCAACTGGGTCCCGCGGATCGCCAGCGCCGCGGCCTGCTCCCTGGTGGCACCCAGGCGGGCGGTCTCACCCGACTCGTCCTCCCCCACCGCCTGCTCGATCACCAGTAACACTCGGTCGGTCTCGGCGTCGTAGGAAAGACCCAGGGTCCCGACCGCCCACTCCGGCGGGTCAGCTGGGTCCAGCTCTGGCGCCTCGGGCACCTGCCCCGGGCGGGAGATGCTCCCAAGGAGCCTTCCCAGGTACTGAGCCAGGGCGGCCACCTGGGTCTTTTCTATCTTGAAGGTCAGGAGGCGTTCGCCCTGGCCGGCCTGGAGGAAGAAGGCCCGCTCACCGGGCTGCCCGATGGCTCCGACGGTAAGTCGGTCGAGAAAGGGAAGGTCGTGGGGCAAGGGATCAGGGATCCTACGAGGGCCGCAGCTCGGCCAGGGACGAGGTGGAGTTGACCGCCAGCACCCGGGGGCCGGCGTCGCCGTAAGCGACCGCGCTCACCGAGCAGGGCGATACCACGATGCGCTGGAACAAGTCGAGGTGGGTTCCGAGCGCGTGGGCCAGGACCGCCTTGATAGGGTCGGCGTGGGAGACCGCAACCACGCAGCCGCCTGGGTGGGTGGCGCGCAGGTCATTGACGCAGCGGAGCATCCGGGCCTGCATCTCTGAGAACGACTCGCCTCCGGGAAAGCGCCACCCGCTGGGCCAGCGCTGCACCGTCGACCACTCCGCGAGCTTGGCCAGGGACTTGAGCTCGGCGCCGGTCCACTCCCCGAACTCACACTCCAACAGGCCCTCATCGGTGGTCACACTCAACCCGAGCGCAGCCGCGATCGGTGCCGCGGTCTCCGCAGCGCGCTCCAAGGGTGATGCGTACACCGCATCTACCCGTGGCTTGGAGCGCGGGTTGGGCGGGGCCGAGAGCGCGGCAATCCGACCCGCCGCCGCCTCCGCCTGAGCCCTGCCCTCTTCGGCCAGGTGAAGCCCTGCCGCCCGCCCGGGGAGAACCGTACCGGTGGTCGGGGTCTGGCCGTGGCGGACGAACAGCACGACGGTGGGGTCGCTGGCCTTGGGGCGTCGGGCGGGCATTGACAATCGACATTAGTGTGCCGCTGATGGACGACGTGACCCTGCCAGCGTGATCGCTGCCAGCGCGACCCCGCCAGCCCCAAACAGCGTGACTCCGCCGCCGCCGGACAGCCTGGCCGACTTGGAGGCGGAGGTGGTGGGCTGCCGGGCGTGCCCAAGGCTGGTTGAGTGGCGAGAGGAGGCATCCCAGCGGCCCCCAGCACGCTTTACCGGGCAGGACTACTGGGGTCGGCCCATCCCCGGCTTCGGCGATCCAGGGGCGCGCCTGTTGGTGATCGGCCTCGCCCCGGCGGCGCACGGCGGGAACCGAACCGGGCGGGTCTTCACGGGGGACAGATCCGGCGACTGGCTCTTCCGTGCCATGTGGAAGGGGGGCTGGGCCAACCAACCGAACAGCGACCACCTCGCCGACGGCCTCCGCCTCGACGGGGCCTGGGTGACCGCGGCGGTGCGCTGCGCCCCGCCGGCGAACAAACCCAACCCATCGGAGCGTGACAACTGCCTCCCGTACCTGGCCAGGGAGGTGTTACTGCTCAACCGAGTAAGGGTGATCGTCACCCTCGGGGCCTTCGCCTACGGGGTTGCCTGGCGACTCCTCAAGACCCGGGCGCTCGACCTGCGCACACGACCGCGGTTCGAGCACGGACTGGAAGTGCCGTTGGAGGCACAGGCCACCCTCATCTGCTCGTACCACCCGAGCCAGCAGAACACCTTCACCGGTACCCTCACCGAGCGCGCCTTCGACGCCGTGTTCGCCCGAGCCCGGGAACTGGGCGCTTGAGCCGCTCGCCGGCGGACCCGGCCGAGCCGACCGACCCGAACCCAGCTCCCGCCAGCGCGCCGGCGGACCCGGCCGAGCCGACCGACCCGACCCCAGCTCCCGCCAGCGCGCCCAACAGCGCGCCGGCCGAGCCGACCGACCCGAACCCAGCTCCCGCCAGCGCGCCCGTGCTCGCCCGCCTGGCTCGGCGCAGGCCAGCGATCGGACCGGCCCTGGCGGTGGCTGTGGCGGTTGGGTGGTGCGCGTTCGAGTGGCGATCGGAGCTGGTCCCGGTGGCCTACCTCAACGACAGCTCGGTGCACGACCAGATGGTCCGCTCCGCCAGCCAGCTGATCGGCAGCGGGCACCTCCCACTCACGAGCTGGTTCCCCTACCTTGGCCTCGGGTCGCCACAGTTCCTGCACTACCAGAGCCTGGGAGCGATGGTCGCCGGGGTGATCGGGCTGGTGATCGGAGCGGATCCCGCCTTCCGTTGGACCCTGTACCTGCTGATCGTGACCTGGCCGATCTCGGTCTACGCCTCGGCCCGGCTGTTTCAGCTGAGCAGGGCGGCTGCCGGCCTGACGGCGGTGGCCTGCCCCCTGGTCATCAGCATCACCCTGACCGGCTATGAACCGGGGGCCTACATCTGGGTCGGCTACGGCCTGTGGTCCCAACTCTGGGCAATGTGGACCCTCCCGCTCGCCTGGGCGTGCACCTGGCGGGCCATGTCCTCGCGCCGCTACGTACTGCCAGCGGTGGTCCTGGTCGCGGTGACGGTGGCCTTTCACTTCGAGACCGGGTACCTGGCGCTGATTCCCATCGGACTGTTCCCCTTCGTGGTCCCCTCGGACCTGCGGCGACGGCTGCTGAGGGCACTGGTGGTCGCCGCAGGAGCGCTGGTCGCCTCCGCCTGGGTGACCGTACCGGTGATCCTGGACTCCACCTGGGCCGCCACCAACGCAATCCTCGTCAACTCCCCCGACGAGAACGGCTACGGTGCGGGGACCGTCATGCACTGGCTGATCACCGGCCAGGTCTTCGACGCCGCCCGACTGCCGGTGATCAGCGTCCTCGTCGGCCTCGGGGTGATCGCCTGCGTGCTGTTCTGGAGGACCCGCCCGCAGCTGAGGGCAATCTTGGTGGTCTTTGCACTGAGCCTGGTGCTCTCTTTCGGGCGCACCACCTTCGGTCCGCTCACCAACATCCTGCCGGGAAGCAGGGACCTCTTCCTGCGCCGCTTCGAGGAGGGAGCCCAGCTGGCGGGACTGTACCTCGCGGCGACAGGCGCAGTGGCCCTGGCGGCACTGGTCTGGAAGCTGGCGGGACGCCTCGGACCGGAGTTGAGGTCCAGGGTCGCAGCCAACTGGAGAGACATCGCGATCCTGCGAGCACTCGGTTGCGTGGTCCTCGCCGGGGTTGTGGTGGTCATCCTGGCACCGGCCTGGACCGAAGTCGGCGACTACGCCACCCACAACTCGAGCGACATCAGCTACCAGAACGCTGCTGACATCACCCAGGGCGCGCAGGTGGACCGGCTGGTCGCCTACATACGATCACACGGTGGAGGACGCACCTACGCCGGGATGCCCTCCAACTGGGGTGAGGACTTCACCGTGGGTTACGTGCCGGTATTCAAATACATCGAGTCTGAGGACCTCGACGAGGTGGGCTACACCCTCCGGACCGCGTCGCTGATGGCGGACCCCGAGTACTACTTCGACCAGGCCAACCCGGGGGACTACACCCTGTTCGGAATCCACTACCTCATCCTGCCGGCAGGATCTGACCCGCC
>JBOGGT010000091.1:0-23331 GCA_050744225.1 Acidimicrobiales bacterium | reverse complement strand
ACGGTGACGATCACCGATGACGACGTCCCATATAACACCGGAAGGGCGATCGACGGGGGTGCTGTCGCTGACGCCCCGCTGTCCGCGGACGTCCAAGGAGCCCTAACCTCAGTTGAGGGCGCATCCCGCTTAGTCCTCTCAGTCCCTGGGCGCATCCTTTCGGCACGGCCGGGGACTTCACCGCCATGATCGACTGGGGCGACGGCACCACCTCCTCCGGCACGGTGACCGGACCTGCGGGAGCATCGAACGGCCCCTACGCTGTGAGCGGGAGCCACACCTACAGCACCCTCGGCTTCAAGACGGTCAAGGTGCACATCGTCGATGACGGCGGTCAAACCGCCGATGTCGTCGACAACGATATACTGCTTTACGCGCCGGGCAGCTTCGTGGTGGGCGACCTTTCCATCGGCGGCTTCCACCAGGGCGCCATGACCGACGGCCCAAACGTCTACTTCTGGGGCTCGCGATGGTCGAGAAACAACGTGGTCAGCGGTGACCCGACCGGGGCGCCGGCCGCGTTCAAGGGCTACGCCAGCACGAGCACGGAGTCAGGGTTTGCCGGTAGCCCCGGCAACACACCCGGCGAACCGGCGACGATCCCTGCCTATATGGGCATCCTTGTCACCGGTAACGTGGCTCAATCCGATTCATCGATCGGCGGGAGCATCGTCCACGTCGTGATCGTGCGGACCGCCGATGGCTACGCTGCCGACCCGGGTCACCCCGGAACGGGCACGGTAGTCTGGGACCTCAAGTAGTTCCATACGGGACGTATCATCGTCCTGCTGCGGCGAGGCGACCAGGTCCATGGGCCCCTGGGCGAATACCTAAATGGTGCTGCATAGGTTGTCAAGTACATCGAAATGTGACAGGTGAGCGGATATGCTCTGTTGCCAACAGCGCTCACGCCACGCGGCTGTGTGCGATGTGTGACGCCATGCGCTCCGCAGTCGGCAGGGCCACCGTGGCCCGAGCCGTCCCCGGGGCCGAACTCGCCGCCCTGATCGATGCTCCACGCGCCGCTGCCGAGACTGAGCGCCAACTCGGCCACGCCGCGCACGCCGCCCGAGCGGCCGGTGCCTCTTGGTCCCAGATTGGTGATGCCCTCGGCATCACTCGCTAGGCCGCCCAGCAACGCTGGGGACGCCCCTGACAGCTCCGGAGGCTACTCTTACAGGCTCCTGGGTGGGGCCATTTCAGGCCGTCACGGTGGGGCCAGTTCGAGGTGTCATAGCCAAGCTCCCCGATGCGAGTCCCGGTGCTCATCATGAATGCCCAAATGGGGTAGGTGCGGTTGCCCTCCATCAGGGCCAGGAACTGGCGAGCTTGGTCGGGGGACCAGTGGCGGGGAACGGAGCGGGTGGGCACAGGCCGGGGGACCTTGGCGAGCGGGTCGCGCACCAGCACACCGGCGGCCAAGCCCACCTTGACCGCTTTGGCCAGAGTCGCCCTGGCCAGGCGCACGGTGTTTGGCGACGGCGCGGCGCCTGAGCGCACTCCACCGTTTTTGGCGAGCCGGCGCTGCCCAGGCGAAAACGGCTTCGGGGGTTAGGACCCGGCGCAAAATAACACAGTCGAAGTTACGGTGCCGTAGTTCGACTGGGCCGCGCTGGACAGGGCGGACGGTGTAGTTCCAGTCCCCATGAAAGTCGTGACGGACGAGAGGCACGGCGGCCACCTCGGCATTGGAAGGTCCGCTTGCTCCACCAATTCGCGTCGTGCACGGGCAGCGGCCGCCGCCGTGGCGAAGCCGCGCCGGGTGAGCTGGGCTCGCTTACCGGTGAGCGGCTCCTGTCCGAGGTTCACCTTGAGATACCCCCACCCCGTCCGGGGTACACGCCCTCTGTCTGGCTGGCATGAGAACACCTCCGAGAAGCTTGGATTCTCACTAGGTTCTCACGGCCACTAGCCGGAGTCAGGCCCAGGAGAAATATGGCCTCTGACCTGCACTTATCTGGTGCGCTCGGAGGGATTCGAACCCCCAACCTTCTGATCCGTAGTCAGATGCTCTAATCCGTTGAGCTACGAGCGCTTGGTGTTGTTGCGGAGAGGGAGGGATTTGAACCCTCGGACCCGTTACCAGGTCAACTCATTAGCAGTGAGTCCGATTCGGCCGCTCTCGCACCTCTCCGTGCCACCAGTGTAGCCGGTCGGGCAAAGTCTCTCACCTCAGTTTCCAACACCCCAAAATAAGCTCTGAACAGCTGCGATGATCTGGTCGTAGGGTACCGGTCGTCGCCAACTGCCGCCCCAACTCACGCCAGACTCACACTTTCGGCGCTCCGACGCCGCTCGAGGCCGGCGCCAGTTTCCGCTCAGTTTCCACACTAGGATGGTGTCCAGGCCGGCGACGGCCGGATTCGCAGCCCTCCCGCTCCGGGCTGTCTCTGCCCACCGATGCACCCATGGAGCCGACAACATGCCTCGCAGCTACCCCGAACCCTTCGCACCGACCAGCTCCTCTGGCGCGACCAAGCTCACCCCGACTTCGGCAGTCGAGAGCCAGCTTGACGCCGCACACACGGATTTCGTTAACACCCAGACCCCCCTTGCTAAGCTCCAGGCGTCCGAAGTGAGCATCCGGCGGGGAACGCTCTATTACGGGGTGGACCACCAAACGGGCACTTACTGGGCCGTTGCGGCCTTCACCAGTTCGGCGACGCTGAATGACGAGTACCTTCAGTGTCCGAAGGGGCAGTCTGCGGCTGCGGTGGCGTGTGATAATCAGGCCAAGTTCGCAGTATTTCAAGACGCAGGTGCCTCACCTAATGTGCTTTCCCGGTCCTCGAGCGGCACGTGGAAGGATGTCGGCCCCTTTTTGCACTACAAGCCCGCCAATACGTGTGCTCCCGGCGTCCCGGCCAACATCCTAGCCGCTTGGGGTATGACCGCCGGGGACTGCGACTTTCCGTTGGGGACCTGACAAAACCCAACGCTGGCAGTCTCACATCCTTGTTCCCCACGGGCCTAACCTACGATACGCTTGCGGATCGTAGGTCAGGGGTGGCGGGGATTAGCTGAGGAAGGCGGCTCCGCCGAGCTGTAGGCACGAGTTCGGGGCTGAAGGGGTTGTAGATGAGGCCCTAAGCGGTCGGCCGCCTTATCCGAATGCTGGAGTCGGCCAAGATTACCGTGGCACCCCTGATGGCAGCGAGGTCCTCATAGGTCAACAAGAGGCCCGGCCCAGGGCGGCCGTAACGCTTGCCAGGTCCTGGCTGCGCAGGCGTAGCACCACGATGCCGGGGTGCGTACCCGGCGGGTAGGCCCGCAAGTCTCCGAAACCGCGGTCGAAGCTCACCAGCACCCGGTCCTCCCTGGCCACTGTTGCCGCTATCACCGGATCGGTCGCTCCAGACAGCCCCTCCTCGGCGACGGTGGCCACGTCATGGCCCGCTCCGGCGAGGGTTGCCTTCGCCCGCACGTCGATGTTCTCATCGAGCTTGAACCTCACCGCTCGAGGAGGACTATCAACTCGTCGCGGGCCAGGGCCGCACCGTAGGCGGCTGCCGCCCGGATCCCCTCGATGCTGAGGGTGGGATATCCCGCCAAGATGTCCGCCTCGCTCATTCCTTGGGCCAAGCAGTCCAAGACCACACTTGCCGGGATGCGGGTGCCGGCGACACAGGCCTGGCCGTGGCAGACAGCCGGATCCGCCGCGATAAGACTAAGCAAGTCGGTCATTGTCCCTCCGAACGGATGTAATCGGCCGACGCCTGGTGGATCCGCGTGGGATGAGCAGGGCTACTCCTGCGCGCCGGGCCTGGCTTTTCGTTCGGTTGGGCATCACAGGCTGGGACCGGTTCGTGCCAAGCGCCACCGGCGTCAATCACCCAGCCCTTCGCCAGATAGGCGCCCATCACGTCGGCATCGCCCTCGATGCCGCCCATGCGGTCGCGGTAGTCGGCCTGTTTGCAAGCGTCCGAGCAAAAGCGCCGGGGCCGGCCTATGCCGGTTTGCAGGAGGGTCGTCCCGCATTGGACGCACACCGGGGGGCTCGGGTCGTCCATCATGAGGCAATACAGTTCCTCAGAGATTCGTGCCAGGGCCTCGAACTGCTCCACGTTGAGGTTGTGGCCGAGCGAGGCCGCTCTGTCTTCGGCGGTGGCTGTGGCCCGTGTGATCGCGCTGAGGCCGAGTCCATCGACCAAGGCGTCTCGGGCTTGTTTGATGATGCGGTATGCGGTCGCGTCCATAGAGCCAGTGTACCGAAACACGTGACGATTTGTCAAGTGTTTCGTAACGGCATCTGGGGGGAGAGGCCCGGGCTGGCCTCCACCACCAACGGCCCCTCCCGGCAGCGCCAGCCGGCGCCCTCGCGAACACCATCCTTGATTCCGCCGGAATCACACCAGGACTCGGCCGCTCGTGGTCCTTCGCCTCCCAGCCCCCCCAATGGGCAGCGAGGTTTGTGGTTCTGCGGCCGATTCCACCGGCGGTGAAGACTTCAGTCCCGGCGGTGAGGACTTCAGCTTCGGCGGTGAAGAAGTGTCGTGGCGACGTGGAGGGGTTTGGTGAAGATCGAGTCCTTCACCGTTTGATGTGGTGAAGCCACGATGAAGAACCCA
The DNA here is from genome assembly GCA_050744225.1 of Acidimicrobiales bacterium. Lineage (GTDB taxonomy): Bacteria > Actinomycetota > Acidimicrobiia > Acidimicrobiales > JAJPHD01 > JAVKSL01. The sequence continues at coordinate 18,763 of JBOGGT010000091.1, read as the reverse complement.
ATGGTTAGGTGAAGACCGTGATCGTTCGGGCGACCTGATCTGTCGGCGATGAAAGCCAGTTCTCGGGGCGGTTAATAACGGGCGATGAAACGGCGATGAAACGGCGATGAAACGGTGAAAGTCCTGGTCAGAGCGCGATGAAGAGGCCTCGGCATACTGATCCGCATCGTCTACCCACGAAAGGAGCACCCCGTGCTTGCAATGATCCGTGCCTTCCCTCTCCTGGTCCACCGTGCTGTCGTGCTCGCAGCCGCGGCGACGACGGGCAACTCGGGCAGCTCGGCACTCCCGGGACTGTCGGGGATTACAAGCCTTACCGGCGATATGAAGGTGGCAGGGGTTGCACTTGCGGGCCTCGCCATCATGGTCGGAGCCGCCACCTACGCCTTCACCAACCACAGTGGGCGCTACACGGATGGAACCGGGCACAAGGTCTTGATGCGAGCCTGCATGGGCGCTGGGATCCTCGGTATCGCCACCGCGCTGCCGGGGTTCCTTTCCGGGCTGGCCTGATCTGGTGCTGGCGATCCTTGGAAGCCAAGCCCTGGCGAGGGCGATCGCGAACGCATTCGGCTCGGCGATCGCGGCAGGCGTACGCTCGATCGCCGGCTGGGTGGTCAACACCTTCATCCACGCGTTGACCACGACGACGACCCCCCACCTTGTCGGCGGGTGGTTCTCACAGGCCTGGGAGGGCGAGGTCGCGGTGGCAATCGCATTCTCGGCACCTTTCATCATCGCTGGCGCGGTGCAAAGCCTGGTCCACGGCGAACCCGGCGAGATGGGCATGCGCCTCATCGGTGGCACAGCGGTTGTGGCACTGGTGCTCGGCGCGGGGCGTGAGTTGATCCAGGGCATGGTGGTCGCAGTTGACGGTGCTTGCACGATGCTGTTGAATATCGGTGCGGGTGGGCCGGCCCATGTTGCGCAGGTCTGGGGCACCGTGGCCGGGGCGAGCGCAGGGGTGGGGATGCTGGCAACGCTGTCGGTGGGCCCCGCGGTAATCGCTGGTGTGGTGATCATCTTGGCGGGGGTGGCCATCTGGGTCGAACTGGCGACCCGTATGGCGATCATCTACCTCCTGGTGGCCTTCGCTCCGCTGTCGGTGGTGGGCCTCTACTGGCAGTGGGGCGCGCGCTGGGCCCGGCGCCTCGGCGAGGTCCTGATGGCGGTGATCATCTCCCAGCTGGTGATCACCACGGTGTTCGTGATCGGCACCGATGCTCTGGGATCAGCTAGCAGCGGCGGAGCTGGGGCCCAGATCGGAGCCCTTGCAACTGCGATCGGCATGATGTTGTTGGGCACGATCGCACTTCCCGCGGCGCTACGCCTGGCGCCCCATGTGACTGAAGCGGCGTCGACCCCCCTCGGCCAGGCGGCAGGCAAGATCCACGCTATGGGTCAGGGTAACCCGATGTCGGCGCTTCGAGGCTCGGGCAAGGGAGCCGGAGGCGGTGGCGGAGGGGGCGCCGGGGAGGCTGGAGCCGCCGCCGCGAGCGCCAAGAGTGGGCCGCTCGGCACCCGCTCGGTGGCAGCGTTCGGGCGTGGCGTGGCCTCAGAGGCCCAGAGTGGTGCCAGCGTGACTCCGGCCGGTCGAATCGCCGGCCAGGTGGTTGCAGCCGGCAAGTTCGCGTCCTGGACAGGGAAGGGCAAGTCATGAGCCGCCGTCACCTGGGCCGAGTGGTGGGTGGCTCGACGTACCTGGGTCTCGGCCGAGTCAGGGCGGCGGTGATGCTCGGCGGGCTGATGATGTCGCTGGTGATGATCTACGTGCACCTGGCGCTCTTTGCGGCCGCACCCGCCGCGCTCGCTGCCACGGTGGTGTTCACCCCATGGAGGGGACGCCTACTGATCGACTGGGTGAGCCCGATCACAGCTTGGGTCACGCAGCGCCAGCAGGCGCCCCTCCCGGAGCTGGTCGGCGGAGCCGGCGAGACGGCGACGATGGAGTTGGGGCCTCAGGCGGTGGCGTTTTGGCGTGCCACCGCGCCGAGAGGGGGAAGCTGCGCGACGCGCCCGGACGATCTGGAACAAGCGCAGGAGTCGTGGGCACAGGCCCTGGACCTGGCGGCGAATGCGGTGCGCCAGGTCACCTGGGTGGCGGTGCTGGCGCCGGCAGGCGAGCAGTACCTGGCAGCTCGGGGGATAGGCGACCTGGTGGCTCAGTCGGCCCCGATGGAGGTCTTCATCGGGGCTCGGGTGAGCTCGGGTTCGGATCCCCGCCCGATAGCGAGGCGCTTCTCCAGCTCGGGTACGGGCATGGTCGCGCTCTCGGCCGAGGCCGGGGCGCAGGTGTTGGCAGGGCTTGGAGTGGGAGCCAAGCTGGTCAACGGCTGGGCCGAGTTGGGCCTGGGCGACGACGTGGTGCGCAGCTGGGCATTCTGGGCCTGGCCCCACGGGGAGCTCGATCCAACGGCTCTCACGCCGTTGCTCGCGGCTCGCTCAGGATGTCGTCAGTCCTTGGCGATACACCTGTGGCCGGTGCCTCCGGGAGCTGCGGTGCGCAAGGCCCGCCAGAGTCGGGCCGTGGCGCGCACCCGAGCGGCCACCCGGGCCCAGATCGGCTCCATGGACCGCTTGGAGGACTCCTGGGAGAGCGAGACAGCGGCGCAGCGCGAAGCCGACACGCTGTCGGGTTACTCGCTGTGGCACATGTCAGGCCTCGTGTCGCTGAGAGCGGCTACTCGCGAGGCGCTGGCCGCGGGAGCCGAGGAGCTGAGCATCGCAGCGACCAGGGCCAATATCGGACTGCGCCCGATGTGCGGCCAACAAGCCGACGCCTGGCGAGCCAGCCTGCCCCTGGGGCTGGCCGGCTGGCGGGAGGTGGCTTGAGATGCTGAAGATCCCGGCGGTGCAAGCGGCGTCCCCGCATATCTCCCTGGCGAAAGTATCGATGGCTGGTTCTTTTCACATGCCCTAAAGAGCGATAGACGCACCGCTGATCTGGCCGGTACCTGCATCCTCATAGGCGATCAAACGGTCACCCCATTCTCACTGGAGATCAGTCTTACCGAGACAGGATCGTTCCAGTCCTTCATAATCCGGTTGGGCGAGCCGGGCGGCGGTCTACTGAGCATCTCTGGCCCTGTGTGCAACTCAGTGGCTGCTACAAAGTTGCTGGATAATCTGAGAAGGCTGGATCGAGTCCATTGGGTATATGTGATCGGGTAAGAATCGCGGAAGGAAAGGCCCGGAGCCAGGCTCGCCTGGAGGAACATAATGGCGCCGCCGCTCTGCACGCGATCAAGGCAGGATGGGAACCCTGACGTTGTGTTCACCTACAGCGGTGGCGTATATGATAAAACGAGTGGGGATTCTTGGGCAATCCGCTGCAGAAATAATCGACTGAGATGGCGACAGATCGGTTCTATGTATATGCGATCTACCGGCTCGTTGGCGCTATCGGGGGCATAGCGTTGCTCAGATCTTCCGGATGGAAAGGCCCGGAGCCAGTCGGCGCAGGTCGTCCGGGTCGGAGGTGACCACCGCCTGGTCGTGCTCGCTTGCGCAGACTACCACGCTGGCATCCACCACGTCGCTCGTCCCGCAACGACCCAGCAGGACGCCGACTGCCCGGGCTGTGGGTCCGTCCAACACCACGATGTTGGTCTGCGGGTTCGACAACAAACGGGCCAGCCGGGATTGGCGGCGACCATCTCGCCATGCCTGACCCACCACCGCTGCGGGCACGTTCAGGCGAGCCTGTGGCTCCCCGGCAAGCCTGGCGAGCAGGGCGATCATCCGGGGTTCGCCTCGGTCTGCGGCGATCAGCGCCCCGGCGTCGAGGGTTGCTCCTCTCACTGCGAGCAGCCGAGCACCTCGTCGGCCCAGGCAAAGTCCGCGCTGGAGGGCGCCCCGTGCGAGCCAATGAGCTCGGCGACCAGTGCGGCCAGCGACGCGTCGCGCTGGACCCGTGACAGCGCCCCGGATACGTAGGCCGATACGCTGGCGGCCCGGCCCTCAGCGACGGCTTGGCGCGCAGCGTCGATCTGGCTCTGCGGAAGCGATACTGCAATCTTTCCGGTTGTATTGGTCATACCTGAATCATACCTGCCGGTCCTCATGCGGCTGCCGCGATGGGGGCACCGGGGTCGGCGGCGACACTGATTACGTAGATCAGGCACTCAAGCTCTTGTCGGCCAAGGGTGTAAACATTGAGTCAGGGATGTGCGAAGAAGAACTATCAAGGATTGAAGCGTCCCTTTCCTTCCACTACCCCCCCGATCTCCGTGCGTTCTTAATGGCTGGACTTCCCAATTCAGGTGGTTTTCCGGATTGGCGGGGCGCTTCGAAGGAGAAGCTGGGGCGAACTCGCCACAACGTCATGACGATGGGAGGCACGATCAGCCTGGCGATACGCCATGGGCGCCGAGGGCGTTGGCAATCTCGATGCCCTGGGCACCGGCGGTGGTTGACCACCGCATGTTCCCGCCATTCGAGGGGGCCAGGTATGATCTGTCGGGTGGCCCTGAGGTTCGCCCCCACAGTAGAGGACATCCTGGGGCTGCCCGACGACGGCTACCGCCACGAGCTGGTGTACGGGGTACACCACGTGAGTTCGGCTCCGAGCGGCAGACACCAGATCTCCGTCGCAAGGTTCCTGCTCCGGCTCATGCTCACACGCCCGCCTGAATATGAAGTTCTCCCGGCTCCGTTTGCCTGGATCGCCACCGATCCCGACGGGGAGCGCCACGAGATTCAACCAGACCTACTGGTGGTGACCGCCGAGCAGGCTCAGCGACAAGTGCTCGAAGACGAGCTGCCTTTTCTGGTGGTGGAGGTGCTCTCTCCCGGTGCTGCCAACCGGGCTCGCGCCCTGGAGGAGAAGTTCGGGCTCTACCAGGCTGTCGGTGTCCCCGCCTACTGGGCGTTCGACCCGATCAACGCGGTGCTCCGAGCATGGCGCCTCCGGGGAAGGGAGCTGGAGCTCCCCAGCGTCGCGGCGGGGGAGTGCTTCGAGGCCGACTGGCCCTGGCCGGTGTCGCTGTCCCGGAAGACCTGGTCTGAGGACCCACTTCAGATAGGCGGACTGGAGTTGGGTGTCGGTGCCGATCAAGATGGACGACGGCCGTGCCGGGGTGATCACCCAGGGGGGCACTGATCGGTGGATGCGAGGGTTTTGGCACCAAGCCTCTACGATCCCAACCGTGACCGACGACCCCCAGCTTGAGCTGGGACCCACCGAAGCGCTTGAGTTGGTTGAGCGCGGCGCAGTGCTGCTGGACGTGCGTGAGGACGACGAGTGGGCGGCAGGCCACGCCCCCCAGGCGCGACACATCGCGATGGGCCGGGTACGCGACGAGTACCCTCAGCTGCCCAGCGACACCCCGATCGTCTGCGTCTGCCGGTCCGGCGGGCGCTCCTCGTCGATTGCCCAAGCCCTGCGCGGGGTCGGCTACGACGCCCGAAACCTGACCGGCGGGATGACGGCCTGGGAACTCTGCGGACTATCCGTGGTCGACCCCGACGGCGGACCGGGCACGGTCATCTGAACCAGGCGTAATCGGGGAGGACCCGCTGAACTGGGGAGGATTTCCAGTAAATATCATATATTTTCCTCCCCAGTTCGCTGGCCGAGGGCAGAAATGGCGGTCTGAACGGCGGCGACCACCTCGGCCGACGAGGCCCCGGGAGTCAGCACCGCCGCCACGCCCAGGCCCCTCAGGGCAACCGCATCGTGAACCGGGATTATCCCGCCCACCACCACCGGGATCGCCACACCCGCGGCCTCCAGCTCCGACAGCACCTTGGGCACGATGGTCATGTGCGCACCCGAGAGCATCGACAGGCCGATCACGTCCACGTCCTCTTGGATCGCTGCGGCCACCGTGGTCGCCGGGGTCTGGAACAATCCGGTGTAGATGACCTCGTAACCCGCGTCGCGCAGCATCCTGGCGACCACCTTCACCCCCCGGTCGTGGCCGTCCAGGCCGATCTTGGCGACCAGCACCCTCGCCGTCGCCAGCCCGGCTGCGCCGGCCGCGCCGGCCTCGGCGGACCCGGCAGCCCTCTCATCGGCGGACCCCAAAGACCCGGCGGTCACGGCGGCCACGGCCCCTGGGTCGACCACCGACGGTTCGCTCATCAGATGCTCGGCGACTCGACGTAGCGTCCAAAGACGTCGGCGAGCGCGCCCATGATCTCGCCCACGCTGGCGTAGACTCGCACAGCGTCCAGCAGGACCGGCATCAGGTTCACCGTCGGGTCCCCCGCCGCCGCCCGCACCAACCCCAGCGCACCGGCCACCGCCGCGCTGTCCCGCCGGGCTCGGACCGCCGAGAGCCGCTTGACCTGGGTGGCCTCGTCGGCGCAGTCCAGCTCCAGCAGCGGGAACGGCTCGTCCGAGTCACCCTCGGTGAACGAGTTCACCCCCACCACCACCCGACGCCCCGAGGCCAGCGCGGACTCCAGCCGGTAGGCGGAGTCGGCAATCTCGGCCTGGAACCAGCCTTCCTCTATCCCCCGCAGCACCCCCTCCAGCATCGAACCGTTCCCAAGGCCATCGAGCCGGGCGAAGACCGACTCCGCCCGGCGCTCCAGCTCTTCGGTGAGCGACTCCACCAGCCAGGACCCGCCGAGGGGGTCGGCAACGCTGGCCACCCCGGTCTCGTGCGCCAAGACCTGCTGGGTGCGCAGAGCGATCCGCGCTGCATGCGCGCTGGGCAGGGCCAGTGCCTCGTCCATCGAGTTGGTGTGAAGGCTCTGCGCCCCGCCCAGCACCCCAGCGAGCGCCTCGATGGCGGTGCGCACGATGTTCACCTCCGGCTGGGCGGCGGTGAGCGAGGCCCCTGCGGTCTGGCAGTGGAAGCGCATGGCCAGCGCCGCCGCCGTGCGGGCGCCGTAACGGTCGTGCATCCAGCGTGCCCAGATCCTCCTTGCTGCCCGGTATTTGGCCACTTCCTCGAACAAGTCGATCTGGGCATTGAAAAAGAACGACAGCCGGTGAGCCAGCTCGTCCACCTCCAGGCCCCTCGCCAGCCCGGCCTCGACATAGGCGAAGGCGTTCGCCAGTGTGAAAGCCAACTCCTGGGCGGCGGTGGCCCCGGCCTCGCGGATGTGATATCCAGAGATCGACACGGGGTGCCAGCGCGGCATCTCCGCAGCGCACCACGCAATGGTGTCGGCCACCAGGCGCATACTGGGCCGGGGCGGGAACACGAACTCCTTCTGGGCCTGGTACTCCTTGAGTATGTCGTTTTGCAGGGTCCCCCCAAGACAAGCGCGCTCGACCCCGGTCGAGCAGGCTGCGGCCACGTACATCGCGAGCATCACCGCCGCGGGCGAGTTGATCGTCATCGACACCGTCACCGCGCCCAGGTCGATCCCGGCGTAGAGGTCCTCCACGTCCGCGAGGGTGTCCACCGCCACCCCGCAGCGCCCCACCTCGCCCTCGGCCCTGGGGTCGTCGGAGTCCAGCCCCAGCAGGGTGGGCATGTCGAATGCGGTTGACAGACCATCGGCCCCAGCAGCCAGCAGCTCCTTGAATCGCCAGTTGGTCTCGGTGGCGGTCCCGAAGCCGGCGAACATCCGCATCGTCCAGACTTTGGAGCGGTACATCGAGGCGTAGGGCCCCCGGGTGTAGGGGTAGACCCCCGGGTACTCGGCCCCCGCCCCCGCGGCCGGGTCGTTCTCGGGAGGGCCGTACACCGGGTCCAGGGGCACCCCGGACATGGTCTGCCACTCCCCTGGGCGCAGCTGAGACCGCTGGTAGGCCTCCTGCCACTGCCGACGAGCGTTCACGACCCAAGCATAGCCGACAGTTACTCGGAAGCCCTACTATCGGGCGCCCAAGCACCACTCGGCCCCGGCCCCGGCCCCAGAAAGTCGCCTGCGTTCAACCGGGCCTTGCGCAGGATCGCAGTCAGCGTCCCCAACTCCTCCCCGGTGAGTCCGTCCAGCGCGAAGCCGGTGGAAACCACCGCCTCACTGGCCTGCTCCACCATGCAGCGCCCTGCGTCGGTGATCTCGGCCAGGGTGGTCCGCCGGTCCGTGGGGTGGCGAGTGCGCCTGACCAGGCCCTGGTCCTCCAGGCGGTCGATAAGGTTGGTGACACTGGTCGGGTGCACCTGGAGACGCTCGCCCATCTTGCCCAGCGGCAGGGACCCGCGGCGGCTGAAGTGCAAAAGCACCAGCGCCTCGTAGCGGGCAAAGGTGAGCCCGAGGTCCGACAGCACCTTGTCCACCGCCCCGAGCACGATCTGTTGCACCCGCATGATGGAGGTGGCCGCGGCCATCGCGTCCGCGCAGTCCCAGCGCAAGGACCACTGCCGCCGAGCCTCCGCGATAGGGTCGAAGGCAAGCGGGCCGGGTGCCATCTCCTCAACGGTAGCGGCGGGCCACCAGTCGGGGGCGCTGAGCACCGCACGGGCACGGCGATGAGGGGGCGGGCACGGCGGAGCGAGGGTGGGCACTAGGGCGCGGGGCACTGGGGAAGATTCCTTGAATGAAGATTCCTTGGCTCAGGTGAAGCGCGAGGACCGAAACTGCGCCAGACTGTGGGGATGGGATTCGATCTACAGGGCCTCTTGGCCACCCGCCGAGGCGAGGGGTATGCCCTCCACTCTCGCCACCTGAACCCGCAGATGCCGCGCACGCTGCACGCCATCGGCTTCGACACCGTCTACGAGCGGGCACAGGGGGCGTGGCTGTACGCCGGGGACGGTCAGTGCTACCTGGACTTTTTGGCCGGGTTCGGAGTTTTCGGGGTGGGCCACGACCATCCGGTGGTGCGCCGGGCGCTGCACGATGTGCTGGACGCCGAGCTGGCCGACCTGGTGCAGTTCGACTGCGCCCTGCTGCCAGGGCTGCTCGCCGAGGCCCTGCTGTCAAGGGCGCCCGGCATGGAACGGGCGTACTTCTGCAACAGCGGCACCGAGGCTGTCGAGGCCGCGCTCAAGATGGCCCGCTACGCCACCGGTCGAGGTCGGGTGATCTACTGCACCCACGCCTTCCACGGGCTGACGGCCGGTTCGCTGTCGCTGAACGGGTCAGAGGAGTTCCGCCACGGCTTCGGGCCCCTGCTTGCGGACACGGCGATTGGTTTCGGGGACCTGGACGCCCTCGAACGTGAGCTTCGGCGCGGGGATGTGGCCGCGCTCTGCGTGGAGCCCATCCAGGGCAAGGGGGTGCACATCTCCCCGCCGGGCTGGCTGAGCTCGGCGGCCAAGCTTCTCAGCCAGCACGGTGCTTTGCTCATCTGCGACGAGGTGCAGACCGGGGTGGGCAGGACCGGGAAGTTCTTTGCCTACGAGCACGAGGGGGTCACCCCGGACATCGTATGCGTGGCCAAGGCACTCTCCGGGGGCTATGTCCCCGTCGGAGCCACCCTGGCCAGGGGTTGGATCTTCGACAAGGTGTACTCGTCCATGGACCGGGTGATGGTGCACGATTCCACCTTCGGGGCGAACGCCCTGGCGATGGCCGCCGGGCTGGCTACCCTGTCGGTGATCGACCACGAGGGCCTGATCGCCAACGCCGCCCGGACCGGCCAGGCGTTGCTGGACGGTCTCACCGAGATGTCCGACCGCTACGAGCTGGTCTCCGAGGTGCGCGGCCGGGGACTCATGATCGGCATGGAGTTCGCCAAGCCCCGCTCGCTCAAGCTGCGCACCGGATGGAATATGCTCAGCGCTGCCCGCAAGGGGCTGTTCGCCCAGATGGTGGTGGTCCCCCTCTATACCCGCCACCACATCCTCACCCAGGTCGCCGGGGACCACATGGAGGTGATCAAGCTGCTTCCGCCGCTGATGATCGGCGACGCCGAGGTGGCCCGGTTCCTGGATGCCTTCGCCGCGGTGATGGACGACGCCCACCGGGGGACCGGGCTGATGTGGGACTTCGGTCGCACCCTGGTCCGCCAGGCCCTGATCGGGTGAGGTCGCTCAGGCTTGCACCGGACTCGCCGGCCGCCCTGCCCAGCTAGCGACCAGGGCGGCCTCTTGGACCAGGTGCTGGGTGAGCCCGGAGATGATGGCCCGCTCCACCAGGGGCGCCGCCACCGCCCAGACAACGGTGACATCACCCTCGAGCACTTGATGGGTGAGGTCTGGGTCCGCTGGGTCCTGCACGAAGCGGTAGGTCCCCTGGCAGCGCAACCTGTCCGGATAGTGCTCGGCCACCATGTCGAAGTCGATCATGTGCGCGGCGCGCCTGAAGGTCGAGTGGTCGATCCAAACCAGCTTGGAGGGGTCAAGGAAGACCTTGACCGCCGGGGAAAGGTTCCCCACGAATCGGTAACGGATCTTGAGGTGGACCACCTCAGGGTCGCCGGGGTCCACCCGCTGGTCCAGGATCTCCGGGGGCGCCAGTGCATCCATGTCCCCCAGGGCCGCGTAGAAGCCAGGATCCACGAACGCCGCCTCGACCGCCCCAAGCGGAGCGCGTATCTCCTGGTTGATGGTAAAGCGCATGGGTACCATCCTAGGTTGGGTGGCCCGTGCGCCTGCCCCGATTAGGAATTAGAGCCCAGTGGGGACCCCACGCCGTGTCCACTCCCTCGCCGCCTGTCCCTCGTTTGGTCTGGTGAGTGACATATGGGGGAGACTGTGAACTGAGCCGATGCTGACCCGACCGCGAAGACGCGACCAGAGCGCCACCGTGGCGCTGGCCTTTCTGGCCGGGAGCCTGCCCTTCTCCAACCTTGCTTCGGTGGCTATGCGCGGTACCGACCTGCGCGAGGTGGGCAGCGGCACGGTGTCGGGGACCGGGCTCTACCGTGTCGCTGGGTTGGGGCCTCTTCTCGTGGCGGGATCGTTGGACCTGCTCAAAGGGACCGTGGGCGCCGCTCTGGCCGGGTCGGCCCGACCCGGGCTGCGAGCCCTCGCGGTGGGGGTGACGGTGGCGGGACACAACTGGTCCCCGTGGCTGGGCGGCGCAGGGGGCCGGGGCTTCGCACCGGCTCTCGGAGCTACCGCTGTGTTCGCCCCGGAGGCGACCGCAGTGCTGGGCTTGGGTCTCGGCGGGGGCAGGCTTCTCCGCCAGACCAGCGGCGGATGCTTCTGGGCCATGCTGGTCGTCTTCCCGGTCCTGGCCGTCACCAAGGGGCGGGCGGGGGTCCGCGACGCTGCGGCGATCGTGATACCGATGATGGGCAAACGCCTGCTCGGCAACCACGTTCCAGCACGCCCGAGCCTGGCACTTTACTTGAGTCGCCTGGTCCTGGATCAGGACTGACCCGTTGGCAGTTGCCGTCGTCACCGATAGCGCCGCGGCCATACCCGCCAAGCTGGCGCGTCGCCTGAAAATCGTCGTCGCCCCAATGCGTCTCACCATCGGGGACCACTCTTACAACGAGGACCAGATCCCATTGGACGAAGTGGTGCGCCGGTTCGACGAGGGGATCCATACCGCCGGGCCGTCACCTGGGGACCTGCAGGGGATCCTCGTCACCGCAGACCGCGGCGACGGAGTGGTAGTGCTGACCGTGTCCGAGCGGATGAGCAGCACCTACAAGTCGGCGCTCCTCGCATCGGAGCTGTCCGGGTGCAGCGCCGCGGTGATAGACACCCGCAGTGCCGCCGGAGGCCAATCGCTGGTGGTGATGGCCGCGGCTCGCGCTGCCCGTGCCGGTCAGGACCTTGCGTCCGTGGTCGCCAGTGCGGCGCAGGTGCGCGACGCGGTGCGCATGGTGGCGACGGTCGAGACCCTGGACTACCTGGTCCGGGGCGGCCGCCTTCCAGAGCCGGCGGGGCGCGCGGGCCGATACCTCGGGGTACGGCCCATCTTCGAGCTTCGAGGCGACGGGATCAAAGCGCTGCGGCCCGCCCTGAGCCGGGACAGGGCTCTGGAGGCGCTGCTGGGCCACTGGCGTCGCTCCCGGCCGGCGGGGGATGCTGCGCTGCACCTGGCGGTGTCCCACGCCCTCGACCCTGGCGCCGCTGAGTTCCTGGTGGACGGCGTAAGGGGCAACTTGGAGCCCGCAACCACCCTGGTTGAGTCGTTCAGCCCGGTGATGGTGGCCCACACCGGCCCAGGCGTCGTCGGTCTGGCCTGGTACTGGGAACCGGCTGGTGAGGCTGGGGCTGGTGGGGCTGGGGATGGTGGGGCTGTGGATGGTGGGGCTGGTGGCCGGTGACGGAGCCGCCGGTCGCTCCCGATGCCGCAACCAGGACCCGAACTTTGGACAATGAAGTCATCCTGGATGACTTCATTGTCCAAAGTTATGGGTCGGGCATCGAGAAGACGGTTGATCGTCCGCCAGGCCCCCGGATTGCTCGCCCCACACTGATCGCCCTCTGCGTGGGGGCGAACCTTTTGGAAGCCTCGCTCCTCGCCGCCCTCGGCCCCGCGTCGGCTCTGGCACTCGCGTCACAAGCGAGTGCGGTGGCCCCCTTGGGGGTGTTCCACGACCTGCGCTGGCTCGTGGTCTACGCAGACTCTTGGGACGACCTGGCGGTCAAGGGTCTGGCTCTGCTCGCGGCCCGCAGCGCCCTCACCGCCCTCTGCGTCCTGGCCGCCTGGCCGGATGGGATCCCGCGCCCCAACTTCCGCCGATGCTTCTTGCGGGCGGTGGTGTTCAACCTGTTCGCGGGGCTGCTGCTGGCCCCGATGGCGGTGCTGTTGTTCGGACTCGCTGTGGCGCCGGTTTCGTGGTTCTGGTTCGCCGCCGTGCCAAGCGCTGCGATCATCGCGGTCCTGTTCCACCACGGGGCGATCACTCCGGGTTGGTGGCGTCAGGGCATGTCCGCCCGTGCGATCGGTTGGATCCTGTTCGGCTTTGGGTTGGCCTCGGTCGCAGGGGCAGTGATCACCGCGGTCCCGGCGGGATTCGGGGTGGCCGTGGCGGGTGTGGCCGGTCTCGCCAACGCCTGGGCATGGCGGGGCCTGGTCCGCTCTGTCCTGGCCCTCGGGTGCCGCGCCCGCCTGCGCCCGGTGGCACCGTCGGGCCTCATCGCCTTCGCGGGGATAGTGGTCGGAGGAACGGTGATCGGCTTTGCAGCGGTGGCCCCGACGAATCTGCAGGTAAAGCCGGTTGCCATTTCCCACGGCATCGTGCCTGGAGCGGGCGGGGACACCCGCACGGTCGGGGTGTCGTCGAGTCCAATTGATAGCGTAAAGCGTGCAACCGCCGGCGGAAAGCCGAAACCCTCGCCTGGCTGTCCCGGCCCTCGATGCAGCAGCGACAGAGCACCGGCGGTGGCGGTGCTGGTAGTCACCGGTTACGGGACCAGCTGGGACGGGCGCAGCTCTCCCGGACTTCCAGGCCCCTACGTGGAGCGCCGCTTCTCGTACCGCGGCCTCGCTCTGGATGGACAACCCGTCGCTTACACCAGTGCCGACACCAACCAGCCCCTGGTCCACTCGGAACGGCTGATGGCCGCCCAGGTGGCCGCCCTGCACCAGGCCACAGGCGACCCGGTGGCCCTGGTGGCCGAGAGCGAGGGCAGCCTGGTGGCCAAGGCGTATCTTGACGCAGACCCCGGCGGACCGGTGCGTTACCTCATAATGACCAGTCCCCTAGTGAACCCGGCCCGGGTCTACTACCCGCCACTCGGCTCCGTTGGAATGGGATTGGCGGGTGGGGAGGGACTGTCGATCATCTCCAGTGCCGTACGCTCGGTGGCTCCAATCCCACTGTCCCCTACAAGCCCGTTCCTGAGATCCTTGGTTGACGAGTCCGCCAGCCTGGGCGGGCTACTGTCCTGTCCCCTACCCGGGATAGCCCAAGCGGCCCTACTCCCGCTTGCGGACGCAGTCGGATCCCCCAGTGGGATCCGCGTAGACATACCAACCCTGGTGTTGGTGGCTTTCCACGGCGGGATGCTCACAAACCCCAGCGCCGACCGGGCCATCGACTCGGTGCTCAGCGGGCAACCGTTGCCGAGCGCGAGCGGGACGAGCCTGGCAAGGGGTCTGGTCCGCTCACTCGCGTCGGCCTGGCAAGTGCCTGGCCCGGACGGCGAGAGCTCCGGCGCTTCATCGTGCGAGCATGCCCGGACGGCACTTGAGGCCCAGCTGTCTTCGCGTTGAAGCCAGGTAGGGTGACCCAAGGCGGAGGTGAAGGATCTCCCGGACGCGGACGAATCCGCGAAGGGTAGTGACACCGAAGGACCCACGACCGTCTTACTGTGTAGAGACCACGGGTCAAAGGACGCAAAAGGGACATGAGCGGTGCAATCGGCCAGGACACGTTAGTGGAGAGGGACCCCCGGGTGGGGATTCTCACCAACGCTGACCACCAGGCGGTCCACCACATGACCCCAGCCACCGCCTGCGGACGAGACGCTCGTCGCTTCGTGCGAGAACGGCTGGGCGCCTGGGGATGGCCTCGCGTGGCCCACGTTCGGTCACCCGCCTCGGGACGCCCTGCCTCAGAGTCGCTCGACGCGGGTGACTCCCAGGCTGCCCAGGACCTGCAGGACATCCTCCTGTTGACCAGCGAGCTCGCCATCAACGCCGCCGAGCACGCCCGATCCCCGATGGACGTTACGGTCAGGTACTGGCCGGGCAACCGGGTCAGGATCGAGGTCCACGACGAGGGAGAAGGGATACCAGTGGCGCGCTGGCCAACCAGCTTTGAGGAGTCTGGGAGGGGCCTCGCCCTGGTGGACATGCTGTCCGAGTCGTGGGGCGTCACCGACTGCCCGATCGGCAAGACCGTCTGGTTCGAGTTCCGCCTGCACTGATCCAGCGGGCCGGCGGCTCGTCTCGGGCCGGCGGCTCCGCTGAGGCCGGCGGCTCGGGCGGGCGGCTCGGCTGTCTGGCGGGCGGCTCCGCTGAGGCCGGCGGCTCGGCTCGGGCGGTCGGCTCGGCTGTCTCAGGGGTGAGTGCGCTCCCACCAACCGTCGCCGGGCCTCGCCCAGCCTGCGGACTCCAGGCGGTCGAGCGCGGCCGCCACCTCCCCCAGGGACAAGCCAGTCCGACGCAAGACCACATCGGTCGGTGTCGGATCGGGATCCAAAGCGCACCAGATCCGGCGCTCTGATTCACTCCACCCCTCGCCTGGGGATCGCCGCCCGCCACCGGTGGCCAACTCCTCATGCCCGCCGCGCGAAAGCCCGGTAGAGCTGCGGCGGCTCAGTCCCAAGGCAACCAACACATCGTCGACGTCCCGCACCGGAGCGCACCCGTCCGCGATCAAGCCGTTGGTTCCCGCGGAGGCAGGGCTGCGGACCGAACCTGGGACCGCCATCACGGTGATACCACGGCGCATGGCAGCCTCGACGGTGAGAAGTGACCCGCCGGTCGCGTGGGACTCGACCACCACCACAACGTCGGACAGCGCGGCGATAAGCCTGTTGCGCCACGGAAAGCGCCAGGCTTCGGGGGGTGCTCCCAACGGGGCCTCGGAGATCATGCCGCCCACCGCGGCGACCGATGCCCATAGGCGGGCGTTCCTTGCCGGATAGACGACATCCAGTCCGCCGGCCACCACCGCCAACGGCGGCGGACTGACTGCGCGGGGCGGACTGACTGCGCGGGGCGGACTGACTGCGCCGGGCGGACTGACTGCGCCGGGCGGACTGACTGCGCCGAGCGCTCCCCGATGGGCGGCTCCGTCGATCCCGATTGCCAGGCCAGAGACCACCGAGACTCCCGCCCGGGTAAGTCCCGCCCCCAGCTCGGCCGCCACCTCCTCCCCGTAGTGGGTGGAGTTGCGTGTCCCGATCAAGGCCACCCGCGGGTATCCGAGAGCCGCAAGGCAGCCGCGCCAGAACAGGACAGTGGGCGGCTGAGGGTCCTCGGCCAGCAGGGTTGGATAGGCACCGTCGCCCTGCAGCCAGACGTGCACGCCGGCAGCCCGGTAGGAGGCCCAGATCTCTGACGGGTCCGATCTCCCGGCGGAGGCGCGCCAGGCTCGGGCCAGATCGGCAGGAGTCCACCGGGACCTCCCCACCGCGAGACCGAGTACCTCGGATCCCTCGCAGGCGTCGTGGTCGGAGTCTGACCCAAGGCGTCCGGCCCCAACCAGGCTCCAGGCCACAGAGGGTGGCCGCCCCTGAAGGAGCCAGCGCAAGCGTGAGGGGGTTAGGTGGGGCAAACCGGCAAGCGCAGCTGCATAAGCCTCTTCGGGCAGCCCAAGGGCGGCGGGGGCGGCCACCAGGCGCTCATCAAGAGCCATGGCCGCGCGGCGTTCGCCGGGGCGCGGGGTCACGCTGCCGCCATGGGCGAGAGAGCAGAAATTCCCACCCTCAGCTCCAGGGCAGCGGCCACGTGCTCGAGCCCCACGCGGTCACCCGACTCCTCCAGGTCTGCCAGAGTCCTCGCCACCCGACGGATCCGGTGGAGGCCGCGCGCCGAGAGCAGGCCCGAGCGCAGGCGCCGTTCGAGGAGATGCTCGGCCGCGCCGGACAGGGGCGCCAACTCGTCAAGTCGGCGGGCGGGCAGCTCCGCGTTGGACACCACCCCGCGGGCGACCGCGCGCCCACGCGCCAAACTCACCCGTTCGGCAACCGCTGAGCTCGACTCCGGCGTGCAAACCCCGATCAGGTCTTCCACCGCCGGTCGGCCGACTGGGACCCGCAGATCGAAGCGATCCAGCAGTGGTCCGGACAACCTCCTCGCGTACCGGGCACGGGCCTGATCGGAACACCGGCACGCGCCCGGAGCAAAGCCCTCGCCGCAGGGGCAGGGATTCATAGCTCCGATCAACAGGAACCTCGCCGGGAACTCGACGGTCGCCCTGGCTCTGCAGACCCGCACCAAGCCCTCCTCCAGGGGCTGGCGGAGGGTGTCCAGGACTGAAGCCGGGAACTCGCCCATCTCATCCAGGAATAGAACCCCGCAGTGTGCCAGGCTGATCTCGCCGGGCCGCATCCAGGAGGCTCCTCCCCCGATCAACGACACCGCGGAGGCCCCGTGATGCGGAGCCCGAAAAGGAGGCCGGTTCATCAAACCGTTACCTGGCCAGGACACCCCCGCGGCAGAGTGGACCCGCATCGCCTCCAGCGCCTCGTTGCGTCCCAGAGTCGGGAGGAGCCCGGGCAAGCGCCTCGCCAGCATGGTCTTGCCCGAGCCGGGAGGGCCGATCATCAGCAGGTGGTGCCCACCGGCGGCTGCCACCTCCACCGCCCAGCGTCCCAGCCGCTGCCCCTTCACGTCGGTCAAGTCAGGGTCAGACGAGGTCGGCGCATCACACGGCAACCCGCCGGGCGGGTCTACCTCGTGCGTCGGCCAGGGCGTCGAGCCGCGGAGCACAAGGACCAACTCGGCCAGGTTCCGCACCGGCCTGACCAAGTGCCGGTCCACCAGGATCGCCTGGGCGGCCGACGCCTGGGGGACGACCAGCGCGGGTGATCGGACCGCGTCGGCCAGGGAAACCATCCCCAGCACCGCCCGGACCGAGCCGTCGAGGCCCAGCTCTCCGATGAAGGCAAGGCCCTCGACCGCCCGCGGGGGGAGCTGGCCCGCCCCCACCAGCAGGGCCACGGCGATGGGCAGATCCAGCCCGGCGCCGCTCTTGCGGAGACCTGAGGGAGCCAGGTTCACCGTTATGCGCCGCTGCGGCCAACTGAGACCACTGGAGACGATCGCAGCGCGCACCCGGTCCCGCGACTCGCGGCACGCCGCATCGGGAAGCCCGACGATGTTGAAACACGGGATGCCCGTATCTACGTGAACCTCGACTGAGACCTGACGACCCTCCACTCCAAAGAGGGTGGCGGAGGGGATGCTTGCAATCATTCGACTGCTCCTGTCCTTGGGGAACCCGAGGAGGGGCGCTGCGGTTTACCGAGTGCCCGCCCTACGAGGCACCTCGGACCACAGGATACGTTGGAGTTGTATCACCGCTCGGAGAGCATCACTGGCGAAGCGGGACGAAATCACCTAAAGGAGGGTCGGCGGTGTGCCGATGCAAAACCCGACATCCACCAACCAGCGCCTATCAGGGAGACAAGCTTGACCAAACGCATCGCCGCCCTGATCACGTCGGCCAGTCTCGCCAGCACGCTGGCCCTGGCCGGTTGCAGCTCCTCCCCCGCCGCGCCTCCAAGCCTCGCCGCCATGAGCGCGTCGCAGATCCTCAACCGGGCACTGAGCACCGCCGAGGCCAGGACCTCGGTACACATCAAGTCCGCAGGCACACAGGGCAGCCTCACTGAGGTCCAGGTCGATGACGCCCTCCCAGACTCGGGCCGCCAGCTGATCACCGAGGGCAGCTCAAAGGCCGAGGTGCTGCTGGTAGGGGGCGTGGCTTACATCAAGGGCAACCAGGATGCCCTGCTCAACTACTTCGAGTTCCCGCCCACCGACGGTCCGGCGCTGGCGAACCGGTGGATCTCCATTCCCCCGAGCAACTCGGATTACTCCACAGTGTCCTCCCAAGTGGACTTCACCCAGTTCCTGAGCACGTTCAAGCTGCGAGGTCCGCTGGTCAAAATCGGAAGCTCGACAGTGGACGGCCAGAGGGTGGTGGGCATCCGGGGCACCGCCCCGGCAGCATTGGGGCTTCCAGCGAAGACCTCGGCAACCCTGTACGTCGCCCTCTCGGGGCCAGCACTCCCGGTGAGCGCTACCTACAGCTCGTCGAGTGAGCAAGTGGCCGACACCCTCAGCAACTGGGACGAGAAGCTTGCACTCACCAAGCCGGTAAGCGCACTACCGATCAGCTCGGTACACGTGCCGTCAGCGACCTGAAGGGCCAGCGACCTGAGGCTTACGAGCGGGAGGGACAGCGGAGCTGCGATCCTGGTGGGATGAACTGAGGAGCGCTACCCGTGGTGCAGACGGGTAGCGCTCCTCAGTTCGGGTAAGACTCCTCAGACACCCATGGCCTGACGGCCGCCACGAACGATGAGAATAGGTCTGTGTCTGGCTCAGCTCG